>DASYWT010000037.1:0-2914 GCA_035935775.1 Terriglobales bacterium
GCAGGTGCTTCGCTGCGCTCAGCATGACAACTTGAATGTAGCAGCTTCCTGAAAGGTAGCCGGGGCCACCGGGGGAAAAGCAGGTGCTTCGCTGCGCTCAGCATGACAACTTGAAAGTAACTGAAGCTACTCTTAGCTTGAGTTGGAACGCCACGTAACCTTCCTCCGCGAAGCCCCCAGGTTCGCCCGATTACGAAGTCTATTGCTCGAACATCGGCACCTGGCCCACATCCGCGGCCGCAGCCTTGCGCTTTCGCCCACGTCCGACGCCAATTACTCCCAGCACTGTAAGTCCGGCCAGCGCGCTGCGGGGCACGAACATGCGCTGCGTGTTGGCTCGCAGGTCCGGCGGGTTCACCAGGAAGCCCTCCGCCATCACCTGGGTTAAGTCATTGGGCATCAATCCTTCCATGACCTCTCCGTCTTTGAACTTCAGCCGCACCCATAGACCCTCGGTGCGTGGACGGTTGGCGAAGGTCTTGCGTTGCGGGCCGCTTGCCTCCGCGAACTCGCGCACAAAGTACACAATCTTGATTTCCCGCAAATCCACGGAGACCACGTTTCCGGCCGTGTTCATCATCTCTAACTTGCCTTCCACCAGGAAGTTAGCCGGAGACACATAGCCGTTCACGCTGTCCCGGTCCAGTTTGCGGACTATCACTTTTTTGTGGGTCGAAACCATGGTTTTTGGGGGAAACGGTGAAAGCTCGCCCGCTCTCACTTCCGGGAATTGTCGCATTTTTTACCCCATTTTTTGCCTCAAAATCGCGCACTTTTGTAGCCAAACCACATTCTTTGTGGTAAGGTGAGGGGTTTAGCGCGTCCTCGCAAAACCGACCTAAGTCCATTGGCAAGAGAAACTTACCCGCAGTCGAACGGGGTTGGCGAACGGCCTCGGGCCGCGCCGCCCCAGGGTGTGCGTCTGGGACGTAAGTCCTTCATTTTCTAGGGCATGGCCGATTACATCTACACCATGGAGATCCGGCTCACGCCGGAGCAGCAACGCGCCGTCAACGCGTTGCAAGATGTGGTACGCACGAATGAGATGAATGTGTATCTCACGGGCGGGGCCATGCGGGACATCATCAGCGGCTTTCCCATCCGCGACCTGGACTTCACGGTTCAGGGTAACCCGTTGAAGCTGCAAAAGGACCTGGAGCGCGCCGGGATCGTCGTTCAGGGTGTGGATGACGACCTGAAGACCCTCTACCTGATGTTTCCGGGCAACGTGCGGGGCGAAGTGGCGATGGCCCGTTCGGAGCGCTACGACAAGCCGGGCAAGCCGCCCCAGACCGCCCCCTCCACCATCGCCGAGGACCTGCGCCGGCGCGACTTCACGGTTAACGCCATGGCCTTGTCGCTGAACCCCGGCTCGCGCGGGCTACTGCTCGATCCCTTCAACGGGGCGGCTGACATTGAGGCCAAGGTGCTGCGCATTCTGCACAACTACGCCTTCCTGGAGGAGCCTTCGCGGCTGATCCGGGCTACGCGCTTTGCCCATCGCTTCCACTGGCCGCTGGAAGAGCGCACGCAGGCGCGCTACGACGCCGCCAAGGAAAACAACTACATCGAGAACATCAGCGAGCGGGCCATCGGCTACGAAATTGAGCAACTGGCCTACGAAGAGGACCCGCTGCACATTATCAAGGCGCTGGAAAAAGATGGCTGGCTGAAGGTGCTGAATCCGCACTGGAGCACGGCCAAGGTGGACACGGCGGAACTGGGGCAGCTGACCAAGGCGCGGCAGCAGATGAGCGAGCTGGGCTATGCCATGGACACCGGGCCGGCGGTGCTCTACTTCCTGACTAAGCGGCTGAGCGATCACGACCTCAGCGACATGCAGAAGCTGATTCCGCGGCGCGATCTGGTGGAGGGCTGGCGACACCTGGAGGCGGACGCCAGGGAGCTGGCAAAGAAGCTGACAGGCAAAGAAGCGGCCACACCTTCGCGCACCTGGGAGCTGCTCTCCAAGGCGCGGCCGGAAAGCATTCTGTTTCTGGAGCTGACCACGCGCCAGCAGGGGGTGGAGCAGAAGATCAAGAACTTCTTCACCAAGTGGCGGCAAGTGCAGCAGAAGCTGCCGTTACCGGAGATGACCGAGCTGCACATCACGCCCACGCTGGCGGAGTATCCCAAAATTGCCCACGATGTGTTCCTGCTGCTGCTGGACGGGAAGATGCGCTCGCGCACGGAGATTCTGAAGTATCTGAAGCCGCTGGCGCCTCCACCCCCGCCGCCTCCGCCACCGCCGCCGCCCAAGCGCGGCCGCGCCGCCAAAGCCGCGGCCTTGGCGGCTGCTGCTGCGGCACCCGCTCCCACCGCGCCCGCAACCAAGAAGCGCAAGGGCAAGGGAGCGGAAGCAGCGTTGCCGGCCGTAGCCGCCGCCGCGCCCAAGGCTGCCGCGACTGCAGGGAAAGCCGCCGCGTCTGCCTCGGCTGCGAAGGCCAATCCCGCGCCCAATCCCGTCAAGGCGGCGTCTCCGAAGCCCGCCGAGCCCAGAACCAAAGCTAAGGGCAAGCCGCAGCCGCCCGCCAAGAAAGCCACGGAGAAGAAGAGGAAGTAAGCTCTGTCATCCTGAGCCGAGGATGCGCCATAAAGATGCGCATCCGAGCGAAGGAAGGGCTGGCGGCGTTCCAAGAAGATCGCACTCATCGAGTCTCTTAATCCGCGCGGGCAGGGCCTTGCCGAACACACCGGGCAAAGCGCGGCATTTCCTAGAGAATCCATCAGCGCCGCCCAGAAACTCCCTTTCGCAGTTCGGAGGATCAGGCTGCGCAGGGGTGTTTCGACTCGGGCGTGCGCCCTCGCTCAACATGACAGTTGCTATAGATTTGAACGGGCGCGGCTTCAGCCGTCGTCGCACCGCCACCCACCAACCCCTGTCATCCCGAGCGAAGTGGAGCGATTCGCTAGC
>DASYWT010000038.1:0-4525 GCA_035935775.1 Terriglobales bacterium
TCATCCGGACTGCCGCACCATGGACAAACGGCGGCGCACCCAAGAACGCCGACAACAGGAACGTGCTCGGGCGTTAACCTTGTTGGACCGATTTGGTTGCGAACATTGCCGCGAAACTATACGGCGCTTGTCGGAGCGGCACCAGGAGCAAGACGGTGACACGTCACACGCAGCTCCTAGGGCAACCACAGACCCCCGCTGTAGTCCGGGCGCAAACGCCAACGGTACAGCCTCCTCGGCGAGCGAAAGACGTCGAATCTAGTGTCAGGCTCATTACAACCAAAGCGGTCGCTGAACTGCTTTCCGTGCCGGCGGGCTCGATCCGCTACTGGTCGGCATCGGTCCGGCTCGAAGCGGCCTTCACCGAGCAGCCTGTTTCGGTCGCGAAAAATCGAGAACAAAGTCTCACGCGAATACCAGCCGGGACTTCGGAGAGTAACGGATGAGCTGCGAACCCCTAATTGATGCAAAACGAGCCGCTGAAATCTTGAACATCAGCCCGACCAAGCTGAAGCGCATGGCGCAGGCCGGTGAGGTGCCGGCCATTCAAATCGGCAATCGGTGGAAATTTCGCGCCTCCTGGCTTGATAAATGGCTCAACTCCCGCGTACCCTCAGCTTGTCACCCGTGCCCGTCTCCGGAGGTGCAATGAGGCGGACGCGTTATCAGTACGGAAATGTCACACGGGAAAAGCGGAAGCGAGCGGCCGATATTTGGGTCTACCGCTTCTATGACCCTACAGGAGCTCACAAAAAGGTGCTGATCGGAACGGTTGGCGAGTACCCGACGAAGGCGGCGGCCATCAAGGCTGCTGAGCCCTTGCGGGCCATGGCCAACCCGGACGATCCGCGCGTATCCAGTCTAGACACCGTAATCCACCACTACATCCAGGAAGAGATGCCAGAACGTACCAGCACTCGGACGTTCTATCTGCCCTGGCTTAACAATTACATCCAACCCAAATGGGGTAGCTACGAGATGCGGCGGATTCAGCCGTTCGCGGTCGAGCAATGGCTGAAGACGCTCAATCTGGCGCCCAAGAGCAAGGCTCATATCCGCAGTCTCATGCGCATCCTGTTCAGCTCAGCCATGCGTTACGGATTTATTCCCGTGACGCAAAATCCTATGAGCCTGGTCAGGGTTCCCGGCTGCACCAAGCGCGAACGGGAGCCGCGGGTGCTCACGGCCGATGAATGCCGAAGCATCCTTGGCTATCTGAATGATCCCTGGCGCACCATGGTGTTGGTCGCCATGTGCCTGGGCCTGCGAGTTAGCGAGATCCTCGGGCTAAAGTGGAGTGATTTCGACTTCACCAGAAACATGGTCCTGGTGCAGCGGGCCTGGGTGGTGGGAGCGATCGGCGACGTCAAGACGCGGTATTCGAGAAAGCAGATGCCGCTCGATGCGTCTTTGGTCGTTGCGCTGCTTTCCTACCGCCCGAAGTATGAATGCTGCGAATGGGTGTTTGCCAATCCCGACACCAACCGGCCTTGGTGGGCCCATCACATTCAGCAACAGCGGATTGCGCCGGCTGCGGTAAAGGCCAACGTGGGTGCGGGGATCGGCTGGCACACTTTCCGCCACACCTACTCGTCCATGCTGCGCAATTTAGGCGTGGACGTGAAGGTTCAGCAGGAGCTCTTACGCCATGCTGACATCCGCACCACCATGAACACCTACACGCAGGCGATGCCGAGCGCGCTGCGCGAGGCTAACAGCAGGGTTGTGAGACTGGTTTTACAGTGAACTTTAGCCTGAAGCGCGAATTTGTACCCTAATATACCCAGGTGCTCAGGCTATCCAGTTGCAAACAGGCAGGATGCTGGGGTGGGAGATGGGAATCGAACCCACAACGTCCGGAGCCACAGTCCGGTGCTCTGCCAGTTGAGCTACTCCCACCACTCCTTCGCAATTATAACAACCGTTCCCCGGAACCTGCTTCGGCGCCGCCCGTTTGACGCCGAGCTGACCCAAAGAACAGCCCATGTGTCCAAAACGCCAGGAACGGCTCATCTATCCAAAACCCGAAGAACAGCCCAAGTATCAAAAAGGCGACGAACGGCCCTTGTCGCAGGAAGTGCCGGGGCTCTCGTTCGGCGCCCTGCAGTCGCCCATCCTCAATCTCTCATGGCCGCGAGACTGGCCGCTCGGTACACGGCGCTCGGCACGCGATACTCCACCGCCTCCGGTTTCTCCAGGTCCACCACCGCTACCCATTGCCCGCGCAGCCGTTTCAGGAACACGATCCTGCCGCCCAGAAGCTGCGCGCCCACTTCCGGCGGCACATCGCGGTGATATCCGAAAAACCGGGTCTTGATCCGCTCCCACGCCGGCCACTCGCCGAGAAGCCGGCGCGGCGGTTCGTACTTGGTGGAAAAGAGCAAGGCCACATCGAACTGCGTCTTGGAATCCGCAGCGGCCATCATGAGCGGCAACGAGAAATCATCAACCCTCAGCACGCGCGTCGGGCGCTTCACATATCCCAGGTACGGCTGCGTGAGCTCATCGGAAGCCGGCCAGGCGGTCAGCACTCTGGCATTCGCGTATTTTGTGCTTACCACCTCGTCCGCCGCCTGATGCAGCACAACGTAATCGCGATAGGCGAGGTTGTCTTCAGGAGCGAATCCCCACGGCGGATTCACAAACAAGCCGAGGACGAATCCCAGGCAGACAATCGCCATCACGCCGCGCCAGCTGCGTATCCGCCGCCATAACGTCGAAACGCAAATGATGATTACCAGCGGCACCACCGGAAGCATGTAGCGCGCCAGCACCGCACCGCCCACCAACGAGAGCGCCACCACATAGGCGGCCACCACTGCCGCAAACACCGCCTGCACCGCCGGCGCAATCCGCGGCCGCTCTCCCCTCGCATCGTGCAACGGCGGAAACCACATGGCCAGTATCGCGGCCGCGGTCAGCAGAAACAGGTTCATGTAGCCCGCCGCCTGCCATGCCCGTTGCGCCCCCGCAATTACGATGCGCAGCGGGTTCAGCGTGTCCAACAGGTTGTAGCGCACGAATTCAGCATTGCCCAGGGCATTGCCCGTGCGCGCATAGAGATATAAAAACCACAAACCCAACGCCGCGCCAGGCAGCAGCAGCGCTGCTCCACGGCGCCAGCTCCAGCCTTGAAACCTGCACAACGCATCGTTCCGCTTGAGAAACGGGCAGGCGATCTCCCACCCCAGCAACGCCAGGGGCGCCAGGACTGCGGTTTCTTTGGCCAGGGCAGCCAGGGTAAACCAGGCTGCGCTCTGCCAGGCGCGGCCGCGCAAATAGCCATCCACGCCCCACAAGGTGAGAGCCCCGGCAGCCAGGTCCAGGTGAGCCAGGGAACTCTGTGCGAAAAACACCGGATAGAGCGCGGTACACACAGTAGCCGCCAGGGCCACTTCGCGGTTGGCAACTTGTTCTGCCAGACGAAACGTGCCCAGCAATGCGAAAGTCGCCACCAGCAGCATGGCCAGCCGGGTTACGGTGGGCGCGAACCTCGCCAGTTTCCAGCTGAACGCCAGATAGACCATCACCAGCGGCGGGTGAACGTTGGGCAGCGTCGAATGTGGAATCAGGTTCCCGCTGAGCAGCAGGTCGCGCGCCGCCGGCACGAAGTAGCCGGCTTCATCCCAGAAATAAGGCAGACGCAACAGAGGAGCGTGCAGTGCAACCAGGGCGGCAAATATGGCGACCAGTAAGAGAACCAGGCGAAGTCCGCCCGTTGTTACCTGCGCGCCGGTCTTAGTGGACCGGTCCCGTGGCTGCCATCCGCGGATCGAGCTTGATTTCGCCAAACGTATTCTCGTAGCTCACGATGTTCTGCTGCAGGATGTGCAGCAGCGCCTTGGCCTGCTGCGGGCTCAGGTAGATGCCCTGAAAATTGTGCACCTCTACCTCGTTTTCGCTCTGCTGCTGGAGGGTGCCGAACACCAGGAAGAAGTCCCACACGTTCACCCGCACCTGCACGCTGTTGGCATAGCTCTCGCGATAGTCGGTCCGGTTTACCAGTTTGATGTTGGGCTGCACAGGGATGGCCATAGGCAAGAAGTCTAACAGGATAGATGAGAGGAGTCAGGCATCAGGGCTCAAGGCCTCAGCGTCTGTGGTCAGAGCCGATTGTTCGCTGACCCCTGACTCCTGACTACTAACTACTGACTCCGGCCTCGACACCGTTGACTTCCCTCGGCTCTCGATGTACAGTCCGCTTCGAACATCGGCCCCCGCCTCGAAGCAACCATCCCAGGTCAATTCGCAGTTCACCAGAGAAAGGAGCAGGTATGACCAGGCTTACAGCTATCGTGTTAGTCGTCTTTTGCCTCCTCGGCGCGCTTGCCGCCCAGGAGAATCAATCCAGCAGCAAGGTCGCCAAGTATGTGTACTACGAGGATGCCAAGGTCAACAGCGGTAAGTACCGTGTCTTCGCCAAGACGGTGGGAGAATTCCGCGACGCGGCGGCAACCGCCGCGCCAGACTCCTATTGGATCGTGGGTTCGCCGATGACCGGCGACACCAGCACCTTCGTTTTCGT
>DASYWT010000039.1:0-7318 GCA_035935775.1 Terriglobales bacterium
GGCAGCACATTGCCGCCCTCCGCCTGGCCATCTCGGCCGTCGCGCTCTCCGCGATTTTTTATGTCACCAGCGTCCTGCTGCTGTGGATGTTCTTCCCGCACCTGCCCTTGCCTACGCAGCCGGTAGCCGCGCTGGAGCCACATCGCATCGCCAACCGCTACGGGCTGTTCGCGGTGATGACCCGCGCCCGCTACGAAATCGAGTTTCAGGGCTCCTACGACGGTAAAAGCTGGCAGGCATACCCGTTTCGCTACAAGCCACAGGACCCACGCCAGCCACCCGGAATCTACGCTCCTTACCAGCCGCGCTTTGACTGGAACCTGTGGTTCGCCTCCCTGGATAACTGGCGCAACAACCCCTGGGTACTGCACACTGAGGAACTGCTGCTGATCAACGATCCCGAGGTGCTCACGCTCTTTGCCGGCAATCCTTTTGCTGAAAAAGCGCCCACACAAGTCCGCGCCGTCCTGTGGCAATACTGGTTCACCGATATGGCGGCCCGGCGCCAGCAGGGATTGTGGTGGCGTCGCCAGGACCTGGGACTATACGCGCCGGCCCTCCAACGCCAGCCCGACGGCAGCATCGGAGTGGTCGCCATGCCCGGCATGCCTGCGCCGCAGCCGTAGAGCCTTTTCTCACCACAGAGACACAGAGGCACAGAGAAATGATAGTTGATTGAGAGAATGACGAATTGCCGGATCACGCCGCTAACAATGCGGTCTAGAGGGATATTCCGGCGGCAGTCACCAGTCGTCATTCTTCATTCCTAGATTCTTACTTCATCCATCGTCTCCTCTGTGCCTGTGTGCCTGGGTGGTGAATTTTGGTTTGCGGCAGGCAGCAAACCCTCGGAGAATTTTCGCATCTTGTTTCTTAGCTGCCGACGCAACGTAATTTGCGGTAGGCTGAGACCAAACATAACCTCGACATCTTCCACAGGAGGCAGTGATGAAGGCATTTCTATTTGGACTGGGGATGGGCATTGGCCTGGGAGTTTTGTTCGCTCCCATGAGCGGCCAGGAAACACGGGACAACATCGCCGAGCGGGCCAGCGATCTGGCGAACTCCGCCCGCGAGAGCTTTGAGCAGGGCAGAGAAAGAGTGCGCCGCGGCGTGAGCACGCTGCGCGGTGAAGCCGAGAGCCGGCCCACCGGCACCGAGTCCCCCACTGCGTAGTCCTCAATTGACGATCGAATATTGAGTCTGAATTGACGATTGAAGAATGACGATTGACGATTGAAAAATAGGCCGGGTGCGATTGCATCGCTCTTGATCTGTGCAGGTTTTCAATCGTCAGTCGGCAGCCATCAATAGTTATTTGCCCGATCATCTCCAATTGGTCTTCCGAGGCGTCACTCCTGGCGCTTTGCCCTCCTTCGGTTTATCCTGTTGGCCGCATTTACGGAGGGCAAGAATGAAACAGGCAATCTGTTGGTTAGCGGCAGCAGTGGTCATGTCGTGCCTGGCTGCGGCGCAGTCAAACCCGGTGATGGAGAGCGTGCGCCAGATCATGCAGCGGCAACAAAAAAACCTGGTGGGAGCTGCGGAGGAGATGCCGGCGGAAAAGTACGGCTTCCGTCCCACATCGCAGCAGATGACTTTCGGCACGCTGGTCACGCACATGGTGGAATCAAATACCTTCTTGTGCTCTCGGATCGCGGGAACTGCGGAACCTAAAGAGGACAAACTGAAGGTGAGCGCCACCGACCCGAAGGACAAGCTGGTTTCGGCGCTGAAGAGCTCATTCGATTATTGCAATTCGGCGCTGAGCAAGGTCACGGATTCTCAACTTGGCGCCCAGGTCAAGTTGTGGGGCGGACGAGAGATGCCGAAGGCGGGAGCCGCCATCGGCCTCACCAACGACTGGGCTGACCATTATTCGCAGGCGGCCGTCTATCTGCGCCTTAACGGCATGTTGCCTCCCAGCGCCAAGAAGAAGAGCGAGTAGGGTCCCTGTCAGAACTCTGTTTCGCACCGATTGCCCGGCAGACCGACCGTTCTGCCGGGTCCCCTGCCTTGCCTCCCATATAATGACAATTTCTGGGCATGAGCCAATCAGTTCCGGGCGTCAGTGTGCCTTCATCCACCCTGAGCCGCACCGTCGGGGCGCGCTCGCGCGTCTACATCCTCGCCATAATCGCCGTATGGGCCGCCATCTACGTTTCCAGCCTGTTCCAGCCAGCCCTGCTCGACGATGCTGACTCGGTGCACGCTGAAGCGGCGCGGGAAATGGTGCTCCGCCACGATTGGGTCACGCTGCAGATTGACGGCATCCGCTACCTGGAAAAAGCGCCGCTCTTGTATTGGGGCATGGCTGCCAGCTTCAAAGCCTTTGGCGTGAGCGAGTGGAGCGCGCGGCTGCCGCTGGCGCTGGGCGTGCTTGCGCTGCTGCTTGTGGCCTTCCGCCTTGGCCGCCGAGTGTTTGGCGCCGAAGGCGGCTTCTACTCCGCGCTCGCCCTGGCAGCCTGCTTCGGCATTTATATCTACACACGCTTTCAGATTCCCGACGTGCTGGTGGCGCTGTGGCTGACCCTCGGCTTCGATTTCTTCCTGCAGGGACTGGAGGAGAGCCCGCCCTCGCGCCTGGCCTGCTGGGGCCTGGCCGCGGCCACGGCGCTCAACGTTCTGACCAAGGGCCTGATCGGCCTGGTTTTTCCGGGCGCAATCATTCTGCTTTACCTGCTGCTCACGGGGAACCTGCGGCACCTGTTGCGCATGCGCCTGCTCTCCAGCACGCTGGTGTTTCTGGCCGTTGCCGCGCCCTGGCACGGTCTGGCGGCGCTGCGCAATCCCACCCAGGGAAATGTGCGCGGATTCCTGTGGTTTTATTTTGTGAACGAGCACTTCCTGCGTTATCTGAACGAGCGCGTGCCACGCGACTATGGCACCGTGCCTCTGGCCGTTTTCTGGGCGCTGCTGCTGTTGTGGCTGGCGCCCTGGAGCGTGTTCCTGCCGCAAGCGGTGCGCAACGTACCAATGCGCTTGCGGACCCTGCGCGGCAACCTCAGCGCACGCGACCGAGCTAACCTGCTGTTCCTGGTGTGGGCGCTGGTGATCCTGGTGTTCTTCAGCTTTTCCACGCGCCAGGAGTATTACAACCTGCCTGCGCTACCCGCGATTGCCCTGCTGGTGGGCGGCTGGATGGAGCGGGAGGCCAACTCCGCGCCGGAAAGCCAAGAGCGGCGTGCCGGGCGTATCTCTTCCCTGGTGTTGTTTGTGATCGGCATTGGCGGTTTTGTTGCCTCCATGATCATGTTGCGGCTCTCGGAGGCCGCGCCCCCGGGCGCGGAACTAGCCGATCTACTGCATCAGCGGGCGGCTACCTCGTATGTGCTCTCTTTCGGCCACATTTTTGATCTCACGCCGCAGGCGCTGGGGGTGTTTCGTGGGCCGCTGCTGGGCGTGGCCCTGGCCCTGCTGCTGGGTACGGGTCTGAACTGGTACCTGCGACGGCGGGGTTCGCCGCGGCACGGAAACATGGCACTGACAGCGATGTCAGTGGCACTGCTGCTCTGCGTTCATTCCGGCTTCGTCACTTTTTCGCCAATCCTTTCTTCCAAAAAGCTGGCGTTGGCTATCGAAAAGCGTTACCGGCCGGGCGACATGATTGTGATTGATGACGAGTACGAGCAAGGCTCCACGCTCAACTTCTACACCGGCGTCCCAGTACACATCCTGCACGCGCCCAGCGCAAATTTGTGGTACGGCTCGCAGTTTCCGGACGCGCCACAGGTGTTTGAGACGAAAGAGTCATTCACCAAGCTGTGGCAGGGAACCGGACGAGTTTTTCTGTGGGCTGACGGCCCGCATCCGCCACAGGTCGAAGGTCTGACGGTGTTTGAAATGGCGCACAGCGGTGGGAAGTACATCCTGACAAACCGGACTACTCCATAAGTTCCTTTTGCAGTACAGCAACAGGGGAGACAAAGGGAAAGGCGTCCCTCCCCCGGACTAAGGAGAGCTGTGGCCGGCGCATTTCATCACGCCAAGAAACGCGCTCCACGGGCCCACGGCTTGGCGGTACTGGTGGGCCATGATCCGGGAGATCTGGTGCAGATGAGTTAAATCATGCGCCGCCCAGGTGGCGAGCAACTGAGAGAGAGTAACCACTCCAAGTTCAGGATGCCGCCCGCGCCGTTCGAGGTCCTGAGGCTGCAGGTTCAACACGCGCAAGGCGTCCAGGCTTTCTGACCGCAAGCGCGCAAATTCGTCCAAAAGCTGCCCCAGCGACTTACCTCGACTTTCTCTTTCCTGCGCCCTTCGATCAAAAGGCTCAAACGTCTTGCTCTCTCCGAATTGCAGAATCATCCTCGCCCGCGGCATCCAGTCGGTGCGTTCGCCGTGAATCAGATGACCAAGCACGTCGAAGGCGTTCCAGGTATTGTCACCTTCATTACGCAAGGTCCAGGTTTCCGGCAGATCACGCAGCAGCGCATTGAGAGCAGCGGGCGTGCGGGTGAGGAGGGAAATCGTGTTCTGCAGGTTGTGTCCCATCACAGTCCTCAATTTGCAGGCAGGAGTCTTGGGAGACTCTGATTGTATGCCTTCTGCGCTGGCCGCGGGCCACGCCTACTCCGACGGCGAGTCGAGCGGCACCAGGCGTTTGTTGCGCACCAGGAACTTTTTTCCGCGCCAGGTGATGGTGTGTCCGAAAAAGCTGCCCACCCATACCGCCACCGAAATCAGCTCGCGCAGCGGCACCAGCCACAGATCGCGCACGATTTGCGAATCGTGCAACACGCCCACGCCCACTACCAGCGCGGTGATCAGGCGCAGGAAGAAGGCGGCGCCCAGCAGTGCCCAGGCCCAGGCTGCGCCGCGGGAAAAGATCGCCGCCAGAATCGCCCAGAAAAACCCGAAGGTGAAAATCAATCCTACGTAGCCCCAGCGGCGGGAATCGCGAGTGCTGCGGCCCCAGCGCATCTGGTGTTGCAGAAACTCGCCAAAGCTGTAATCGGGCACGAAGGTTTCGACCACCAGATCAGCGAGCACCACGGTGTAGCCGGCGCGGGACACACGGTATCCCAACTCGAAGTCGTCGGCCAGGTAATCCAGCATGCCGGCAAAGCCGCCAATCGCAGCCAAGGCCTCGTGGCTTACCGCCAGAGTGGAGCCCAGCGCAAAGTGCATGCCGCCCTCGATCTGCCGCGCGGCCAGCACGCCGCCCATGAATTCCCCACTGATCCCCAACGCCTCCAACCGCGAGCCTATGGTCTTTCCCGCCAGGCCACGGTAAAAACTGGTCACCAGCCCCACGGTAGAGGAGCGGAAGGGCTCCATTACCCGTCGCAAGTAATCGGGGGGCACACGGATGTCGCTGTCGTTGACCAGCAGGTAGGGGTGGCGGGCCGCCAACTGCATCTGAATCAGGTTGCTCACCTTGGTATTAGGACCGAGAGGCTGCGCACAAACCACTAATTGGGTGGCGACTTTGGGAAACTCCCGCTGCAAGCGCTCCACATCGGCCACCACGGGATCCTGCGGGTCGTCCACCCCAAAAATGATTTCGTATGCGGGGTAATCCTGCAGGCAATGGCTCCGAAAGCACTGGTAAATGTGCGGATCAGAACCACGCAAGGGTTTCAGAATACTGACCGGCGGGGTGAAGAGCTCGCCCGGCCCCAGGAAACCGTTCGGTGGCCGCCGCAAGTGCAGGTAGGCGCGCGCGCTCCAGATGCAGAGCAGATAAAAGCCGATACCGCAAACCGCCAGCACTCCGGTAACAACCTGCAGGATATGAAGCATTGGCATCCGACTCGCCTATTCGTAGCGCAACGACTCAATGGGATCGAGGTTGGACGCCTTCCATGCCGGGTAAATGCCAAACAGCAAACCTTCGGCCGCGGCAGACCCAAAACCGAAACTGGTCCAGAACACCGACATGCGCGCCGGCAATGACGCCCACACGGCGGGAATAACGTAGGTGATGGCCGCGCCCACCGCCACTCCCAGCAACCCGCCCATGGCAGTCAGGGTAATGGCTTCCAGGGTGAACTGCAAAAGAATATCGCGGCGGCGCGCGCCCAGGGCTTTACGTACCCCAATTTCGCGGGTGCGTTCGGTCACCGAAACCAGCATGATGTTCATTACACCCACGCCGCCCACCAGCAGGCCCACGCTGGAGACAGCGAACATGAATATGAACACCGCCCCGGTGATCTGGTTCCACACATCGGAAAGCGAATCCTGGGTGAAAATGGCGAAGTTGTCGGGTTTGTCGGCGGGCACATGACGGCGCCGGCGCAGCAGTTCGCGCATTTCGTCTATGGCCTTGGGCATGTCCTCGTGGGAGGTGGCCTTCACGGAGATCCAGTGGGCTTTCTGCTCCGGGTGCAGCTTGCGAAAGGTGGTCAAGGGAAAAAGAATTTTGTTGTCTTCCGGATTCTCGCCGCCGGCGAAGACAGTCTTCTGCGGCTCGGCCACGCCTACCACCTGGAAAGATTGCCCCTCCACCTGCAACTCCTTGCCTACCGCGTTGCCGGCCGGGAAAAGTGTCTCCGCGGTGTGCGAGCCCAACACAATAAGCGGCGCGTGGCGGACGTCATCCATTTCGTTGAACCAGCGGCCTGAGCGCATCTGGAGGTCGTACACATCTTTCACGGCGGCGGTGTCGCCTTCCAGGATCACGTTCTTGGCTTTGCGGCCCTGGTACTTGACCTCGTAGGTGCCGGCGCCGAACTCGGGCATGAAGTAGCGTACGCCGGCAGTTACCGCCTTCACGTGCGGCAGCGTCTTCATGGCTTCAGAATCTTCGAAAGTCAACTCCTTGCGCGTGCGCATCTCCTCCGAAGGGCGGCCGAAGGTGAACACCTCCATATGAAAGGCAAAGATGAGGTTGGAGCCCATGGAACCGATCACGCCGCGCACATTGTCGTTGAGACCGCGCACGATGGAGGAAATGCCGATGACCACGGCCACGCCGATCACGATGCCCAAAACCGTCAGCGACGAACGCAGCTTGTTGACCCGGAGCGTGTCCAGGGCCATGCGGATGATCTCGCTGTAGTCACTACGTCGCATAATTCAAAAGCAGGTCGCCGGTCCACGGTCGACGGCTGGGGATCGAGCGATAAGATTGGCCGTCAGCCATCGACCGTCAGCCGTCGACTTCTGTGGTGAATCTAAAGCTCAAAGCGCAAAGCCACGATGGGATCCAGGCGTGCCGCCCGCCGCGCGGGATACACCCCGAAGAAAATGCCCACGCTGGCCGAGACCAGAAGGCCCGCCGCCACCGCCCACAGCTTGATCACCGAGGGCATACCCACCAACAAAGTGATCACCTTGGCCAGAGTGGCGCCCAGGACCACGCCGAAAAAAC
>DASYWT010000040.1:0-11494 GCA_035935775.1 Terriglobales bacterium
CAAAGGGTGCGCAACACGTTCTTCCCGGGTGCTGCACCCGCTGCGGAACCAGCAGCCAGGGAATATCGCCCGTTTGCCGACGTCCATTAGGGCCTTAGCATCAAAATTGCTGCTCTCTTTCCCCTGGCCCTTCCCTTCGCGGGTTGTTTGACGGAAAATAGATAAGACACCTCAGGGGTGAGGAGTAGCTCATGAAATCTCGTTTGCTTGCAATGCTGGTAGCTTCAGTATTCGTGTTCGTCGGCAGTGCGCTGGCCGCCGACCAGATTAGCGGTGACTACATCGAAACCCGCAGCGCTGATGTCTGGACCGGGCCCTGCTTCGCCAACGGTGAAGTCGGCCTGAACGGCCAGGAAGCCATCCTGGCCTGGCACGTGCAGCGCGGTGGTTGGAACGGCGTCAGCCTCGCCGGCCACAGCGTAGTCGCGGTGGTTCGCGCCAACGCCACCCTCGGCGATCCTTATGCCGACCCCTATCCCGCCAAGGCGGTCCTGATTGTGGACGACGAAGCCACGCCACAGCAGCAGGCTGCGCTCAGCGCCTTTGCCCGCCATATGGGTGGTAAGCTGCTGGCCAGCGTGGATCGGGTGGTTTCCGCTCCTGTGGACTTCGCTGTTTTGCGCGACCACCGGCACCATGGCGCTGCTTTCCTGCGCGCCGGCAGCTTTGTGACCGTGCAGACCCGCGGCCTCAATGACCACGATCATCTCTGCGGCAATGAACACACCTACTACCCGCCGCTCACGGAAACCGCTCACGCGATGCCGGTGGTGGCCATGACGGACAAATACCAGGGCAACGATCTGGGCGAGTCCTGGGAACTGCACGACCAGCGCAGCGCCTTTGTGGGCACCTTCGCCCGCTAAACCCTTTCCTAAGGCAGAGGGCGCAGAGCCATCCGGTTCTGCGCCTTTGTTCTTGTGGGAGCGCAATTCAGGTCAGCGGCAAGTAGCCCGCCTGTTATTGGCGAGAGGACCGCGGTCCCTAAGGGTGCTCACTGCCCCTGAGTCCTGCTTCGTGGTTTTCTCATCTTGTAAACTAAAGGGTTATGGCAGAGGTCAAGTTTGAGGTAGAGAGCGTGCCTGAGCAGGGGGACTACGCCCCCGCGCAAGATACTGAGCGGGAACGGGTTTTGGACGCGTTCCGGCGCTGGGGATACCTGCAGGCCGATCTCGACCCCCTAGGCTTGTTCCGCCCGCAGCCCCACCCTGAGTTGCAACTAAAGGGGCCCGCGGCCCAGGAAGCTCGACGCTACTACTGCGGCAGCATTGGGGTTGAGTTCGCGTACATTTCCGACCCGGAGCGCCGGCGCTGGATCGAACGGCGCATGGAGTCGCCTGCGCCGCCCACCGACCAGCAGCACATCCTGGAGCGGTTGATTCGAGCCGATCTGTTCGAGCAGGTGATGCAGTCGCGTTACCTGGGCAGCAAGCGCTTTTCGCTGGAAGGAATCACGGTGTTGATCCCGCTGCTCGACGAGTTGCTGCAGGGCGCGGCCGAGCGCGGGGCGGAGCAGGCCGTCCTGGGCATGAGCCACCGTGGCCGCCTCAACGTGATGGCGCACATCGTGGGGCGGGCGACAGCGGAAATTTTTGCGAATTTCGAGGATGTGGATCCGCGCAGCGTGCTCGGCGGGGGCGATGTTAAGTACCACATGGGCGCCACCGGCGTATATACCACCGAGCACGGCCGCAACATCAACATTCACCTGGTTTCCAATCCCAGTCACCTGGAGGCGGTAGACCCGGTGGCTTTGGGCCGGGTGCGAGCCAAGCAGATTCGCGCCGGCAAAAATGGCGCGGCGCGATTTCTGGCTATCGTGATGCACGGCGATGCCGCCTTTGCCGGCCAGGGCATCTGGGCGGAGACGCTGAATTTTGCCGGGTTGAAGGGCTACTCGGTAGGCGGCGCCATTCACATCATCGTCAACAACCTGATCGGCTTCACCACCACCCCGCCCGAACTGCACACGGCGCGCTTTGCCGCCGACCTGGCGCGGCGGCAGGACATTCCTATCTTCCACGTCAATGGCGAAGACCCCGACGCGGTGGTGCGGGTGGCGCGCATCGCTATCGAATACCGCTATCAGTTTGAAAGCGACGTGATTGTGGACGTGATCGGCTACCGGCGTCACGGGCACAGCGAAATTGATGACCCCACCATCACTCAGCCGCTGCTCTACAAAACCATCGAAGAGCACCCGCGGTTATGGCAAATTTACGCCGAAGATATCGGCGTGGACGCCAACGCGCAGGCGGAGCAGGTGCGCGCCGAATATGACCAGGGCCAGAAAGACGCCAAAGAACTGACCAAAAAGCCCAGCATGCGGCGCATGCCCGACTACTGGGCTCCATTCAAAGGCGGGCGTTACAAGCCGGAGTACGAAGTGGACACCGGAATCGCTCCCCAGGAAATCGCGGCGCTCACGGAGAAGCTCACCACCTGCCCGGCGGATTTCCACATCCATCCCAAGATCAAGCGCCTGCTGCAGCAGCGGGCGGAGATGGGCGCGGGCAAGCGCGCGGTGGACTACGGCATGGCGGAGGCGCTCGCCTTCGCTTCTCTGCTCAAGCAGGGCACGCCGGTGCGCATGAGCGGGCAGGACACACAGCGGGGCACCTTCAACCAGCGCCACGCCGTTCTAGTGGATGCGGAAAACGAGAGCCACTACATTCCCCTGTGCCACGTAAGCCCGGAGCAGGCGCGCTTCGAAATCTACAACTCGGCGCTCTCGGAAGCAGGGCCGCTGGGCTTCGAATACGGCTACAGCCGCGATTATCCGGAGACGCTGGTTCTGTGGGAGGCGCAGTTCGGTGACTTCGCCAACGGCGGGCAGGTGGTGATTGATCAGTTCATCAGCTCGGGCGAAGACAAGTGGGGGCTGCTCTCCGGGCTGGTGCTGCTGCTGCCCCACGGCTATGAAGGCCAGGGTCCGGAGCACTCCAGCGCCCGCATCGAGCGTTACCTGCAACTGGCGGCGCGCGACAACTTCCAGATCTGCCAGCCTTCCACCGCTGGGCAATACTTTCACCTGCTGCGGCGGCAGGCCCTGCGCAAGTGGCGCAAGCCCCTGGTGGTCTTCACGCCCAAGAGCATGCTGCGGCATCCCGACGCTTCTTCGCCGGTTACGGAGCTCTCGCGCCCGCGCTTCCTGCCGGTGCTGCCCGATCCGGAAGTGCAGAACGCCGAGCGCCTGATCCTGTGCACCGGCAAGATCGGACACGAGCTACGGGTGGAGCGCAAACACCGCAAGGACAACGCCACCGCGATTGTTTTTCTGGAACAGCTCTACCCTTTCCCCGAGGCGGAGCTGGCGGCGGAACTGGAGCGGCACAAATCGGCGCAGGACATCCTTTGGGTGCAGGAGGAGCCGGCCAACATGGGCGCGCTGTGGTATGTGCTTCCACGGCTACAGCGCCTGGCGGGCAGCTCGCGCCACGTGCTTTCGGTAAAGCGCTCCGGCAGCGCCAGTCCTGCGACCGGTTCCGGCAAGGCCCATGAGATGGAACAGAAGACGCTGCTCACGCTGGCCTTTACGGCCGGGAAGTAGTTTTTCAGTGCCGGGCACGTAGCCCAGCAGGGCCGATATTTGCCTCCCACTGGCCTTTCTAACCGTCGCTTATTAGTTGCGAGCGCAATGCGGCTTTGCCGTTGGCCGCCTCGTCATATTTTGTACTCGGCCGAGGGGCCGAACACCACGGCCCGAAGTTGGCCGTGGCGTTTTTTAAAAAACGGTGACTCGGGTAAGACCGGAAATGATGATAGACTCTCACGCGCGATTTGCGTACATCGCAAGGAGAGGTCATGAGCAAGAGGATGCGCGTGTTCACGGCGGCCCTGGCCGCGGTGCTGTTCTGCGGCATCACCCTGGCCCAGGAGCCAGTGTTGGATATAGACAAGAACCTCCATCCCAACCTGGCCGAGGCTCAGCGACTGGTAATACAGGCCAACCAGTACATCGCAAAAGCTCAGAAGGCCAATAGAGACGACATGAAAGGTCACGCAGAGAAGGCGAGGCAGCTTTTGGCCCAGGCCAACATGGAGTTGAAGGCTGCCGCGGAAGCTGCTAACACAGCCAATGCAGCCAACGCAGCCAGACAAAAGCGCAAGCGGTAGTTTCTAACAACCTGCAACTAACACCCCCGCGCCTGGAATCCGGGAATACGCTCCAGGAGGGGATTAGTGTTTCTTCCTGCCCGGCGTCAGGCAGCGGCTTTCTGGGCGTTAGCTTTGGGCCGGGTGCGGGAATAGCGGCCTACACTGGCGTCCACGGAAGCATCGCGCAGGGCCATGTTGATGCGCTCCACGCACTCGGTCACCTGGCGGGAGGCGTTGGGATCGCCGGAGCGGTTGACGGCTACGCACAGCGGGAAAATGGCATTGCGCACATGGTGGTTCACCTCGGCCAGCACGGCCGCCCGTTCGGCGGCAAATAAATAATGCTGCTCCTCCTGCTTGAGTTGCAGGGCAAGGGTGAAAATGATCGTCAAAAGGCCGGCGATGCCCCCGGCAATAATCAGATGGGCCAGAAAATGGCCGAAGTGCGCAAAGGCGAGGTCCAGGCCAATGGTCACGCCTGACACCATGAGCCCGAAAAGCAATGCCAGTAGAATTTTCCGCCGTGTCGTCCTCATTGGCCTCCTTAACTCGTTGCGAAAAGCTGATTATAAAACTTCCGCCGAAAAAGAATGGCGAGCCGATTTTTTCCGGCGAGTGCCTTCCCAGGAAAATTTTAAGCGTGATTCCGCGGCGCATCGTCGCCAGCCGGACGTTGATGGCTCGCGAAGCTGGCAGGCGTAACTTAGGCGCCTCTGGCACATCCGTGCCATTCCTTCCGCGCAGCGAAGAGAATACGCTGCCTCAATAACTCAAAGAGGCGACAAATGAAACACCCGGGCGAATTAGTTCCGCAGACAGGACTGTACAGGGTCAGCCATGAGGGGCACCGTGCCACACATGAAGCGATACTGTGGGAAGGCGAAACTTTTCCCGCTTGCCGCATCTGTGGAAACGCGGCCGAGTTTGATTTTGTGGAGCCGGCCTCCGAGGCCGACGAATTTGAGCATGTCGGTTATGACGGCGACTTTCTGGACTCTGTGCTTGGAGGCTGGGAAAAAGACTACTCGCGATTGACCGCCTAGCACAGGCGGGCTCAAGAATCGGCTTTTTCTTTTCTGGCCACCAGCGTTTCGATCTTCCGCAATAGCACGTCAGGACTGCGGGTCTTGCTCACCCACCCATCCACCAGGCCGGTCAGGTTCTCCGGAAAATTGGGACTGAAAGAGATGACAACCAGGCGGAGGTTTCGTCGGGCTTTCTTGATCGCGGCCGCCACCGGTTGCGCATCGGCGGCGCTGTAGTCCAGGAGCGCCAGGTCAACCGCTTCGGTGCGCAAGGTTTCAACCGCTGCGGCTTCGCCCGCCGCGGTCAACACCCGGTATCCCTCATGCTCGAGCAGCATTTTGCGGACGCGCAACACAACCTCCTGATCGCTGACGCACAAAATGGTCTTGGGGATAGCGATAGCCAGCCTCCCGGCAGAACATGAGCTACATCTGAGCGTACATGCGCGGGTAGCCGTCCGCAACCGTGTACCCAGAGAAAAACGCGCGCCTTCCCGTTGTCAAGATGACGTGGCCAAGGCCCCAATCTGCGCCAGCGCACTCAGGGTTTGCTGCGCGATGGTGGCGGACAAGCAAGCCGCTTCCGCAATCTGCTCAGGGCGGCTGTGCCCGTGGGCGGCGTGAAAGACTGCTGCCGTGGCCTCATCCACTTCGACCACATAGATCCGCCCGTGGCGCGTCCGTGAAAACAGAAGCGTAATCGCGCAGCACAGTTCGTCACTTATGGGCCTCCCCGATTTCAGTCGAACTAAAACCTCGGGCAAATTCCAGGAGAATTGCCGGCAACGGGCGCTCGGGGCAGGTTGAGGGAACTGGGCAGGGCTTGCATTTTCCGTGCTGGCTGCTTGCAGAAAAAATGAGCGTTCATATTGCAGCAACTCGCTCCACCAGGCGGCGGGAGCAGGTGACAGGTTGACATGATTCAGGGTCAAATCACCGGCCCGCTCCGCCGCAGCCACTGAGCCGAGCACACAGTCATCCAAAAACGCATCGAAAGCGGGAGTGTCCACGAGCGTCTCAGCAGCCGGTGCGAAGAGACGCGAATAGCGGAAGGAACGCGCCAGGCGGTCGCGATAATAGCGGCGAGCCAGAAAGCGGGCAAACCTCCCGGCGCGGCGCGCCTGGTCGGGCGCGAGTGGCAGCCGGGCGGTCGCCGTGCGGCGCAAATTTGCATCGGCCAGATAGGTGATCACCGCATCCTGCAGGTCGCGGTCGGAGCGGGCGTCAGTCATGCAGGGCTTCCTTACACGGCGAAAGCTGCACGCGTCGCCTCCACCGAGTGCAAGAGAACGTCGGCCGTAAGGCTGGGCGCAAACGCGTCGAAGGTGACGGCTCGCAGCCCGGGAGCCCGCTCCGCCACCCACAGCGCGAGCTCCAAAATTTCCTCCGTGGGCTGTGTGGGCGCAATCCACGGCCCTTCCAGGTCGCGGTCCTCCTCCACTCCGGCCACGTGCAATTCCACCACTTTGCCCAGGGGGAAACCCGCCAGGTACTCGCGTGGGTCGCGCCCCGAATAATGCGCTGCCAGCCATATATGAGGCAGATCAAGCAGCAGTCCGCAACCGGTCTGATCAAAGAAGCGGCACAGAAATTCCGCTTCGGTCATCTGCGCGTAATCGAGCGAAAAGAACCCGGGGATATTTTCCATCACCAGCGGAGCCTTGACGGCATCGCGCAGCACCAGCGCGTTGGCCACAAAGCGGCTGAGAAACTCTTCCGTGTAAAGCGGCGGGAAGACGTAATCCAGGGTGCGGGCGCCGTCCTGCGTGTGCAGGCACTGGAAGTGCTCCGCTACCCACGGTCCGCGGTACATTTCCTGCAGATGGCGGGCACGGGTCAGCGCATGCTCGCTGAGCGGATCGGAAAGCTGTCCCAGGTAGTCGTGCAGCAGAAGCGAAAAGCGTTCGCGAATGGAGGGAAACGCGCGATCGTCGGGGGCCGGAGGGTCGGCCATGGACAAATGATCAATCACGCCGCCGGCCTGCAACAGTGCCTCCGCCAGATGCGGATTGTAGAATGCGCCGATGGAGAGCCGGCCTTCGACCATCGCGGGCATAGAAGAAAAAGCCTGCGGCCGCCGACGCTACCTACAACCAGCCTCAGCCGTCCGCCGCAGGCGCCTCAGTGTAAATCCTAATGACAGGTGGGAGCGACTTCAGCCGTTTCCACCAGTTTGAATTCAGCATGACAGGTGGGGCTGACTTCGGCGGTTTCCACAAGTTTGAAGTTGGAATGACAGGTGGGGGAGATTTCGCTGGTTTCCACAATCTTCATCACATCCTCCTGTGAGCGCATTGCGGCTCATTTGCACTAGATGCAAAAACCGCGCAAGAGTAGCACAATTGTGAGTTTTTTTTGCACCGGGATGGTGCAGGAGGCCATCTGCAAGCGTATGGACGGGCAAGGGAAACTGGCAATTGACGTGCTGCTGCGCGAAGAGCAGATTGCAGCCCAGTTGCAGCAGGCGCTGGCTCATCGCTTTCTGGATGAAAAGTTTTTCTACTGGCTGCCCCCGTCGGTGCAGGCTTGGGTGGAGCTGACGCGCTCGGCGGAGTACCGCAACGCTAACCGCGCCCTGCAGGTGCTGGGGGCTAACGCGGCCAGGGTAGCCCGGACTTGGCCGGAAGCGCAGTCACTGTGCAGCCTGGGCTGCGGCGAAGGCAGCAAAGACCGCATCGTGTTGCGGGCCTATGCGCAGGCGGGCAGGCCGCTGGATTACATCGCCGCGGACTTCAGCCAGGCGCTGCTGGAGTTGGCATTGGTGGGGGCGGATTCCACCGCGCGTTCCCGCCATGGCGTGAAATTCGACGTGGGCGACGAGGCGCATCTGCGGGTGCTCAGCCACAATGGCGTCGCCACCATCTATGCCGTGCTGGGCAACACTCTGGGCGCATTCGGCCCGCTGCATTTTCCCGCGCGGCTGCGGGAGATCATGGGGCCGGGCGATCGGGCCCTGTTCGATGGCGAAATCTTCGACCAAGCGACTACCCTGCAAGGTTACGACAACCCCACTAATCGTCGTTTTGCCTTCTCACCTTTGGCAGGAATGGGACTGACTGAAGGCGACGGTAAACTCCATTTCGAGTTGCGCCGGGGCAGCGGGGGCATTCACGAGGTGGCGAAATTTTTTGTCGCATCCCGCGCTCTGGAATTGCGCGTTGCCGGCGAAAGCCTGCAACTGCAGGCGGGTGAAAAAATCCTGATGAGCAGTTCCATCAAGTATGACGAGGAGGCTTTTTATCCGCTGATCGAGAATGGCGGGTTTGTCATCGAACTGGCCGCCAAGAGCGAGGATGGCAAGTTCCTGCTGGCTGGTGCGCGACCACGTTAATTGACGATTGAAGGTTTACGATTGACGATTGAAACCCGCTCACCCATGGCATTCGTCAATTACCGCCACCACCAACTCTGTGCCAATCGAACGATTTTCATTCGTCAATCTTCAACCATCACTCGTCAATTGAGTTTTCGCCCGTGCAGCTTGGCGGAAACTACCGCTCGGGCGGTTTCGGCCAGCGGCCCGCAGCAACTCCCGTCGGAGCCTGAGAGATCCAGCCCATACGCTTCGCCCAGCTTTTTCGAGGCCGTTATCTGCGGAATCTGCAGGTCTTCAAAGCCCGCCTCCATCGCCATGCTGATGTAATCGGTGAGCAAGCTGGCCCCGGCGATGCAGCCCACATAGGCTTCCACATCGTGCGCCACTTCCTCCGGCAATGGCCGCAAGAGCACCAGATCGCTGATAGCGAAACCGCCACCAGGCTTGAGCACGCGGTAAATTTCGCGGAATACGGCCGGTTTGCTGGTGCTCAAGTTGATAACGCAGTTGCTGATCACCAAATCCACGGAATTGTCTTCCACGGGCAGCTTCTCAATTGCGCCTTTGCGGAACTCGACATTGCCCGCGCCCAGTTCGGCCGCGTTCTTGCGCGCCAACTGCAGCATCTCGTCGGTCATGTCTACGCCGATAACGCGGCCCTGGGGACCGACTCTACGCCAGGCAAGAAAAGCGTCAAAGCCGGCGCCGCTGCCCAGGTCAAGCACGGTCATGCCGGGCTCGATCGCGGCCAGCGCCAGCGGATTGCCGCATCCCAGTCCGAGATTGGCCTGACCGGCGATGCCGAGCTCCTCCGCGGAATAACCGATGGTACGAGCCACGTTGGTGACGTCGCCGCTGCCGCACCCGCATCTCTTTCCCTCCGCGATCGCGGAGTAGTGCTGGCGCACGCTTTCGACAACGGAATCAGTGTTGGCCATGACTTTTCCTCTTTTCCGCGGCGCGTGTGGGGCGCCGCTCCAGGCTACAGCTAAATGACATCTCTTGACTCTCGCCCTCAATCTGGCAGCAGCCATCCGGTCCGAGCGCCTGATTAAGCAGCCGGATAGCGGCCAGCAATTGCGGTTGCAGGCCGGCGGGAAAGGCGGAAAGGATGGTGCGGGTGCGCTCGAGCATCAGCTGATCAATTTTGCCGCGTACGTGGCGTCCGTGTTGCGTAACGGCCACACTCGCGGCCCGGCCATCCCGGGCGGCGCCGCGCACGCGCTTCACCAGTTGCCGCGCCTCCAGCTTCTCCAGCACGCGCGTCATAGCGCTGGGCGAAATACCCGCGCTCGCGGCCAGTTCCGAGATGCGCGCGCCTTCACCGGCCGTTAGCGTGCGCAGAATTCCACATTGACGGGTAGTGAGCCCCTCACAGCAAACCTCATCCGGACCGACGTGCCCCAGCAGGCTCGATAAACGTTCGAGCTCCTGAGACCACTGCTTCAAATCTTGCATGAAGACAATTTAGACCAAATTAGTTGCATGAGTCAAGCAATTAATGCGACCTCCCACCTTGCCATAACACCCAACAAAACAGCGAACAGTGTTTGCCGACCCATCACGGATGCTGCCTCCGGCTCGGAAGAGGGGAATATGAAGAACGGAATATAGGGACCAGCCGTGAGATTTGCGCTCCCGATTGGCCAAGGTGGGGTGCTGGAAGCGATACATGAGCCGCGAAGCGATGCGCGGTATTCCGCGAAAATACTGTGGAACAACCATGATTACGAGACATACATATTCTCCGTGTGACCTTTTTCATTCGCGTGAGTCTAAGGTTGAAGATGGCGGGGTAGCTGCTCACAAAATTTTCGCGCACCGCTTCCCCTCCTTCCGCGTATCTAACCCCAAGGTAGAGGTAGAGGCACGGTTGAAGTCCGGAAAGAGGAGTCAGGTATGGCTGTCGGTCAGAACGCCACTCTCCGTTTGACGGGCGGAGACGCCTACGTCCAGGAAGTCCTGCGTACCGCCCACCAGGAATTACTTGCCTTGCTTCAGCAACGCGCCGATATCATGAAACGCATCGGCACGGTAAAGCAGACCATCATTGGGTTAGCCAATCTGTTCGGTGATGATGTACTGGACGACGAACTGCTAACCCTGGTGGACCGCAAACCCAACGGCCGCCAGCCCGGCTTCACACGGGCTTGTCGTACGGTGCTGATTGAATCCAAGGCCCCGCTCACCGCGCGCGAAGTCGTAACACAAATGCAGGAGAGATTCGCCGGAGTGCTGGTGAATCACAAAGATCCTCTGGCCTCAGCCACCACGGTGTTGAATCGGCTGGTGGCTTATGGCGAGGCGCGGTCGGTGGTGAATCAGAGCGGAAAGCGTGTGTGGGAGTGGGTGGCGGAGAGCCCGGAAAAGGGAACTGAACTCCCGGCAGCTCCTCCTGTGTCCTGATTCCGGAAGAAATGTCCGACTCGGCGGCTATTTTGTAGCGTAGAGTAGCACTTGGACGTTCCCCGCAAAGGCTCGCTCCTGTACCGAGGCGTAATTTTGTGTCAGGAATTGCTCGAGCGAGCCGGTGGTGGAATCCGGCTTCCCGTCTTTGAGTTGGTTGTGCGCCAGCACCACCCACACACGCCGATAGTGAGAGGGAATCGCGCCCAGGGGCGCGCTCTTGGCATTGGCCAGAAAATCCAGATAGGACAGCCGGCCTCCCTCGCCATACGCGGGGAAGATCACACGCATTTCGCTGCGGGCCCCTTTCTCCTCCGAGTAATACTCAAATGGCATGCGCGCTTGCGCGGAGTGGAAAAGAATGCCGTCGCCATGACGTGCATTCTGCAACAGATATTGAGTAGCGTCGCGCCAGTCTTCCCTGCCCAGATCGAAATCAGCCCGGTAGTACGCCAACGTTCCCCGCACTGAGAGAGCCAACATGGCGAGCACCACAATCGCCGCCACCCAGCGCGGGCGCACGCGTGCCAGGCCGGCGGCGGCCAGCAGCACCAGCGGGGCCACGCAGGTGAGCAGGTAACGCGGCAAGAATACAGGCCGAATCAGCGAAAAAGCCAGCGTGATTGCCACCGGCGCCACCAGCCAGCTC
>DASYWT010000041.1:0-4584 GCA_035935775.1 Terriglobales bacterium
TGACGGTCGACGGCAAGGCTGACACTCGACGGACGACGGCAAGGCGGTCGGTCGTCGGCTCTCGGCCTTCGGCTCTCGGCCTTCGGCTGTTGGCTCTGAACCCCACCGCTGTCATCCTGAGCGGAGCCGGGCGATTCGCTTGCGAATCGTCCGGCGTAGTCGAAGGACCTTGCGGTTTGTAACTTCTCTCTCACAGCCCGGCAGAAATGCCGGGCTTTTTTCAGGAAAATTCCAGAGGCTTGCGTTTTCCACCGGCCAGTCTGGTTAGAGACTGGCTGAAAGTAGCCCGCCAGTTTGCTGGGCGGGACTAGGGTGCTTTGCAATGAAGTCCCATAGGAACGCGGAGAATTCTCCGACTCAAGCCAAAAGTTGGGCACCCGGCCGCCACCCGCCCGCCCAAATTCAAAAGCAGGTCCTTCGCTGCGCTCCTTCGCTACGCTCGGTCGTGCAGCTCAAGGATGACAAAAGCTTTCCCGCCACTGAAGTGGCGGGCTACTTTCATGCGGTCCCTGCGGGACCGCAGCTCGTTAAACAATCTCCCCCGAAAAAGGACTACCTGTATGGTGCGCACGTCTTTCCCCCAGCCGCTCGATGGGCTGCGCACTTGGTGAATCCTGCATGCCCCTAACACGAGCTAGGATTTAAGCGTTTTCTCAAGACCCCACACAAATAACGGGCGATTTTTTCTGTGGCGGCTACCACTGACCTGTCATCCTGACCCTGCTGGAGGGTCGCGCTGGCCAAATGCTGCGGGTGGCGGGTAACTCTTACCCTGATTTACTTGGGCGGGAAATCTTGACTCAGCGAAGGCAAATCACTGATACAACATATCTTCCAGCAATTCCTGGCGATGGAACCGTACGTGCACACCGTCTAGAAGAGGTGCGCCATGTACGAATCAAACTTAAAGGTGGCGAAATACGAACCCCTCACTTTTCAGTGCGTTCATTGCGATCAGCAATTCGCCATTTCTGATAATTCGCTTGAGAAGTTAGGTGCGGATGTGTCGGACCACCTCACCAAGAATCATCCGGAATTCTTACCTTCTGAGCGGCAAAAAGGGCGGAGCCACGAGGAAGGTTGTCTGCGCGGCCAAGCCACTCAGGTTGTATGAAGATTACTGCCTGGTTCAAGTTCCAGTCAGACGCCAGACCGTAGGATTCACCACCCCGCCCTCTTTTGCGACCGCGATTAGCCCGTTTTTCTGCAGCGCCTCAATCGTACCCCGGTTGGCAGCGGCTCTCACTTCAGTGTTGTCCTTCAGACGTCGCAAGATCGGGTTGTCCCAGAGCGAAGAGGTCTCCAACTGGTAGCCGTTGGCCATGTGCCACAGGAGGTCTTCCTCTGTCTTGCTCAGCTTGGCTGGCGGTTGTGGCTTCGGCTTGGCTTTTGTGGATGATCGCGAACGCTTCTTTTTAGCAGGCATGGTTGAGCCAAAGTTTTTGGGGCAGCGATTATAGGACGATTCTGACCGGAGTGCCCGCCGGACCGATGTCTTTGCCGTTGGAAAGCTAAAATATAACGCTAAGAATGGTGATTCGATTGTCCAAAGCTATCTGGCGATACGCAATCCTGCTTTCGCTGGCTGCCTTCGCCTTCATGCAGCCCGGCGCGGCCCAGGAGAAGACCGCGACCTCGGGCCTGAGCGCTGCCGGTCCCATCGTTCATGGCACGCCCGACGACCCGCTGCGGGATCCCAGGGAAAAGCATCTTCGCCACATCAAGCAACTGACCTTCGGCGGGCTGAATGCCGAAGCCTACTTCAGCTACGACGGACGCCGCCTGATCTTCATGTCCCCGCGCGAGCCCTATAAGTGCGATCAGATTTTCATCATGAACAGCGACGGCTCGGATCCGCACCTGGTCTCGACCGGCGCCGGCCGCACTACCTGCGGATACTTCTACGCCGATGGCAAACACATCCTGTATTCTTCCACCCACGAAGCGGGCAAGGAATGTCCTCCGCGCCCCGACTACTCCCATGGCTACGTCTGGGGCGTCTATCCCCAATACCAGATTTACTACGCGACGGACGACGGCAAGATCGTTAAGCGTCTCACCACCGGTCCCGGATACAACGCCGAAGCTACGCTCTCCGCCGACGGCAAGAAGATTGTTTTCACTTCCGCGCGCGATGGCGATTTGGAAATTTACACCATGAATGCCGACGGGAGCGGGGCTCGCCGCCTGACCCACACGCTGGGCTACGATGGCGGGCCTTTCTTTTCGCCCGACGGCAAATGGATTGTTTACCGCGCCCACCATCCCAAGACGGAGCCGGAGATCGCCAAGTACAAGTCGCTATTGGCGCAGGGGCTGGTCGAACCCAGCCAGATGGACCTCTGGGTCATGCATGCCGACGGCAGCGGTCAGAGGCAGATTACGAAGCTGGGCGGCGCGAGCTTCGCGCCATCATTTTTTCCCGACAACCGCCGCATCATCTTCGCTTCCAACTACGAGCACCCTACTTCGAGCCAGTTCGAACTCTACACCGTGAACCGGGACGGCAGCGGGCTGGAGCGAATCACCTTCGCCGGCGGGTTCAGCGCCTTTCCCCAGTTTTCTCCCGACGGCAAGAAGCTGGTGTTCATCTCCAACCGCAACGGCAAAGCCCCGCACGAGATCAACGTGTTCATCGCCGACTGGGTTCCGTGAAGCGGTAGAGTTCGATGCCCCCACGTTCTTTGTGGCGCGGGCGCCCCCGCCCGCGACTCGCGGCAGAGACCTGGTTTGCAAGGTCTCGCGTGGATTGAAAAGCAGGTGCTTCGCTGCGCTCAGCAATATCAATATCAGAAGGAATTTGAGACGTAACAAGTTACGTCTCTACCGTCGTTTTTCACGAAATATTCCGCGCCTGAAGCCCTGGCGCGTAAGCTCTACGACACCACCCGCTCGTAGATGCCGCGCACTTCGGCCATGGCGCGCGCCAGTTCCGCTTCCAGGCCGCCCAGAAACTCGCGGCGCAAAAGGCGCGCGGTGAGCTGTTCCGCGGCCCATCGTCCATGCTCGGTCGCGGGCAGCGATTTGCGGGCCTTGCCCACTACCAGCCGCACAGCGTGCTCCACGGTGCGAAAGAGTTCCGCGGCCCGGTCCAGGTTGGCCCGATCCTTCTCCTCGAGCCAGCCGCGCTTTCGCAGCCCGCACAGCCGATCGCGCAAATTGCCGCATGGTCCGGCAAGTTGGTGGCGGGTGGCGAGAAAGCAGGCCAGAAAATCAATGTCGTAGACCGCTCCCGGTGAAGTCTTGAAATTCCCTTCCGGGGGCTCGGTGTGCTCCAGCCGGGTGCGCATTTCGCGGACCGCCGCAGGGAAGCCGCTATCGGCCGCAAAACGGCGGCTGAGCGCCTGCGCCGCTTCCCCGGCCTGCTGCGCGGCCACGCTCGAGCCCACGATGGGCCGCAGCTTGGTGAAGGTAAGGGCTTCCCAGGCATGCGCTTCCTGAACGCAGTAGGAATGCAGCTCCGCCGCGGTCACCACCAGTTCGCCTTCGCCTCCGCGGGGGCGGAGGCGTGCGTCTACGGGAAACACCGTGCCCTCGCGGGTGTAAGCGGAAAGGGTCTGCATGATCTGCCCGGCCGCGCGGGCAGCGGCTTCCGCCGGCAGGCTTTCCTCGCGCACGAACAGCACATCGGCGTCAGAGAGCAGGTCAAATTCGAATGTGCCCAGGCGGCCCAGGGCCAGCACAGCCAACCCTGGCGGCGCGCCGGCGATGGCGAAAGCGGCGCGCAGCGCGTTGTCCGCGGCAAGGCTGGTTTGGCGCAGCGATTCGTAGACCGGGCGCAACTCCAGGATATCGGTGGCTCCCGAGGCGAAGACCCGATGGCGGTAGTGACGGCGCAGGAGCGCAAGCTTCTCGCCGTAGGGCGCGTTGGCGGCGCCCAGGTACTCGAACTGCGGGTCGCCCAGCAGGCCGCCGTCCCGTCCGTCTTCCGGGGCAAAGAGCGGCGGCGTTGCTTCCGGTGATTTCGGCGCCGCGGCGTTCAGCGAAGCAATTTCCTCGGGATGGCGCAGCAGGATGTCGGTGAGGTAATCGCTGGTGCCGAACAAGGCCAGCGCCCGCTCCACTGCCTGTGGCGCGCGCGAAACCGCCGCATAGCGCTCCGAACTGGTGAACGCGGCGCTCAGAAAGCGGTACAAATTGCGCCGCGTGACCGCCTCCAGCTCCGGCCGGACGGCAATTTCATGGAGGGCGGGCGAATCCTCGGCCACGCGCTGCAGCAACTGATGGTAGGGCTGCTCGGCGCCGCTCTGCTCCGCCCGCGGCATCAGGCGGAACTCCGCCTCGTCTTCGCGCGCCTGCAGTTGCTGGTGATGGATGATGCGCTCGTAGATTTCCGCCACCGCCGCCATGCGCTCCCGCACCTGGGCCACAATGCCTCCGGGCGCGTATTGCAGTGTCTTGTCCGCTCCCACGGCGCGCTGCACGATGTGCAGTTGCTCGGGCAAATCGGGCAGGCGATGGGTTTGCTGGCCCTGGCGCAGTTGCAGGCGGTGCTCCACCCTGCGCAGGAACTCGTAAGCAGTGGTCAGTTCGTGGAATTCGTTGCCCGTGATGTGGCGCTTGTCGTGCAATTTCTGCAAAGAA
>DASYWT010000042.1:0-7767 GCA_035935775.1 Terriglobales bacterium
ACGCTGGAATTCGACGGCCAGGCGCGCACCGTGGTGGGCATCATGCCCCGAGATTTCGATTTCCCAGCAGGAACACAGGCGTGGGAGCCACTGATTCTAACTGGCGCGCAAGCGGCAGACCGCGATGACCACTACCTGCAGGTACTAGGGCGTCTGAAACCCGGTGTATCACAAGCGCAAGCAGAATCCGATTTCAGGACGATTGCGGCGCGCGAGGGCAGGGAATTTCCGCAAACCAACGCCGGACACAGCGTGCGCGTGGCCGGCATGGTGGAGGACCTGACCCAGGGTTCGCGCCAGTTCCTGATGGTGCTGCTGGGAGCGGCGCTTTTTGTTCTCCTGCTGGCCTGCGCCAACGTCGCCAACCTGCAACTGGCACGGGCCACCGGGCGGGGCAAGGAAGTGGCCCTGCGCACCGCGCTGGGCGCCAGCCGCGGCCGCATTGTCCAGCATCTGCTTGCGGAAAGCCTGCTGCTGGCGGCATTAGGCGTAGGCGCTGGGCTGCTGATTTCCAGTTGGTGGCTGCCGCTGCTGATGCACAGCGTGCCTCCTTTCATTATCGAGCACGTGCCCGGGCTGAAACACATCCAGTTGGACTATCGCGTTCTCACCTTCACTCTTCTGCTGGGAGGACTGGCGGGAGTGCTGACCGGAATGGCGCCGGCACTGCAGGTCTCGCGACCCGACCTGAATGAAGTATTGAAGGAAGGCGCGCGCGGAGGAAGCGGCGCACCCGGGCGACGTCGCCTGCGCGCGCTGCTGGTTGTTTCGGAAATAGCCATGGCCATCGTGCTGCTGGTGGGCGCCGGCCTGATGGTAAGAGGCTTCCGCAGGCTGATGGAACGGAACCAAGGGTTCGATCGGTCCGGTGTGTTGACGTTCCGGATCGCGCTGCCGGCAGCAAAGTATGGCAGCAAACCGCAGATGCGCGACTTTTATCGGGAATTGATCGAGCGGGTCCAGGCCGTGCCGGGCGTGCAATCCGCGGCGGCGGTAAGCAGCCTGCCCTCGCAATGGACAAGGGACCGGTCTCGCGTGACGCTCGAAGGCCAGGCTCCGCCGGCACCGGGCGAAATGCGGTTAGCGGTCTCGCAGGTAATCAGCCCCGGCTTCTTCAGCACGCTGCGCATTCCCTTGCGCGAAGGGCGACTGTTCACTTTACAGGACGGAGCGGAAGCCCCGCCCGTGGTCATCATCAGCCAGACCATGGCGCGGCAGTACTGGCCGCGGCAAAACCCGCTGGGCAGGCGAGTGCGCCTGGGCGACGACCCCAGGGAAGCGTGGCGCACGGTGGTGGGGATCGTAGGGGACATCCTGGGCTCGTCGTTCGACCGCCAGCCGGAGCCTACGGCTTACGTTCCGGTTGCGCAATCAGCGCAGGGAGCGATGGCTATGGCCATCCGCACCACCCGTGACCCCATGGCACTGGCCGAGGCAGTTCGGGCGCAGGTACAGGCTCTGGACCGCAATCAGCCTATTTATGACATCCGCACTCTGCAGCAGCTGATCTCCGACGACGCCAGTGGGGTGGAATCTTCGGCGCGTCTGATGGCGATCTTTGGCGTGATTGCACTAGTGCTGGCAGCCGCGGGAATTTATGCGGTCATGGCGTACCTGGTGGCGCAGCGCACTCACGAGATCGGGGTACGCATGGCGCTGGGGGCGAGTCCGCGGAACGTGCTGCACCTGATGGTGCAGCACGCGGCAATTCTGACGATTGTGGGGCTTGGGATCGGGATTCCCGCGGCCATACTCATGGCGCGGTTGCTCTCCAGCGTGCTGTTTGGAGTGGTGAGCCTGGACTGGGCGGTATTCACCATTTGCACCGCGGTTCTGGCGCTGGTCGCTGGCCTGGCCAGCTATGTGCCGGCGCGGCGGGCCAGCAAGGTGGATCCCATGGTGGCATTGCGTTACGAGTAAGCGCACCCGGCCGACGTGATTTGAGGAAGATATGGAAACTCTGCTGCAGGACATCCGCTACGGATTACGAGTGCTGCTGAAATCGCCCGGTTTCACGGCGGTGGCGGTAATCACGCTGGCCCTGGGCATCGGCGGCAACACGGCCATGTTCAGCATCGTGCATGCGGTTCTGCTGAAGCCCTTGCCCTTCCCTCACTCTGAACGGCTAATTTCGGTGAATGAAACGGACTCGCGGCGTCCCGGCCTGCCTGACACATTTTCTTACCCTGATTTCTTCGACTACCGCGCCCAAAGCCGCACGTTTGACAGCATGGCGACCTATCGCGATGCCTCTTTCAATCTGACGGGCGTGGGTCAGCCGCAGCACTTGGACGGGCAAGTAGTCTCCTCGGATTTTTTCTCTGTGCTGGCAGTCAAGCCGGCCCTGGGGCGCGGTTTTCGCCGTGATGAAGAGCAGGCTGGACGGTGGGTGGTGGTGCTGAGCCACCAGCTCTGGCAATCGCAATTCGGCTCCGATCCCAACATCATCGGCCGGACCATCACCCTCGATAATCGTTCCTACACGGTGATTGGGGTGGCGCCCGCGGGTTTCGAGTTTCCCGTCGAGTACCCTGCTCCGCAGCTGTGGGGAAGCGTGGCACGCGACGCCGACCCTGGCGGCGGCACGCCGGTGACGGCGCCAGAAAATCGCGGCGCCCATTTCCTGAGCGTGATTGGCCGGCTGAAGCCGGGCGTGACTCTGGCCCAGGCGCAGACTGAAACCGATCTGATCGCCCGGCGCCTGGCACACCAGTATCCCGATTCCAACACGCGGCGCGCTGTCACCGTGCTCATTCCCCAACTTCAGAGGATGGTAGGGAATGTGCGTCCGGCCTTGCTGGTGCTCCTGGCCGCGGTGGGATTCGTGCTTTTGATTGCATGCGCCAACGTCGCCAACCTCCTGCTGGCGCAGGCCAGCAAGCGACAGCGGGAAATTACGGTGCGCGCCGCGCTGGGAGCGCCTCGGCGGCGGCTGGTAAGGCAACTGTTGACTGAGAGCCTGCTGCTGGGAGTAGCGGGAGGCGGGTTAGCTCTGGGTCTGGCAAGCTGGATTCTGGTTGCCATTGTTCATTTTGAAAGCGGCAACATACCACGCCTGGAGCTGGTGGGGCTGAACCTGGTTGTGCTCGTCTTCACCGCGCTGGTGTCCATCGCCGCCAGCCTGTTGTTCGGACTCGCGCCCGCATGGCAGACGGCGCGCACCGACCTAACGGAGGCTTTGCGAGAAGGTGGCCGTGGCGCGGCCGGCGCGGCGCATTCCAACCGGCTGCGCAGCGGCCTGGTCATAGCGGAAACAGCAATCGGAGTGGTGCTGCTGGTGGGCGCCGGCCTGCTGCTGCGCAGCTTCCAGCAACTGATCCGGGTGGACCCTCACTTCAACCCTCGCCACCTCCTGGCCCTGGACATCAACCTGCCGTCTTCCCGCTATAGCGACCAGCAGACAGTCAATTTCTATGACCAGCTACTGCCTCGGTTGCGCGCCCTCCCGGGCGTGGACGCGGCGAGCGCCGCCTGGCCGCTGCCCTTCAGCGGCAACGACGCCACCATCTCCTTCGAGATCCAGGGCCGTCCTTCGCCTCCCGGTCAGCACCCGTTCGCCGCCCTGGCCGTCGTCGGCCCCGGCTACTTCCATACCCTGGGCATAGCACTTCTCCGCGGGCGTGAGTTCAACTTGCGCGACGACGCCAAATCGCCGCCCGTGGTGATCGTCAGCCAGAGCTTTGCCCGGCAGTATTTTCCTAATCAGGACCCCATAGGCCAGCACATGCAGCCGGGTATTGGAGATGAGAAGGCGCCGATGCGCGAAATCGTGGGTGTGGTGGCCGATATCAAGCACGGCAGCCTGAGCGACGATTTTGCTCCCCGCTACTATCTGCCCTACTCGCAGGGAATGTTTGGGCCGCAGCCCAGCATCGTGCTGCGTTCTGCGGGAAATCCGGTCGCACAACTGGATGCGGTGAGCAACGCAATTCATGGAATGGACAAGGAATTGGCCGTCTTCAACGTGCACACCATGGACGAAATGATGTCCAACTCCGCCAACCAGCCGCGCTTCAATGCGTTCTTGTTTTCGCTGTTTGCAGCCGTAGCCCTGTTGCTCACCGCCATCGGGCTTTATGGGGTGATGGCTTATTCCGTGGTCCAGAAGACGCACGAAATCGGCATCCGCATGGCGCTGGGGGCTGATCCAGCCGACTTGCTGCGCATGGTACTGCGGAGGACGGCCGTGCTGGTTGGGGCCGGGCTGGGGGTTGGAATCGCAATTGGGTTAGGCGTGACCCGCTTCCTGGCCAGCATGCTATTTGCGGTGCATCCGCTGGACTGGCCCACGTACGCCGCCGTGGCTGCGGTTCTAATGGGAGTTGGGCTAGTGGCCGGGTATGTGCCGGCTCGGCGGGCGAGCAGGGTGGACCCTATGGTGGCACTGCGGTACGAGTAGCGAGTCGGGCTGCGCCCTACCGCACAGGCGAGGGCGCCTGTGCCCACGGGGTTTGAGATGGTTGCGGAAACGGAAACTTGAGGAGCTGATCAATGATTCAGTTGCGAAATGTGGAACGCACTTACAAAACCGGGCCCGGCGTGACCTACGTGCTGCGGCGCATTAACGTGGACATTCAGCCGGCCGAATTCGTCACCATCATGGGGCCCTCCGGGGCAGGGAAGACCACGCTGCTCAGCATTCTGGGCATGCTGGATGATTCCTGGGTGGGCGAGTTCTACTTCCTCGACCATGCCGTGCACAAGCTCGACCGCAAGAAGCGCGCCGAGTTGAACCGCCAGTACATCGGCTTCGTCTTTCAGAGCTATCACCTGCTGGACAATCTGACGGTCTACGAAAACCTGGATGTGCCGCTCTCCTACCGCAACATCTCGCGTCAGCAGCGCGCCTCCATGGTGGCGGAAGTGTTGGACCGCTTCCAGATCGTGGGCAAGAAGGACCTGTATCCCAGCCAGCTTTCCGGCGGACAGCAGCAGTTAGTAGGGGTGGCGCGGGCGGTGGTGGGAAATCCCAAGCTGATCCTGGCCGACGAGCCCACCGGCAACCTGCATTCCAGCCAGGCCAAAGAGATCATGGAACTGTTCAAGAAACTGAACGACCAGGGAACGACGATTGTCCAGGTCACGCATTCGGAAGTGAACGCGTCCTATGGCGACCGCACTATTCAGTTGTTTGACGGCTGGGTGGTGAACGACCCCAAGGCGCCGAAAGGCGAGGGGCAGTCCACGCCCGCGGCGTCGGGAGGAGGAAGGTAGCCCCGGGGCACCTTTGGCAAAAGCGCAAAGGGTGGCGCCCCCATCTGAGACAAAGCATGGAAACTCTGCTCCAGGACATTCGCTACGGGCTGCGCATGTTGCGCAGGAACCCCGGCTTCACCATCCTGGCAGCCGTAACGCTGGCGCTCGGCATTGGCGCCAACACCGCCATGTTCAGCGTGGTGTATGGAGTGATGTTTACGCCCCTTCCCTACGCCCAGCCTGAGCAACTGGTCAGGGTCGTGCTGCATTGGAAAAGCAGCGGCACAGCGGATAACTTGACTCCTCTACTGGCGCAGGCGATATCCGGCGACAACCGCGTTTTCCAGTCAGTGGCGATGGAATTTCCCTCCAGCGGCTGCAATCTGGTGGGTGGCAGCACGCCGGAATATGTGCCCGAGAAAAAAGTCTCGGCGAACTTTTTCCGCACCCTGGGAGTAGCGCCGGTGCTGGGCCGCAGTTTCATTGAGCAGGAGGCTGCCGGCGGCGCCCCTAGTGCCGTCCTCAGCTATGGATTGTGGCGGACCCGCCTGGGCGGCGGTCGCGACATTCTGGGCCGGGAGATCGCCTGCAATGGCCAGGCATACACCGTGGTTGGGGTGCTGCCGCGAAATTTCCGTTACGCGCAGCAGGCCGACGTCTGGCTTCCGGACCGGCTGCAGAACCATCTGCACGACGACGGCCTGAACTACAGCGTCATCGCACGCCTGCAGACTGGAGTCAGCCTTGTCCAGGCACAACAGGAAGGCGCTCGCCTGTGGTCGTTGCTTTCGCAGGCTCATCCCGGTGAGTGGTGGATACGAAACACCAGCGGATTCGGCTTCGTGCCTTACCGGCAATGGCTCTCGGGAAACCTGCGCCAGCCCCTTCTTCTGCTATTGGGCGCGGTTGCGCTGGTGCTGCTGATCGCGGTCGCCAACGTTGCCGGCTTGATGCTGGCGCGCACCACAGCGCGGGGACGCGAGCTCGCAATTCGCTCCGCACTGGGGGCGCGCAACAGCCGAATTGTCCGCCAGGTGCTGACCGAAAGCCTGCTGCTCAGCCTGCTGGGCGGAGGCCTGGGATTGGTGCTGGCCTGGTATCTCATGGCCGGACTGAAGGTGCTTTTCCCGGCCACCCGGTCCCTGAGCCTGGCGATGCGTTTACCGGTGATTGACCTGGGCCAGGTGGCGGTCAATTCACCGGTGCTGCTGTTCACGCTGCTGGTGTCCGCGCTCACCGGGATGCTGGCGGGAGCTGCCCCGGCGATGCGCTGCCTGCACGCCGAGCCCAACGTGGCGCTGAAGCAGGGCGAGCGCAGTGTTGGAGTGACGCGCGACCAGCGGCGCGGACGCGGCCTCCTGCTGATCAGCGAAGTCGCACTCTCTCTGCTGCTGCTGCTGGGCTGCTCGCTGCTGCTGCGCAGCTTTCTGCTCATGCGGGGAGTGGGTCTGGGCTTTGATCCCCGCAATCTTCAGGTCGCCCAACTCTCTCTAGCTTCGCTGAAATATGACAACACGCAGGCGGTTACTCAATTCCAGCAGAAAGTATTGGAACGGGTGCGCAGATTGCCGGGTGTGGTGGATGCGGCCACCGTCTCCTCCGCGCCGCTGGAATCCGGACTCAACCTGCCCATGCCCGAACTGCCCGGCAAGAATTGTGGTGATAACCCGCTGGAATACCGCGCGGTGAGCCCGTCGTATTTTTCGACTATGCGTGTCCCTCTGCTGCGCGGGCGGGAATTTCTGGATACCGATGTGGCTGGTTCATCCCCGGTGGTGATCATCAACCGCACCATGGCGCGGCTGTGCTGGCCGGGCGCTGACCCGCTGGGCGCGCAGGTGTGGATCGGCAAGGGCATGGAAAAAGAAGGCCTGGCGGACCAACCGCGGCAGGTGGTGGGCATTGTCGGCGATATGAAGGAATACTCGCTCGACCAGGCCACGCCTCCCATGGTTTTTGTGCCTCAGGCGCAGGTGCCGGATGCGATCGGCGCCTTGCTCTACCAAAGCTTTGGCTTGCTTTCCGCCATGGTGATCCGCACCAGCGGCTCGGTTGACCTGTCGTTGCCACTGGGGCGCGTGGTTCACCAGGTTGATCCCCAGCAGCCGGTAGCCAGCGTGGCGCCCATGTCGCAACTGGTGAGCGACTCGGTGGCATTTGCCCGCGTGCTGGCCATCCTGATGAGCGCGTTTGCGGCGCTGGCGCTGCTGCTGAGCGCGGTCGGGCTTTACGCCTTGCTCAGCTACTTCGTCAACCAGCGCAGGCAGGAGATCGGCATTCGCATGGCGCTGGGGGCTTCGCGGAAGCGAATGCTGGCCATGGTGATTCGGGAAGGAGTGCTGCTGGCGGGCGTGGGGACCTTGGTTGGGGTTGTCGGCGGATTGGCGTTGAGCCGGCTGATGTCGAGCTTCTTGTTTGGGATTGCCGCCACCGACGCTGCCTCTTTCCTGGGCGCGTCGCTCGGTTTGCTATGCGTAGCCTTGCTGGCTAGCTATCTGCCGGCACGGCGCGCGACCAGGGTGGATCCCATGGTGGCGCTGCGGTACGAGTAACCCGGGCTGCCCGCGCACA
>DASYWT010000043.1:0-9332 GCA_035935775.1 Terriglobales bacterium
AATTCCAGCGTCTTGCCCAGCAGCGCGCGTTTCGCACCCAGGCGTCCTTCCCAGAAGTTCTCGCTGAGCACAACCACAGGAACGTGGCCTGGCTTGAAGTCTTCGGCCGAGAGGGCGCGTCCGAACTCAGCAGGCATGCCCAGAAGAGGGAAGAAATCAGCCGTGACCTGGTAGCCTTCTACCCGTTCCGGAGTGCCGGCGCCGGTCATGTTCGCATCCCAGCCGTGCATGGCGGCTAAATGCTCGAAGCTCCGGCCCTGCTCCTGCCAATCGCGGAAATTCGCTGCCGCCGCGCTCGCCCGATGGATGTTCTGCTTGGGGGCCGTCTCCCATACCGACATCACGCGATCCAGTCGCGGAAACAGAAACGGCCGCAGCAGCATGCCGTTAATGCTGCTGAAGGTCACGGTGTTGGCGCTAATCCCCAGGGCCAGGGTGATCACCGCCACCGCGGTGAACCCCGGCGACTTGCGCAGCATGCGCAACCCGTAGCGGATATCCTGCAGCAAAGTTTCCATCTCTGCGTTCGTAGCGCCGGCATCCTGCCGGCTGTCGCGAGGGCGTCTCGCCCTCGCCAAATTCGAAAACCCTCCCTTGCGGGAAAGCCTTTTTTTTAGGCGGGCTTCGCCCGCCTATCGGGCCGCCGAGACGGCGACGCTACTCATACCGCAGCGCCACCATGGGATCCACCCTGGCCGCGCGCCAAGCCGGAATGTAGCTGGCGACGAGTGTGACCAGCGCCAGCACCAGCGCCACCATGACAAAGGTGACCGGATCGGCGGCGCTGACCTCGAACAGCAGTCCCTTGAGCGCGCGGGTGGCCGCAAAAGCGCCGATGGCGCCCACACCGATACCGATCAGCGCCAGACGCATCGCGCTGCTCAGAACCATCCCCAGCACCTTCCACCGGCTGGCGCCCAAAGCCATGCGCAGGCCGATTTCGTGCGTACTTTGGGTCACCGCATACGAAATCACGCCGTAGATGCCCACGGCGGCCAGCACCAGCGCCAGCGCCGCGAACACGCCCAGCAGCAGCCGCGTGAAGCGCCGCGCCGCCAGCGAGTCGTTGATCACATCCTGCATGCTTTCCTCGTTGTACATCGCCATTTTTCCATTGATGCCGGTAACCACCCGTTTCAGCGCCGGCACCACGGCATAGGGATCGCCGGCTGTGCGCACCACGTAGGAGGCATCGTTTGACGCCAGATTCATGACGCTGTCTGGGAACTCGCGATAGGCAATGTACATCTGCGAATGGACTTTGGCGGTGGCGTCGGCATCGAGCCCCCAATGCTTCACGTGGCCGACGATGCCGACCACCTCGCACTGCATGGGCAGGATGTCGAAATTAAGGTGCTGGCCCAGCGGGTCCTGGCCGGGAAAAGCTTTGCGCGCCAGGTCCTGGTCAATGTCTATGGAGCAGGCCGCCTGTTCGTTGTCCTGCTCGGTCAGGTATCGGCCGCGCAAAAGAGGGATGCGCATGGCGCTGAAATACCCGGGAGCGATGCCATAAAACAGCGCCATATCCATCTGGCTTTGTTCTGCCGGCTTGGGACGGCCCTCCACCCAATAGGGCAGCTCGGAGTCCCCGTTCATGGGCAAGCCGCCGAAGACTATGCTGACCGCCTTGACGCCGGGAATGGATTGCATTTGCTGCATGGTTGCGCTCAGCCCGTTGCGGATTTCCGCGGGGGTGCCGTGCACCGCGGGCGAGCCGGCTACGCCGAATGTCAGCACGTTATGCGGGTCGAAGCCGGCATCCACGCTCCACAGGCGCGCCATGGTGCGGACCATCAAGCCGGCGGAAACAGTCAACACCAGCCCCAGCGCCACTTCCACCACCACCAGGGAGCGCTGGAGCCCGTGGCGGCCGGTGGCGCCCCGGCCGGCTTCCTTCAGAGTTTCATTCAGATCGGCGCGCGAGCTTTGCAGTGCCGGCGTAACCCCAAAGAGCAGGCTGGCAAAAATGGAGACGAGCGCAGTAAAGGCCAGCACCGCGGAATCAAGATGAATTTGGTCGGCCCGCGGCAGGACGTCAGCCAGGCGGGAGACGAACAGCCCGTTCAGTAAGAACGCAACCGCCAGTCCCAGCGCGCCGCCGGCAAGGGCCAGCAGCAGGCCCTCGGTGAGCAACTGGCGCATGATCCGGATGGGGCTGGCTCCCAGCGCGCCACGAACGGCAAATTCGCGCCGGCGCGCGCTGGAGCGAGCCAGCAGCAGGTTGGCCACGTTGGCGCAGGCAATCAGCAGCACGAATCCCACCGCCGCCAGCAGCACCAGCAAGGGCGTGCGCACGTCGCCCACCATGTCCTCGCGCAGGGAAACGGAACTTATGCCGCGATTCTTGTCTTCCTTGGGAAACTCGCGAGCCAGTCCGGCGGCGATGCTATCCAGTTCCGATTGCGCCTGCGCCTGCGAAACGCCGGCCTTGAGGCGTCCGACCACGCGCATGCCCATGCCCACGCCGCGATCCTGGAACAGCGGCTCACTCCACTGCCCGATGGGAATAATCACGGAAACGCGACGCAGTTCTACGTCGTCGCCGGGGATCACGCCAATCACGGTATAGAGGCTGTTGTTAAGCGTGATGCTGCTGCCCAGAACCTTAGGATTGCCGCCAAAGCGCGTCTTCCAAAGACTGGAGGTCAGCACCACGACGGGCGCGGCCCCGCGGCGGTCTTCATCGGCGGTAAAGGTTCGGCCAATGATGGGCTTGATTCCGAGCAGGGGGAAGAAGGTGGAAGAGGCCATCTCGCCCCTCAGGCGCTCGGGATTCGCCTGCCCCGTCAGATTGAAGCTGTCGGTGCGGTAGGCGGCCATCAGATCGAAGGAGCGGCTGCGCCGCTGCCAGTCAAGAAAGTTGGGATAGGATACCGAAGCCTCGCGGAACTGCGGCATGCTGGTGTAGAGCTTCAGCAGCTGCTGCGGTTCGGGATATGGAACGGGACGCAACAATACTGCGTTCACTATGCTGAACATCGCCGTGTTTGCCCCGATGCCCAGCGCCAGCGTGATCACGGCTACAGCGGTGAAGCCGCGGCTATGCCGCAACGTTCGCAGCGCGTACCGCATGTCCTGCAGCAAAGTTTCCATATCGTCCTCATAAGCGCCGGCATCTCGCCGGCACCTTTGTAGCGCCGGCATCCCTGCCGGCTGTCGCGAGGGCGTCTCGCCCTCGCCTGTGTAAGCTCAAAAGCCTTCTCTCGCGGCGGCCCCAGGCGGGCTTCGCCCACCCTCTGAGCCGCCGAGACGGCGGCCCTACTCGTACCGCAGCGCCACCATGGGATCCACCTTGCTCGCCCGGCGCGCGGGAACGTAACTTGCCAGCAGGGCCACAACCACCAGGAGCGCGGCCGCGCCGGCAAACGTCAGCGGGTCGGTGGGACTCAACCCGAAGAGCAGCGAGCCCATCGTGCGGGTTATCGCCGATGCAATAACGATCCCGACGATCACCCCTGCGCCCGCCGTCAGCAGTCCTTGCCCGAGCACCAGGTGCAGGATGCTCGCCTGGCTGGCGCCCAGCGCCATGCGCACGCCGATTTCACTGGTGCGGCGGGCGACGGAATACGCCATCACGCCGTACATGCCCGCCAGCGCCAGTAGGAGCGCCGTCCCGGCAAACACCGCAACCAGAATCAAATTGAACCGGCGGGGCTGAAGCGATCCCGAGACCACCTGCGCCAACGTGGAAAATTTTGGAGGCACGTTGGGGTCAAGATTCTGCACAATCTGGCGCGCAGCTGAAATGATCGCGGCTGGATTGGCGGCGCTGCGAATCACCATCGTAAAGTCGTCAGTTTTTCCCGGCCGCTGCAGACAATCCACGTAGATGGTCGGCCGGACCGGGCTCTCCAGGCTGTTGTTCCGCACGTCACCGACCACGCCTACCACCGTGAGCAGGCGCAGGTCTCCATCCATGTTGCCGAATTCGATCTGGTGACCCAGCGGGTCCTGCGTGGGCCATTTTTCCCGGGCCAGCGATTCGCTGATCACCGCCACATGCGGCGAGTTAATGGTGTCGCCGGCGTTGAACAGCCGGCCATGGAGCAATGGAATGCCGACGACACGGAAGTAGGCCGAGGTCACCGCGCTGTAATCGGCGTCTCCCGTCCGGGAAGACTGGCGGAAGAGCGCGTCCATGTCCTGCATGCGCGGCAGCGGCTCACCCGGACTCATCAGTACGTATGTGCCGTCGGACGGTGGATTTCCGATGGGCAGCGCGGCGGTCCCGCCAACATCCTCAACGCCAGGAACGGCGCTGACGCGACCCAGCACGTTCTCCAGAAACTGTGCTCGCCGCGATCTCGCCGCGTCCCGGTCGCTCACCGGGCCGGGCGCCGCCCAGTCCTCGATCTCCGGCAGGGCCAGGTTCATGGTCACGATGTGCTCGGTGCGGAAGCCAGGGTCCACGGAGAGCACGCGAAGCAGGCTGCGTCCCAGGAGCGCCGCCCCTGCCAGCAGCGCCAGGGTGATGGCCAACTGTCCGGCCACAATGGCGCGGCTCAGGCGCTGCGAAATCAGCGCTCCGCTTTGGGAACGACCACCTGCGGCCAACCCGTTCTGGACATCACCGCCGCTGCAGCGCAGCCCGCTGAAGATGCCCAGCGCCAGAGCTACCAGGGCGCAGAGCCCCACGGAAAATACCAGCACCGGAGTGCTGATCGTGACCTCGCTCACCCGAGGCAGAACGCCTGGCGACAGCGCCAGCAGCCCGTTCAGCACCCAAAAGGCCGCGAGCACTCCGACAGCGCCACCGCCAGCCGTCAGCAAAAGCGCTTCCGCCAGAAGCTGGCTGACCACGCGCCTCCGGCCGGCTCCCAAAGCGCAGCGGATGGCCATTTCGCGCTGGCGCGCCGCCGATTGCACCAAAAGCAGGTTCGCCACGTTGGCGCACGCAATCAGCAAAAGAAATCCCACCGCCCCCAACAGAATCCATAGCGCCGGGCGTACCTGGCTGGTCATGGCTTCGCGCAGCGGCGCGATGGCCACGCTTTCCATCATGGTGTCCTGCCCGTACTGCCGTTTCAGCCGTGTAGCAATGGTCTGCAGTTCAGCCCGCGCTTTCGCTACCGAAACACCCTCGCGCAGGCGGCCAAGCACCTGCCAGTTGTGGGCGCTGCGGCTGGGCAGGCGTTCGTACAGCTCACGTGAAAACCAGATTTCAGCATTCAGCGGAAAACTGAATTGCCGCGGCAGTACTCCGATAACGGAAAATGCGCGGTTCTCTATGGTGAGCTTTTTGGAGGAAAGATCCGTCGCCCCACCGAGGAATTGCTGCCAGTATCCATAACCGACTAATGCCACCGGGGCGGCGCCAAAGCGCTGGTCTTGCGGGGTAAAACTGCGGCCCAAGATGGGCTGCACGCGCAGCACAGGAAAGAAATCACGCGAAACCGCAGCCACCGTGACACGCGCTGGCTCGCTGCCGCCGAAAACCGATTCGACGCCGTCGCTATATTCGGCCGCTCCCTGCAAGGAACGGGCCTGCGCTCGCACGTCTTCGAAGTTCGGATCGGCGAAGTGCATCTCGCCGCCCTGGGCGTTCACTTCATGCAGTTCCACGATGCGATCGGGATGGTCATAACTCAGAGGACGCAGCAGCACGCCATAGACCACGCTGAATATGGCCGTGGTCGCACCAATCCCCAGGGCCAGCGTGATTACCGCCACCGCGGTAAAGCCCGGCGACTTGCGCAGCATGCGCAGCCCGTAGCGAACGTCCTGCAGCAGCGTTTCCATCTCTTCCTCAGTAGCGCCGGCGTCTCGCCGGCTGTCGCGAGGGCGTCTCGCCCTCGCCACTACAAATTCGAAAGCCTCCCCTCGCGGGAAAGCGCTTTTCTTAAGGCGGGCTTCGTCCGCCCGCCCTATGGGCCGCCGAGACGGCGGCACTACTCGTACCGCAGCGCGACCATGGGATCCACTTTCATCGCCCGCCGCGCCGGCACATAGCTGGCTACGAGCGCCACCCCCGCCAGTAGCGCCGCTACTGCCACAAAGGTAGGGGGATCTTGCGGCCGCACTCCAAATAACAGGCTTCCCAGCACACGCGTGAGCCCGAGCCCCGCGGCAATGCCGAGCACAATACCTATCGCCGCCAGTCGCAGGCCTTGCCGCAACACGAGCTGCGAAATATTGCGCGGACGGGCCCCCAGCGCCATGCGCACTCCAATTTCATGCGTGCGCTGCGCCACCAGGTACGCCATTACTCCGTACAGCCCAATGACCGCCAGAAACACGGCCAAGGCAGCGAACGACGCCAGCAGGATCATGCTGATCCTTCGCAGGGTCACCGACTCCGCCGCCGCTTCGTCCATGGTGATGATCTTGGAAATCGGCTGGTCTCGGTCCACACTCCAGATCGCCTGGCGCACCTGCTCGGCCAAGCTCATGGGCGGAACCTGGGTACGAATGGTGAAGGCAAGCAGCGGGAAATTCTCCTGCGCGAATGGCCGGTAGATGGTGGGATGAGTAGGCTCGGCCACGCCAAAGTGCTTGATGTCGCCGACCACGCCCACTATTTCCCAACTCCTCTTCTGAAACCTGGCGGGATCCGGGTTGATATGCTGTCCCACCGGATTCTGGTTGGGCCAGAAGCGCCGCGCCATGGTCTGGTTGATGACCGCCACCGGCGGCGCATTGCCGGTGTCGCTCGCCTGCAAGCCGCGCCCGGCCAACAGAGGAACCTGCATGGTCCGGAAGTAGGACGGACTCACCACATTAAAGTCGGCGCTCGGCGTTCCGCCTTGCGGCGGGGCGGGTTCGCCCTGCACCGTGAAATTTGTGTCCCCCCAGAATCCGCTGAGCGGCAGAAATCCCACCGCGCCCGCCGACTTCACCCCGGGCAGCGCCTCGATCCGCTGCAGCGTTTCATTCAAGAAACGCGCATGGTCTTCCAGCTTAGGATACTTGCTATCGGGCAAAAGAACTTGCGCCGTCAGGACGTGGTCCGGGTTGAAACCCAGGCTCGCCGCTCCAAGCCGCAGGAAAGTCTTCATCATTAGACCGGCGCCCGCCAGCAGCACCAGCGATAGCGCCATCTCCGCGATCACGAGGACGCTGCGGGTACGCTCCCGGCCGCCTGTTGCGCCGCTTCTGCCGCCCTCCTTTAACGTCTCGTAAACATTTCCCGCGGAGGTGTGCAGCGCCGGCAAAACGCCGAACAATGCCCCCGTGAACAGCGAGAGCAGGATCGCAAACCCAATGACTCCCCCGTCCAGCGGGATGCTTTCCAATCGCGGGATATTCAGATTGGCAATGTCGTTGGGAAACAGCTGGAGCAGCGTTCCCCGGCTCCCCGCGGCCAGCAGCAGCCCCAGCAGGCCGCCACCCAGCGAAAGCAACAGGCTTTCCGACAGAACCTGTCTGCCCAGACGGCTGCGCGAGGCGCCCAGGGCGCTGCGCACCGCGAACTCTTTGCGCCGGCTTGCGCCGCGCGCCAGCAGCAGACTGGCCAGATTGGCGCACGCAATCAGCAGCACAAAACCCACCGCTCCCAGCAGCGCCAGCAATGCCGGCTGAATATCGCCGACGTACAGCTTGCGGATCGCGTCAACTTTCGCGCTGCGCGTACTATTCGTCTGCGGGTACTCCCTTTGCAACTGGGAGGCAACGTTCTTCAGGTCCGCGTCGGCGCGCTGCACCGTCACGCCCGGCTTGAGACGCGCCACCAGTCGCAAGAATGGAAGCTTGCGGTCCGCCATGCCCTCCGGCTGTAAGGCGATGGGCACCCAGAACTCGACATTGCCGGGATAATCGAAACCCGGCCGCATGACGCCCAGTACGGCGTAGGACTCGCCATCGAGAAGCACCCGCTTGCCCGCGATCGCCGGATCGCCGCCGAACTTTCTCTGCCACAGCGAGTAAGCCAGCACTACAACCCGTTCGGCGCCCGGCCGGTCTTCTTCCGTGGTAAAAGTGCGGCCCAGCAGAGGTGTTACGCCCAGGACATGAAAGACGTTGGAGGAGAATGCGTAACCAACCAGCGCTTCCGGCGCACCCGCGCCGGTCAGGCTCTTCTGCACATCATACGAAGCTCCGATCTCGGCAAAGGAATGGGTGCGGTCTTGCCAATCCCGAAAGTCAGCGGGTGGCACCGGCATGATCTCGTCCCCAGGGTTATGCGGATTGCTTTCCCAAAGGTTGACCAGGCGGTCGGGATTGCTGAAGGGAAGGGGCTTCAGCAGGACACACTTGACCACGCTGAAGATCGCGGTGTTGGCCCCGATGCCCAGGGCCAGCGTGACCATCGCCACGGCGGTAAAGCCTGGCGACTTGCGCAGCATGCGCAGCCCGTAGCGGATGTCCTGGATCACTGTCTCCACCCTGCCTGCTCCTTAGAGAAAAAAAGTCCCCAGTGTTCGCGTAACAGGACAAGATTGGCGGACGATGGACCTTAGTTCACTTCGACGGTTTCCTCCACCACGCGCCCGTCAAACAGGTGGATGGTGCGCTCCGCGTGGCGGGCGAAGCGCGGGTCGTGGGTCACCATGCAGATGGTGGAACCTTCGCGGTGCAGCTCGCGCAGCAGTTCCATGATGTTTTCCGCGTTGCGCGAGTCCAGGTTGCCGGTAGGCTCGTCGGCCAGCATGATGGAAGGGCTGCCGCCCAGCGCGCGCGCCACCGCCACGCGCTGCTGCTGGCCGCCCGAGAGCTGCGAGGGATAGTGCTTCAGGCGGTGGCTCATGCCCACCCGCTCCAGCGCCTCCAGCACCCGCTTCTTGCGCTCCGCGCCCGACATGCCGCGGTAGGTGAGCGGCAGCTCCACGTTCTCATACACCGTGAGGTCGCCGATCAGATTGAAGTTCTGGAAGATGAACCCGATCTCGCGGTTGCGGATGCGCGAGCGCTCATTGATGTTGAGATTGGCTACCTGGCTCCCGTTCAGCCAGTACTCGCCCTCGGAGGGCGAATCCAGCAGTCCAATGATGGACAACAGCGTGGATTTCCCCGAGCCCGAGGGCCCGGCGATGGCCACGTACTCGCCTTTGCGCACCTCCAGCTGAATGCCGGAAAGCGCGTGCGTCTCCACCTCATCGGTGTAGAAGACTTTGTTGATGGTGTCCATGCGGATCAGTTGCTGTCCGGGGGTGGGTGCGGTTGCATTCATGCGCGTTTCCTCGCTATTCCAAGCGGATGCGATCAAAATTGTCCCAGCGTGACATGTCGGAGAGGATGACCTGATCGCCATCTTTCAGGCCGCCCAGGATCTCCACCGTATTCACCGAGCTGCGTCCCAGTTTCACTTGTTCGCGTTCAGCCGTCTTGCCGTCGGGCTGCAGCACAAACATTCCTACCGTGCTGTTTTCCTGGCCGAAAGCCGGCCGGCCCACGTA
>DASYWT010000044.1:0-13222 GCA_035935775.1 Terriglobales bacterium
GGGCCTGTTCAACCGCCAGCAGGGCGGATATTTCCGCCAGGCCGGGCAAGGCGGTGTCCAGCAGAGGCTCTATCTCCTGGCGGGAAAAGATGGTGCCGCGCTCTATCGTTGCCAGCAGAGCTTCCTTGTACTTGCCTACAAAAGCCCGGAATTCCTTTTCCGCATTCACCTGCCAGAGGTAGAGCCGGCGGCGTCCGGGGAGGGAAACCGGTTGCGGACGGTCGCCGGGTTGGGTCCCGAACAGGTCGGCCAGGGAATGCGCCGGGTCACTGGAAATGAGCAGCACCCGGCGCTTTCTGCCCAGCCGCCCGCTTTGGACAGCGTAGGCGGATGAAACCGTGGTCTTCCCCACTCCGCCCTTGCCGATGAAGATACTCAGCTCCGCCACGCCCGTATTCTAGCGAGGGATGCGCGGTTGCGGGGATTTGCACAGTGGGCAAAAGCCGCTAGCCAAGGTACACTGTCGGGGAACCAAGAGAGTTTGCAGAAAGTGGGCCCTGCCCCCAGGCCCTGAATGTGTCTTCGGTGAAGAAACGGAAGCCAACTCCTCCCCGGGCAAAGGGCTCTCGGCTCAAACCACTGCCGCCCAACGCCCCGGCTGCGCGTGACGAGGGTCCACGTCTGCTGCCCTTGAGGGAGGGCAAAGATCACACGGGATTAGAGCATTTTCTCCGCTTGGCGGACGTAGCCCTCGGCCGCAAAAAACGCGATCGTGACCGCTTGCCGTAACCGCCACCGCAGTTGACACCCGAGGCGAGATTCACTGCACGCTGAGCTGTATCGTGGTCGAACTTTGCTGCGAGCCGGAAATAGCATGCACCAGTACGGTGTAGGTTCCGCTGGGTGTAGCCCCATTGCCGGGAGTGGGAGGAGTTGAATTGATCAGAGGTGGTGAGTTCTGAGAGCTGGCACCTCCGCCTCCGCTGCAACTCACCAGGGCAACGCAGAGCAGTAGCGCGAGGAAGATCAGCACGAGCTGCCATCCTCGGCCACGACCTAAAACCAACAGAAGCGGGAAAGCCGGAAGCAGTATGGCGAACCACAAAACCTGGTGCGTGCGATCACGGAGCAACGCGGCGGCGCCGGTGCCGGTATTAACGGTCACAGTTGTGATCACGCCGCTTGCCTGAGCGGTGGCGGTGGCGGGTGAAAACGTGCAACTGGCCCCGGCAGGCAAATTCCCACAGGAAAACGAGAAGTCCTGGCCAACTGCAGCGCCAACGGGATTGAAAGTTAGAGAATAAGAAGCCGCCTGCCCGGGAGTGACGCTGGCCGTGGCTGGCGAGGCCACCAGCGCGCCCGCCGCCGTGGTCTGTGGGGGCGCAAAAGTCTGGACACCGAACACACTGTTCGCCGGCACCCCGGCGTTGAATTTGGAAACCATTGCGCCCGAACTGATGTCGAACCGCACCACATCAGAAGTGCAGTAGTCTGTGGCCCAGAACGATGTGCCGTCGCTGTCCAAGGCAAGCGACGACCAGCAGTCCTCGCCGGGGGCATCATACGTTTGGAGCGTCTTGCCACTGCCGTCCAGACGCTTGACGTTCTTCAGGTTGGCTACCACAACGCCGCCGTCCGGCAAAATCCGTAAAGCCAGAGCTTCCGTCAGTTGCGAAGTCAGCGGCGCCATCTGTTTCCGGTCGCAAACATTGAAGCGCAATACCGATGGCCCCTGCGAGGTGTAATAGAGGGTGCACTGGTCGGAGGAAAGGTCAATCCAATCGGTGCCCTGCTGCTCCACTACCGGCTGGTAGACCGCAGTGATGGTGCCGTAAGGGTCCAGCTTCACGATGGCGTGGCTGCAGCCCGTTTCACCCACGTAAGCGTTGCCTGCACTGTCAAACACAATGGATTCAGGTTTGCAGTTGTATCCCGAGCCGAAGCCGGCGGCGGGCCCTAACCCCGGAAACTTACTGACCGCGTTGGCGGTGAAATCGGTCACAAACAGATTGCTGAACGCGTCGAAACCCATCCCCGTGGTCGAGCCGCCCAGGTTGGTGTTGAGCGTGGACATGGGAGAGCCGTCCTTGCCGAACTGCTTTACCTGACCGTTGTTGATACCAACGAACAACGATGGCGTGGCGGTAACGTTCACGCTCACACTTCCCACATAGCCGTTGCCGGAGGTGTCCTTAGCTGTAACCAGTGCTTTAAAGTTGCCGCCGGAAACGTAGGTGTGGGTTACGGTAGGGCCGCCCTGGTAGTAGCCGTCGCCGAGCTGGACGACCACATTCGAAGTCCCCCGTGGGTCAGTGCAATTGGCGGTTACAGTCACCGCGAGAGGAGCCTTGCCGCTGGACGGAGAGGCTTGCGGCGAACATTGCAGAGGAGGCGAAACGTGGACGGTCTGGCTGGCCGAGCCCTGCCCAGAGGCATCGAACGCCGTCAGGACCACCGTGAAGGTTCCGCTGGAGCTGAATGGATGCGACACCGTGAAGCCTGGGTCTACAAACGTGATAGGGGTTCCGTCGCCCCAATTTATAAATACTTGAGTGATGCTGTTGTCCGGCGAAGTGCAAAGGCCGGAAGCGGTAACGCTGAGGGGGGCGATACCCGAGGCGGGGCTCACATTCAGCGTGCATGTGGGTTGTGCCAGCGCTGCCTGCGCCCATAACAGGCAAAGGGCGATGGTGATGAGCATGCCGCGGCGCATGGTCTCCTCGCGTGAACGGGATCGAAGGGCGTTTGACAACAGGCGCACGTCAGAAGTGGCAGGAAACTGTTTGAATTTGGTTTAGCAACTCTGACGCGGATGGGCGAGGCGTGTCAAGGGACAGAGCTTAACTTGTTGGGCACAGCGGAGTGAGATGGCATTTTTGAGGAGTCCAGCCGGGTTTCAGCTCATTATTCGGAGCCTTGCATATTGAGGGGCGGTGGCTCGCAGCAAAGGGTGAAGCAAGGCTGTTTCACGGGGGGAATACTCGGGACGGATGAACTCTCCAAGTGCTAAGCACAGACGGATTGTCATGTGCCGAGCCCAACTCGGCGCAGCAATTCACCGAATCTCGGGTCGGAGCGCAGGTTGTCAAATTCTGAAGATTCTTTCAAAAGCTCCATCATCGGGGATCGCTGCCGATAGGCTTTCTCCAGCCACAACATCGCCTGATCGTTTTCGCCGAGAAGCGAATAAAGCGAGGCAACACGGACGCCGTCGCCTTCCTTTTTAGATTCCTCGAGCCGCTCACGCCAGAAGCCTTTGATTCCACCCTGTTCGAAGGCTTCCCTGATGCCGGCAATTTCCGCAGGAGACCTCCCGGACAAGCTTGCCACTTTTTCATACTCCTCAACTGCTTGCTCGTTCTTTCCGATCTCTATGTAGATGCTCAAAAGGTTTCCATGTGCATGCGTGAAATTCGGATCAAGCTCCAGTGCCTGCCGGCACTTCTCAACTGCTTCGGCATGACGTCGTGCGAGATCCAAGTCGAGACAAAATGTGGTTCGGACGAACGGCGATAGGGGATCGAGATCTTGGGATCTTTGCGCCTCAGCGATTGCCTGCTCGAAGCGACCCTGGAACGCAAGGAATAGCGCGTAATCCTGGTGTCCAGCGACAAAGTTCGGATTGAGTTCGATAGCACGCTTGTATTCTTTTTCCGCAGCCTCCCAATCCCAATCCCAAAACTCGCGGATTCCACCTAAGGAGTTATGTGCCTCGGCGGAAGAAGGATCAAGCTCGATTGCCTTCTGCGCAGCCAATGTGGCCTTCTCACGTACCTTCTCTGCAGGCGTTCCAGTAAAAATTTCTCCCAGCAGCGCATCGGAAAGGCCGGAGTAGGCCGCAGCGTACCCCGAATCCTTAACGATGGCCTGGTTGAAATATCCAATTGCACGAGTAAAATCTGCCGCGTTTCGCTTATTGGAGAAATAGAGCCCTTTCAGGTACGCGTCGTAAGCCTCAGGGGCGACTTTTCTCACCACTGACCAGCGCCGCTTCTGTGTAGGGGTGAGGTCTGACTGGATCTCGCGTACGATGTCACCCGCTACCTCGCTTTCGAAAGCCAGTGCATCTTTGAAATCGCGATCATACGTTTGCGCCCAAAGGTGACGGTCGCTTGCCGCTTGAATGAGCTGCACCCGAATGCGTACCCGGTTCCCCGAGCGCTCTACCGTTCCTTCCACCACCGCATCAACACTCAATTCCCGTCCCACCTGCGCAATGGGTTCGCTGATTTTCTTGTAGCGCATGACAGAAGTCCTCGAGACCACCCGCACCGTGCCCATCTGGGCAAGCGTTGTGATCAGTTCATCGGTCATGCCATCGGCGAAATATTCCTGCTCGGGATCGCGCGACAGATTTTCTAGCGGCAATACTGCAATCGAGCGGATTGGGGTGGTTCTGGTGCGCAGCCACTCGCGTGCGCCAGCCACATCGAATGTGAATACGATTACGAGCAGAAGCGCGCCCCCAAGCAAGCCAGCCAGCAGGCTGGAAATCCATCTGCGAAGCGAATGGCGGCGAAAGCCCTGCTGATTCCCCTCTGTCGGTCTCGTAATCTCACCGGGGTTCGGCGCCACGGGCGCGGAGACCGGGGCAATAAACCGGTATCCGCGTCTTGCTACCGTCTCAATGAAACGCGGGCTGTCGGAGGAATCTCCCAGCACATCGCGCAACCGAGCCATTGCGCTGTAGAGTCCCTGATCAAACTCGACGAACGTGTTGGCAGACCACACCCGCCGGCGAAGTTCATCTCGCGAAACAATTTGTCCGGGATTTTCTAAGAGGACTCGCAGGACTTTTAGCGGCTGTTCCTGCAATTTGACTTTGACGCCCTGTTTCCGCAGTTCCACCCTCTGCAGGTCGAGCTCAAAAACTCCAAACTGCACAATTTTCGAGATGGACGCTGGCGCCATCCGCTAAGTGAAACCGAAAGAGTCTAGCACGGCTTTTGAGAGCCTCTTTAATGCGCCGCCAGATTCCATGGTAAGTCGTTGCTGCCACAAAGCTTAATGGGTTAGAAACGCGTTAGTTGACTGCTGGGGTATGCAGCCTTAAGTTCACTCACCTTCGCGGCACGAATTTGGAACCGCACAAGCCGCTTATGCACTTAAGGAGGACGACTCTGATGAAAACTGGGTTATTTCTTGCCGTATGCCTTACGCTGCTCGGGATCACAACGACTGCCCAGGCAAAGACCCACCGCCGGTTCACACTGATCCTCGACTTCAGCACCTGTGTCGCCGATCCCACCAATCCCAACATCGTCACCTGCCAGGAGAAGGATGGGACCGGGAAGCCGGTTGGCCAAATCGTGGTGACGTTCCAAGGCGCGATCGCCAACGATGGCACATGTGCTACGAATTTTCTTTGCAACGGGACCTGGCATGAGGGCTATCTTTACACCCTCGGAGGAGGGACCATCACGGTTGGCACCGCCACTGCTTATCAGGGGCAAGCGCCATTTAAAGACGAAAACGGATTCGCGCCGGTCATGGGCTTCTCAGTAGGCGAAATCACCGGCGGCTCAGGAAAATACAAAGACATCGCTGGAATCCTGAGCATGAGGTGGGATGCCAACGTCTGCATCTGTCTGTTCGACATCATTGAGCCTTAGCTGAAGAAGGGTAAGAGACAAAAGGACAGCAGCCTCAGCCTCCCCTTGTCGAGCGCGAGAGTGCATGTGTCGAAAGACAAGCGAATAAGACGCGACCTCGTCATCAGCCTTCTGCTTATCATCGCAGGAATTGTGCTGGCGTTTGCGCTCTTCGCAGCTGGTGCGATGTGGAGAAGCAGGGCGTCCGCGCGACCCGCGAGGACCTCGCTCAACAAGATCGAGCAGAAATACGAGCGGCAGTAGCGATGAGAGTCGCGCGGGTCGGATGGGCAAGGCTGGCGGCATAACCCCGCGCGACGCGCGGCGGATTTAAGTGCTGGGCATTACCAGCTGGCAGGAATGCGTTTTCAGCACCAGCCACACTTCGCGTCCAGCGTGAAGTTGCAGGGAGTCGCGGGCGCCGGGAGTCAGGTGGACTTCGAAATGGATGCCGCAATCCACCTGCGCCGTGATCATGAAGTCGCGCTGTTCCAGGGAAAGCAGGACGCCGGGAATGATGTTGCGGGCGCTGATGTCCTGGGGACGGGTGGTGGCCAGGAGGATGTCGCCTGCGCGCACAGCCACTCGCACCTTACCGCCAGCGGCAACGCGGCTCAGCGGGACCTCCAGGGTTACGGCGGTTCCAGCCAGACGGCAGGTCATGGTGCCTTGGGCTTCGTGGGTGGCGTCCACGGTGGCGTCGAAGATGTTTTCAAAGCCGGCAAGCTGGGCAACCGCCTCCTGTCGTGGCGCGTTCAGCACTTCATGCGGCGTGCCCTGGGCAACGAGCCTTCCAGCCTCGAGTACGATGGCACGCTCGCCGAGGGCAAAGACCTCGCCGCGATCGTGCGTCACATAGATGATGGGAATCTGGTGAGCGCGGTTCCAGGCACGCAGGTCATCCACAATGGCCGATTTGGTAGGAGCGTCCAGGCCGCCAAGAGGCTCATCGAGCAGCAACAATTCAGGGTCCGTGACCAGGGCGCGAGCCAGGGCCACGCGCTGACGCTCGCCCCCGGAGATTTCCCCAGGATAGCGGGACTGTAAATGCGAGGCTCGCAGCGACTGCAGAATCGCAGCCGTCCGGCGGGATTGTTCTGCGCCGGGGATCTTCCCCAGCCCATACCGGATGTTGCCTTCCACCGTCAGGTGAGGAAACAAGGCTAAATCCTGAAAAACATATCCCAGAGAGCGCTTGCGGGTTGGCAGGTTAACGCCCGCCACTTTATCGAAAAGCACGCCCCCGCGCAGCGCGATTCGCCCTGCGTCGGGTTCAAGCAATCCGGCAAGGCAGTCGAGTAGCGTGGTTTTGCCCGCGCCGGAAGCGCCAAAGAGAATCGTGATTCCGGGCGGAATGGCAAGCTGCACGTCGAGCACGAACTCGCGGCTGCCGTTGGCTCGCAGCCGCTTCTGAATGCGCGCACTCAAGCCCGCGGACACAGCGCCGGGGGGCGCGGCGGAATCGCCCGCCGCCTGCTCGCCGCGCTTGACTACCTCCACGGCCATATCGCCCACACCCTCCGATTCAAAGCGTACACCAGGGAGAGGGCCACGAAGGAGATGGCCAGCAGCACCAGCGCGGTCTGATTGGCGGAAGCGTAGTTCGTAGCCTGTACCTGGTCATAAATATCAATGGAAACGGTGCGCGTCACGCCGGGAATGTTGCCGCCGACCATGAGCACAACGCCGAATTCGCCCATGGTGTGGGCGAAAGTCAGGGCAATCGCCGTCAGCAGGCCGGAAACCGACAGCGGCAGAATGATGCGGAAAAACGTGCGCAGCCGCGAGGCGCCCAGCGTGGCCGAGGCGGCAACGAATTTGCGGTCCACGGTGGTAAAAGCCGCCGCCAGCGGCTGCACGGTGAAAGGCAGGCTGTAAATGACCGAACCGATCACCAAAGCTTCAAAGGTGAAGGCCAGGGTGTGCCCGGTAAGGGACTCCCACCAGCGTCCGACGGGACTTTTAGAGCCCAGCGCCAGCAGGATGTAGAAGCCGAGCACGGTGGGCGGCAACACCAGCGGCATGCCGACCACGGCCTCCACCAGAAACTTCCAATTGCGGCGCGAGTAGGTGAGCCAGTATGCAATGGGGAGGCCCAGCACCAGCAGGATAACGGTGACCAGCACCGCAAGCTTCACGGTCAGAAAAAAGGCTTGCCAGTCCATTCAGCGCGTCTCCTTGGGTGTGACAAAGCCGTACTGCCGGAAGATGGCCTGCGACTCGGGCCCGGCAAGGTATTTCAGGAACTGCGCGGCTACCGTCTTGTTTTTGGAATGCGAAACAATGACAACCCCCTGTTGCAACGCAGGGTACGAGTCTGTGGGAACAATCCAGTAGCGGCCCAGGGGGCGCACGCTGGGAGCAAGGGCATGAGCCAGGGCGATGATGCCCACCTGGGCATTGCCGGATTCGGCAAACTGCGCGGCCTGGCCGATGTTTTCGCCCAGCACCAGGCGGCCGGCGAGTTTGTCATACAGTCCGAAATGGCGGAGCGCGGCCACGGCGGCGTGGCCGTAGGGAGCATGTTGCGGATTGGCAATGGCAATTTTGTGCACCGAAGGGTCGAGCAGCGCCTGCATGCCCTGGCGCTCAAGGTCGAGCCTGGAATCCCGCGGCACCCACAGCACCAGGCGGCCCACGGCATACGTGTGCAGCGAACCGGAATCGGCAAATCCCAGGTTCACCAATTTCTCCGGGTAGCCCAGGTCGGCGGAAAGGAAGACGTCATAAGGCGCGCTATTCTGAATCTGGTTGAAGAAATCGCCCGAGGAGCCAAACGATAAGCGCACTGTGTTGCCGGTTTGGCGCTGGAAATTGGTGGCGATGGGCTGCAGGACCAGGCTGAGGTCAGCGGCAGCCGCTACCGTGAGGTCGCCGGCCAGGGCCCCGCTTGGCGCGAGGCTCGCTAGAGCAAGCAGGAAGGCAAGGAGGGCGGCTTTCATGGCGGTTGTCACAAGAACTTGTGATTGTATCCGGAATGGGACAAGGGCGGGCAAACCCAGGCGCTATTTCATTGACTGGCCAAAGCGCGGGTGAGGATACTTTAGATAGCGCCCGACACCAATTCAGCCATAGGAGCGCTTTATGCGGCGCTCTCCCCCGATGCTGTGTGCGGCGCGCCAGTTGTTTGTCCTTCTCCTCGTGCTGGGAATGGCCGGCGTCTCAGGGCGTTCCCAGGCAGTTCCCGCCGGGACTGGGCAGCAAGCCCTGAAGACGCGGCTCAAACGAGAACTTTCGTTCCGGCTGGGGCGTCTCCCCAGCGGCAAGGCTGCTGAAATCCCCGCAGCCGAAATGCTCCAACGCGCCTACCAACAGAAAGCCAATCTTCAATGCAAGACCACATCCGCCTTCGCGTCCTCGCTATCTACCTCCCCGGAATTATCGCCCTCCTCGGAGGAGAGTCCCTGGACGCCTCTGGGACCTGCGCCCTTACTGTCCAATGCGAGCGGAACGCTGGGAGAGCAGGACTACGGGCCGGCGACCGGCCGGGTGACAGCCATAGCGGTTGACCCTAACGATTCCACGGGCAATACGGTGTACATCGGCGGCGCCAACGGCGGAGTCTGGAAGTCAAGCAACGCGGCTGCCGCCGACCCGGCTGCCGTCACCTGGACCGCGCTCACCGACCGGGAAGCCACTCTGGCCACGGGGGCTATTGCAGTTCATCCCCGGGATTCGCAGGTAATCCTGGTGGGCACCGGGGAGCCGAACCTGGCGCTGGACTCCTACTATGGCCTGGGAATTCTGCGCTCCAAAGATGGCGGAGTTTACTGGAGCCTGATCTCCGCGGCGGATAGCGGCCGCTCTCGCTTTGCCGGCCTGGGCTTCAGCAAAATTGTCTTTTCCACCGACCAGCCGAGCATGGTGGTCGCCGGGGCCAGCGCGTTCACCTTTTATCCCGCCAGCAGCAACTCCGGGCAGGGCCTGTACTACTCCGGCGATTACGGAGTGAACTGGCGTACCGCCACCGTGAAGGACGCAAGCCTCAGCACAACCCAGAACAGCGTTACCGACGTGGCATACAACTCCGTGGCCGGGAAATTCTTTGCCGCCATGGCCTGGCACGGAATTTACAGCTCGAGTGACGGAGCAAACTGGTCACGCCTGCCCAACCAGCCCGGCGGCAGCGTGCTCAGGGCCGCGGCCTGCCCGCCCGGCGGAGCTTCAACCTGCCCTATCCTGCGCGGGGAAATTGCCGTCCGGCCGGGAAAAAACGAAATGTATGTGTGGTACATTTCGGGCGAGCCCAGCCTTGCCGAGTTCGCCGACCAGGGAATCTGGAAGACAACCGATGGCGGGACCACGTGGACTGCCATTTCCGAAAGCGGAATCGAAAATTGCGGCGATTTTGAGGGCTGTGGAGCGTTCGAGCAGGGCTGGTACAGCCTGGAACTGGCCGCTGTGCCCGACGGCCCCGAAACCACGGACCTCTATGCCGGGGCAGCCAATCTGTACAAGTGCCGCGTCAGTCCAGGCAACCCGGCCTGCGCTGCCTCTCCCTTCATTAACCTAACCCATGTTTACGGCTGCTCGCCCGCAGGCTCGCTGTCACATGTGCATCCCAACCAGCATGCCCTCAGTTTCCAGATTGCAAACAGTGGCAAGGCGGTCATGTATTTCGGCAATGACGGCGGCGCGTACCGCGCCCTGGATGGCTACCAGCTGAGTTCGGGAACGTGCGGGCAAACGCCGAATCCATTCGACAATCTGAATGGCACGCTCGGTTCGCTCACCGCCCTGGTGTCGCTTTCGCAGCATCCGACCGAGGCGGGCACATTGCTGGCCGGGGCGCAGCAGAACGGAACCGCCGCTACCGACGTCAGCCACTCGGGCAGCCAGGGCACAACCTGGATTGCGGTCAACGGCGGTGAAGGCGAATACACAGCTATTAATCCCAACAATGCCAGCCAGTGGTTCACGGCCAACTCCGGCATCACCATCCAAAGTTGCAGCCAGGGAATCAATTGCCTGGCCCAGGATTTTCAGGCGACGGTCAGCGGAGCCACTCTGGGTGGCGATGTGGGAGCATTTGCCACTCCCTATCTGCTTGATCCGCAAGCCAGCAGCCGAATGGTGGTGGGCACATGCCGGGTTTGGCGAGGCAACAGCGACGGCAGCGGCTTTACAGCCCTCAGCTATAACTTCGATACGGGTTCGGATACCGCTTGCAGCGGCGCCGAGGACAACTTGATTTCCTCTCTCGCCACTGGGGGACAACCCGTGAGCGCAGGGGGCTCGCCGGTTGTTTATGCGGGCACGATGGCAGGCAGGATTTTCGCAAGCACGAACGCGGCCGCCGGGCCTGAGGCATGGTATGACGCGACGCCGCCGGAGACTGGCTACCCGATTTCCAGCCTGCTGCTGGATGGCGCCGACAGCACCGGCAAGACCGCTTTGGCCAGCGTCATGGGGTTTGGCGTTCCTCATGTGTGGAAAACAACCGATGGCGGCCTTAGCTGGACCAATGTGACGGGCAACCTCCCCGATGCGCCCGCCGATTCGCTGCTGCTGGATCCCGACGACCACCGGCTGATTTATGCCGGGACCGATGTAGGCGTATTCTCCGCGCAAATCGGCGGAGCCAACGTCACTTGGGAGCAGGTGGGGCCCTCAAGCGCCGGAAATCTTCTGCCCAACGTCCCGGTGACCCAACTGGCAATGTTCAAATCGGGGGCGCTGAAGCTTCTGCGCGCAGCCACCTACGGGCGCGGAGCCTGGGAACTGATGCTCTCTTCGCCGGGACCGGATTATGCGATTTCGCTCAGCAACCCGGTGCTCACGCTGTTCCCCAACCAGGAAGGGAGCCTCACAGGCGAGTTGACGGCGCTTTATGGCTACAGCAGCCCAGTCACTCTTTCCTGCGAGGGAACAACGCTGCCGGATGTTTGCTCTGAGCAGACGGTTACGCCCAGGCGGGGAGGAGCCTCCTACACAGTTACAGCGCGCCACGGAAGCGTGCGCGACTTCAGCTTCAACATCCTCGCCACGGGAACGGACAAGGACGTGATTATCCACCGCGCCGCGGCAAGCCTCCACATAGTGGACTTCGCCCTGGAATTCGCTCCCGGAACGAAAATTCCGGTATCGCTGACGGCCAACAACGGATCCAGCACTGAACCGCTGGACTTGGAGGTTCAGGCACGGGGAGCATTCAACGGGGCGGTGAATCTCAGCTGTGGCGAGTTGCCTAGCGGAGCGAAGTGCAATTTTTACCCCTCGGCGACGGTTGCTTTCACCGGAGCAGGCTCGAGCACAGTCACCATGACGATTTCGACCCTGCCGACCACGCCGCAGACCAAAACTCTGCCGATAACCATCTCAGCTTTGGCTACGGGCGCGCCGGCATCGAAGACGCAAACCGTGTCGCTCACCGTGAAAAATGAGCCGGATTTCGAGCTGCAGTCCACGCCGGAAGCGCTCAGCGCACATCCCGGAGACACAATTACGACGCGCCTTACCCTCACTGCGGTAAACAATTACAAGGGCACGGTTCTGGTGAGTTGTGGCACGAGCACCCTGGCGGGCACGGACTGCGGCCTGAGTTCCAACACGGTTTACCTCACAAATGTGAGCACCGGGGATGTGACTCTGACTATGAAGGTGCCGCGCACAGCCACGGCCGGCAGTTATACCGTCAAAATAAATACGCAGGACGCCTCCGGCGGCCCGTCGCATGTAAAGCTCCTCGCCCTCGTTGTGCTTCCTGATTTCGTAATTAACCTGCCGCAGGCGACGGTGAGCGTGAGTCAGGGTGGAATTGCAACTTACACGTTCCAGGTTTCTTCGCTCGGCGGCGCATTTAGCGGCCCGATCACCTTCGCTTTGACCGGGCTGCCGCGTAACACGACTTATTCCTTCACACCGACGGTGGTCATCCCAGGCTCAGGAAACACGACCGTGACGCTGAAAGTGATGACCAGCACCGTGGTTGCGGGAATTTCCCGGCGAGGCCGCGGCGCACCACTGTGGCCGGCGATGTTCCTGCCGGTTTTTGGGGGACTCGTGTTCGCGGGAGCGGGGGCCGGAAGACGGCGCCGGGCTCTGACCGGCATCGCGCTGGCGGCGTTGTTCAGCCTCCTGCTGCTGCCCGCATGCGGGGGAGGAAATGGGGGTGGTTCTCCAGCAATCGTGCCCCCGAACGATACTGCCACGCCGACAGGCACCTACACGCTTACGGTGACGGCCACCTCGGGTGGGGTTAGCCACTCCACAGATCTGACGCTGATCGTGCAATAGAGCACAGTTTGCGCCGGCCGAAGTTGCTGCGATAATCGTGCCTTCGCGCGTATGCCACAGCACAAGTTCGACATTCTGGTAATCGGGGCGGGGATTGTTGGCCTGTCAGCCGCCATGGAAGCTACGCGCCGGTTTCCCCAGATGCGCCTGGCGGTGCTGGAAAAAGAAAATCAGCCGGCACAACATCAGAGCGGGCACAACAGCGGCGTCATTCATTCCGGCATCTATTACAAGCCCGGTTCGCTGAAGGCGCGCCTGTGCGTGGAGGGCGCGGTGGCCATGGTGGAGTTCTGCCGCCGCCACGGCATCGCATACGAAATCTGCGGCAAGGTGATCGTGGCCACCGACGAGACGGAACTGCCGCGCCTGGAAGAGTTGCGTCGGCGGGGAGAGGCCAACGGCCTGCGGGGAGTGCGAGAGTTGCAACCGGAACAACTGCGCGACCTGGAACCTCA
>DASYWT010000045.1:0-2808 GCA_035935775.1 Terriglobales bacterium
AATCGGCGCCGTAAATACATCGGGCACTCCGTTGCGGCCGTCAGCCCAACTGGGGTTTAAGTGGTTTCCGCCACTCGCGCTACCTATGTAATCTCCAAAATTCGGAGCAATGTTGCTGACCGTCGTGCACCAATTGGTGGTAGCACTCGTAACCTTGGTTGGTGAGGAGAATGTAGTGCCACCATCCGTGGACTGCACCCAGAACGTATCTACCAGGGAATTGGCAAATCCGGCGCGACGGATCCCCCCCACGTTAGGACTGCACAAGTTGGCAGGGGTGACCGTGGTTTCCTGGCTCTCGTAGTAGACCACGTCTACATTACCGCCGGGTTCGACTGTCACCACGGGCCACCAGCGTTTCAAGCCCGTTGCCGGCACATCAGGAGCGAGTGGAGCTGGCGTGCTCCAAGTATTCCCCTGATCGTCGGAAAAGGTGATGAACACCTGGGAAGATACCAGAGGCTGTTGAATACACTGCGCGTTCGGGGGCGGCGTGCCCGCGGGGCACGGGCCCCTCACTGTAGTGCCTACTGGGCTCACGGCGCTATAAAACACGACGTAGACCCGCCCTTTGTGCGAGCCAGTAGTCGCTACCGCGATCCGTGGGTGGTCGTTGATCCGGTTGCGGTTGTATCCCACCGGCGAATCCTGGCGCATTGAGTTGATGTCCGCGACCGAAACCGGTGTGGAGAACGTAACTCCACCGTCCAGTGAGCGCGCGAAGTTGATGTTGGCACTGGCCGACGTTCCGGCCGCAGAAAACGTTGGCCCAAATTGGAATACGACATAGACCTCGCCGTTCGGGCCTATAGCCGGCACTGAACTCTGCTGCAGCGTTTGAGTAGAACCGCAATCCGGACCGCTGCTGGGTGAGGTAGTGTCAGGAGCCACAATGGTTGGCCCTTGCCAGCTCAGTCCGCCATCGTGGGTTCGCCACACCTCAATCTGCCCGGCTCCGGCCTGCGGTAAACCGCAGACTTCGATGAAGTTGGTTACCGAGACATAACCGGCTCCGCTGCCGTCCTTGGCGGTGGCGATTGCCTCCTTGTCATACAGGTCATTCGGCGCGCCGGGAGCGTTGAATACCTGGATGTCTTCCCAGTTGAGCACGCCGTTAGTGAAATGCCCGCGATGAACGCTTACTCCCAGATTCGCGGCAGTGGTGTCGTTTACCGAAAGGTTGGCGAAATAGAACGTCGCGTTGTCGAAGCCGCCTATATCCAGCCAGGGATCGCCCCGGGAGAAAGCATGATTTACTACCGGCGGCGCACCGCCATCTACATATGTGTTCCCCCCGTCGCTGGAGTAGCCGAAACCAGTGAGCCCGGGGAGAGCCGGCGGTGTGCATTTGACTCCAAAGGGCGGTCCACAAAAACCCTGGGCGTCGTTGAAACCAAAAGCCAGAAACTGGCCATCAGTTGTAGCGGCAATGGTCGTCTCCGAGCGTCCGAAAAGGCCGTTGGGAAAGCCCTGCTGTGGGTCATTCACCTGCCGGTTGGGCCCCACTCTGGGAGGCCTGCCCTGACCCGTGGGAGAACCGGGGCCAGGCACGGTTCCTTGCGTGTTCACCGAATTTAGCGGAACTGCGCTGATGTAATCCTGCTCGCTCCCTTCCTGCAGCTGAATAGCTGTCTGCGCGTAGCTCAAGCTGGCCAGCAGTAGTGTCATCGCAAGAGCACTCAAGAGAGAAGGAATCTTCGGAAGAAGCATCTTGTACCTCCTTTTTCACGATGAGAATTTCGGGGCCCGCCCTAGAGGATTGTGCAACCCGAAGTGGTGCGGCTAAAACGTACAACCATGTTCCGTTCATGGGACCGATGAGCTTTTGTTGCTGTTCCGTTGGAGCGTGGCGGATGCGCCGACGCACGTTGCCGCCGGAAACGGATTGTTTTACCGGCATTTTTTAAGATTCGGGACAACCGGCGTCACATCAGGTTTGATGCTGACGCTCTTGCGCGTGCTCTTCTGGTGTGGTCACAACAAACCGGCCTGCGTCGGGCATAGACTTCCAGGATTGGTGGAGGATACAGAGAATCTGCTGACAGCGAGCGGCCCGCAGGGACCGTCTTATCTTCGGGACACTTTACTGCAAGAGGTCGCCCTTGTTTGGGTTGTAGTAGAAATTGAAACGCAGGGCCAGGTAAGGACCGTGGAACTCGTGCGGCAGCGGTTCAAAGGGACTGGAGGCGGTAATTCCGCCCCAGGCCGCGCGGTCCAGGGAGACGTCGCCCGAGGGGCCCGCCAGCCGCATACCCGCTACGCTGCCGTTGGGCATAATGGCAAATTCGATAGAAACCTTGCCCTTCTTCAGCAACGGTGGGCGCGCCACTTCCGGAATCAGGTTGTACCAATTGATGCGCACCACCTGCACCACCCGGCTGAGGTAGGGTCCGAAATCCACGCCCTGGGTGTCGCTAAGAATGTCGAGATTGCTGGCAATGCCCCCATGCGGGCCCATGGCCATGCCGAACTCGCCCCCGGCGCCCCCGCCCGAGCTGCCGCGTGCCGCCGCCGCTTCCCGCGTGGCCTGCTGGATGGCTGCCCCGGCTGACTGCGCTTGCGCGAACGGGTTGGGTCCGCTCTTGCGCGCCTGCTCTGCCGGTAACTGCAGCTGCGACTGCTGCGGATTCGTCTGCGCCGACGCCCCTCCTCCCGTGGGAGAAGGCGAAGGTTGCGCCTGCGCCATCTGCTGCGGCTGAGCCGGAACTGCAGGGTTGGGCTGGGCTGGAGCGGACGGAGCTCCCGGCGGGCCTGGCCGCCTCATGTCGCGCAACTCTTGCAACGTCTTCTTGTCAATCGTGGGATGGG
>DASYWT010000046.1:0-16145 GCA_035935775.1 Terriglobales bacterium
CCCGCGTTAGTGGCGTAGGAGAGGCCGGTTTCCATATCAATCGCGCCGGCGCGGATCAGCTTTTCGATTTCGCCATCGAAGTGCTGCATGCCATCCTGGCTGCCGGTGCGCATGGCGTCCAGCAACGTTTTGCCATCGCGCTCGCCTTTCTCCACGTATTCGCGGGTGCGCAGGGTGGAGGTAAGAATCTCGATCACCGCCACGCGGCCGCTGCCATCCTTGCGCGGCAATAGACGCTGGGAAACGATGTAGCGGAATGAGCGGGTCAGGCGGTTGCGCATTCCCTGCTGCTCGGACTGCGGAAAGACGCCAATGATGCGCTCCACCGTCTTGGAAGCGTCAATGGTGTGCAGCGTGGAAAGCACCAGGTGGCCGGTCTCGGCCGCCTCCAGGGCGATTTCGATGGTTTCCCGGTCGCGCATTTCGCCCACCAGGATCACCTTGGGCGCCTGCCGCAAAGCGGCGCGCAGGGCCAGCGCGAAGCTGGGCGTATCGCTGTGCAGCTCTCTCTGGTGAATAGTGGAACGCTGGTGGGTATGCAGGAACTCGATGGGGTCCTCGATGGTGATGATGTGGTAGGCGCGCTCCTGGTTCACCTTTCCCACGATGGCCGCCATGGTCGAAGATTTGCCCGAGCCGGTGGGTCCCGTGATCAGCACGATCCCGTTCTTCAAGTTGACGATTTCGGCGAGTTGCTGGGGCAGTTGCAGGCTGGCGAAATCGGGAATGGCGTTGGGTATCACGCGCATGACGATGGCGCAAGTGCCGCGCTGAATGAAAATATTGACTCGAAAGCGGCCCGAACCGGGCAGGCTATAGGAAAGGTCGCAGGCTCCCTGCTCGCGCAGCTTGGTGGTAGCTTGCTTGTTGTTGCCGATCAGATCGCCGGCGATGCGCCGCGTGTCATCGGGGCTGAGCGTGGGAAGCTGCGGCACCGGAGTTAGATGGCCGTTCAGTTCCACCTGCGGCGGGCGGCCGGGGGAAAAGATGAGGTCGCTGACCTTGTCGGAAACGCGCAACATATTTGCCAGAAGGCTGTTGGTGGCAGCGGTGGAACTGGCCGCATGCTGGGCCGCGGAATCGGGCGCTTGCGCTGGGCTGGCGATGATGTCCTCCGGGAGAACACACCGGCGCATCTACCGGGGCGCACGGCGTGGCATAAGGGGAGAGATCAATTTACCTGAAAGCCGGCGCTGGCGGCTATGGCGAAGGGCGCATCTGTTGGTCACGATGGTGCATGGACACTCGCGTACGGGCATTTCCGCCGGGAGGCAGGTGGCTGCTTGTGTGTCGTCTGATGCCGACCTTCGGCGGGGAACCAAACCCCTGCGGCTAGCCCGCGAGTTCCCTGACCGCGTCGCGGAAAGCCGACGTGTGCTGGTCCACATCTTCGGCGCTGGTGGCCGGCGACATCAGCGCCATATTGTGAAACGGCGTGAGCAGGATGCTGCGGTTCAGCGCGTAGAGATGCATAAACCGCTCCAGCTCGAAATCCATGGCCGCAGCCGCCTCCGCCCCGTTGCGTGGCCGCTTGTCGGTGAACAGATACTCCGCCCGGCAGCCCAGGCGCGTGACATGCCAGGGCAACTCGGCGCCATGGATGGCCTCCTCCACTCCCTTCGTAAAGCGCTCCGCCAGGGGAATCATGTGCTCGAAGGCCGCCGCTGTGAGCACTCGCTCCAACGTAGCCCGCATGGCGGCGAGCGATAGCGCGTTGCCGGCCAGTGTGCCGCCGATCCCGCCGGTGTCGCAATCTTCCAGGCGAATGCGCCTCAGGATGCGCTCGCCAACGTCGGCAGTGAAGCCGTAGGTCGCTGAGGGCAATCCACTAGCAATGGGCTTGCCCAGCACAAAAAAGTCAGGCTCCAGATCATAGGCCCGCGTATAGCCGCCAGGGCCGGTGCAGATGGTATGGGTCTCGTCAATGATGAGCAGCGTGCCATTTTTGCGGGTGAGTTCGCGCATGGCCTGGTGGAACCCCGGCTCCGGGTGCACGATGCCCACATTGGTCAGTGCCGGTTCGGCCAGGACGCAGGCAATTTCGCGCGTGGCCAATTCCCTCTCCAGCGCTGCAATATCGTTGAATTCAACCACCCGCGTGGTTTCAGTGGGATTCACCGGCGGCCCGATGTTGCCCCGGCGCGGCCCGAGAACACCATCTTTCAGCGTGATGAACGATTCGTCCACCGTGCCGTGGTAGCAGTAGTTGAACACCAGCACCAGGCGGTGCTGGGTAACCTCGCGCGCCACGCGGATAGAGAAGCGGTTGGCATCCGTGGCGGTCAGGCAGAATTGCCAGTAGGGCAGCCCGAAGCGGCGCTTCAGCTCCTCGCCCACCCAGATGGCGTCCTCGGTGGGCAGCATGAAAGTAATCCCCCGTTTCGCCTGCTCGATGATGGCGTGTACCGCCGCCTCCGGCGAGTGGCCGGTCATGGCGCCGGTGTCGCCCAGGCAGAGATCCACGTACTCGTGTCCGTCCACGTCGGTGAAGTGCGCCCCGTGCGCCTGTTTGACGAACACGGGAAAGGCGCCCGCCCACTTCACCATCCAGTTCATGGGCACGCCGCTGAGCAGGGAATGCGCGGCCTGCTGGTGCAGTTTTCGCGAGCGGGGGTGCTCGGCCGCAAACCGCTCCTGCTCCCGCTGCATGAGCGCCTTCAATCGCACCCGATCAATGCTGTGCGCCTGCTTTGTGCTGGTGGGCATGGTAGTTTCCTGGCTGAGTAGCTTACTAGCTTGCGGCTTCCGACCGCCAGCGCGAGTCAGGCGCTGATCCGCTGATTTGCTTTAACTGAGAGCGCCCGAACTGCTGGCGCTCGCCTCGCAAGCTCGGTTGGCGGGGGGAAATTATTGTGCCGAACAGGGGCCACGCCCTGGGCTAAGAGCTGTTTCGCCCTGGCGGGCTGGGGCGGTAGCTCGGACGCCTTCTGCAATCTCGGCAATGCGGTTCGAAATGCGCAGGGGGTGTTCGACTTCGCACACGATGACATTTTTCGAAAGGGACATTTGTGTGTGCGCATTACCTCTACGCGCTGGCGGCCTCTGACCCCAGGGGCAGGAAGTATTGCGTGCCCTTGATCGGCTCCGACACCTTGCGCAGCAGTTCCTGCAGGTCCTCGTTGCGGTCCACGAAGTCAATGTCGGAGGTGTTCACGATCAGCAGGTCTGACGCGGTGTAGTGAAAAAAGAAGTGCTCATAGGCCTTCACCACCGCTTCCAGGTAATCCTGGCTGATGCCCTTCTCAGCGGCCACACTCTTCTTTTTCAACCGCTTGCGCAGCACCTCGGGCGAGGCCTGCAGATAAATTACGAGGTCGGGCGTGGGCAGCTGTTCGCGGAAATAGTTGTAATAGCGGTTGTAGGTGTCCAGCTCCACGTCGCTCAGGTTCAGGTAGGCAAACAGCTTGTCCTTTTCGAAGATGTAATCTGCGACCACGGTCTTGCTGGAGCGCCCGCCCACATCCAGTGCCTTCAATTGCTCGAAGCGGCGCGCCAGGAAGGCGAATTGCGCCTGAAAGGCGGCTCCGGACTCGCCCTCGTAAAACGCCTTAAGGAAGGGATTGTCGTCGGGCTCAGCCACGCGCTGTGCATTCAGCCGCTCGGCCAGTATGCGCGCCAGCGTGCTCTTGCCCACCCGAATCGGACCTTCGACCGCGATGTATCGGGGAAGCTCGAAGAGATTGGCCATGGTTCAGGAGATTTTCGGATCGCTTGGCAGGATATCTCGCCTTGGTTCCGCTGGCAATTGGAAGAAAAGCACCCCGAAAAATCTGAGGCGGGCCGCGCCCGCCCGGACAGGCGAGGGCGCCTGTCCCCACATCTGTCTTTACCCCGCGACCATTTACAATCACCCCATGCTCGGTCTGCTGGCCACCGCCGGACTGGCCACTCTTGCGGCTACTGCCGGCTACAACACCATGGCGCCGCGTTCCCAGCTTTTTGGGCGCACTTTCATCGGCGCCGGCGATGGTTCACGCCAACTGGCCCTCACCTTCGACGACGGTCCCAACGACCCCTGGACCCCGCGCCTGCTGGAGGTGCTGGACCGCCACCAGGTTCGAGCCACATTTTTCCTCATTGGCCGCTTTGTGGTCCAGCGCCCGGAAATCGCCCGCCAGGTCGCCGCCGCCGGTCACGTGATCGGCAACCACACGTATGATCATCCCAATTTGATTTTTGTACGCCCCAATGAAGTGGAAGGCCAGATCAGGCGCTGTGCTAACGCGCTGGAGCAGACGATCGGCGCGCACTCCAATCTTTTCCGACCGCCCTTTGGCGGCCGCACACCGCCAGCCTTACGCGCGGTGCGGCGCTGTGGACTGCTGCCGGTGCTGTGGAGCGTGAGCGGCTGGGACTGGGACGCCAAGTCTGCCGCCGAGGTTGAAAACAAGGTTATGGGCAGCGTGGAAGGCGGCGAGGTCATCCTCTTGCACGACGGCGGCCACCGCCACCTGGGGGTGGACCGTTCCTTCACGGTCAGCGCGGTGGACCAGCTAATCGCGCGCTGCCGCGACCAGGGCTTTCAGTTCGTGACCGTGCCGGAAATGATGGCGGGAACAATTGACGATTGAAGATTGATGATTGACGATTGGAAAGCCCGGGCAGCAGGTCCCGAGAGAAATCGGCAATCGAAAATCTTCAATCGTGAATTTACTCAGCTCACCCGACGAAGACTTCGTAGCTGGTGATCTTCGCTCCAATGCCAACTTTGTTTTCGGGCAAGCCCTCTTCTACCCGCGCCACCTCCGCCGAGCAGCGCAGCCAGATGCCATCAACGCCAATCACCCGGCGGGGCAGGCGAAACACCAGTTCGACGGGTGCGCCGATGTCCAGCCGCTGCTGCAGCGCAAAAAACATGCCCCGGGCACTGATATTGAGCGCCTCCGTAGCCACCTCGTAAATGCCGCCATACTTGACGCTTAGCGGAAGCTGCGAGGCCACCCGTACGCGCTCGCGACGTTCCGGTCCGGCCAGGGGCGGCCTATTCTCAGTTTCTGCCGGGTTCGCCGCCGGCCGGGTTGCGAGGCTTTGTGCCGGTCTGTGCTCGAGAAGGGATTCCCGCGACTCCATAACACCACCTGTGGCGAGAGTCTCGCCTTCCTCCCTTATAGGTCGGACGCAGGTTGGCTGGAATCACTTGAGGGACTTACGAAGGTACTGGTGTGTTGAATCGGGAAGACAGCCCGGAATGAAAATCGTGGGTAGGGTTTCGGTCATGAACTTCTATGCGGATACTGTTCCACGCGCTCTGGCGGCGTAAATCATTCATCATTCTTCAATCATCACTTATTTCGCTTCTACCACTGCAAACGCCTCCCGCGCCGCGGCCACGGTTTGCCGCACGTCCTCATCGGTATGGGCCGCGCTGAGGAAGGCGGCCTCGTACTGCGAGGGCGGCAAATACACACCCGCTTCCAGCATGGCACGGTGAAAACGCCCAAAGGCCTGGGTATCGCTCCTGGAGGCGCTTGCCCAACCAGTCACCGGCCCGTGGGTGAAGAACCAGGTGAACATGGAGCCGACGCGGTTGTAGGTAATGGGCACACCCGCTTCCTTGGCCGCCTCCGCCACCATCGTCACCAGCGTGGCCGCGGCCCGCTCCATGCGCCCATAAACCTCGCGGTTGTCGCGCAGGTAGCAAACGGTGGCCAGACCCGCCGCCATAGCCAGCGGATTGCCGGAAAGCGTGCCCGCCTGGTAGACCGGCCCCAGGGGCGCAACCATGTCCATGATCTCCGCCGGCCCGGCATAGGCGCCCACGGGCAGCCCGCCGCCGATGATTTTGCCCAACGTGGTCATATCGGGCGCGGTACCGAACACCTCCTGCGCTCCGCCGAAGGCCAGGCGGAAGCCGGTCATCACCTCGTCGAATATCAGCAGCGCGTTATCGCGCGACGTAATATAGCGCAGCGCGTCCAGATAGCCCTTGGCCGGCGGCACACACCCCATATTGCCCACCACCGGCTCCACAATCACGCACGCAATTTGTCCTTTGAATTTCTTGAAGGCCTGGTCCACGGCGTCGGGGTCATTGAACGGCAGGGCCAGGGTGAACTGGGTGAACTCTTCCGGCACGCCTGCCGAGCCCGGAATACCCAGCGTGGCAACGCCCGAACCCGCCTTCACCAGCAGGGCGTCGGCGTGCCCGTGGTAGCAGCCTTCAAATTTCACCACGTACTTGCGTTTGGTAAAGGCGCGGGCCAGGCGGATGGCCGACATGGTGGCTTCGGTGCCTGAATTCACAAAGCGCACCTTCTCCATGCGCGGAAACGCGGAGAGCACCACCTCCGCCAGCTCCGGTTCCAGCGGATTGGAAGCGCCGAAGCTGGTGCCCTTGCGCGCGGCCTCGATCACTGCTTCTACCACCTCAGGCGCGGCGTGGCCCAGAATCAGCGGCCCCCAGGAACCCAGGTACTCGATGTACTCGTTGCCGTCGGCGTCCCAGATACGCGAGCCCTGGCCGCGCACAATGAACGGCGGCTCGCCACCCACTGCGCGGAAAGCCCGCACTGGCGAATCCACTCCCCCGGGGATCACCGCCTCGGCGCGCTTCTGCAGCTTGCGCGACTGATCGGTCTTGCGCCCCATGGCCGCTCCTCCAAGCCAGCTACTATACCAACCCCGGTCACTCCCATTTGTGACCCGCATCACGCCTCGTTTCGGCCGTGATTGGGCCCTCCTTCGGGAGGCGGGCTCGGGCCGACTGGCAGAAGGGTGCGAGCGGCTTCAGCCCAGATAAGAGTGCAGGATCACAATCAGCTCCTCGGTGGCCTGCCTGCGCCGATGAAAAAAGGCATCATTGTGGATGTTGTACCGTCTCGTTATGTCACGGACCTGAAACATCGGATGCTAGATTAGACAGTACAATGTTCTTTCTTGATTCCGAACAAAGAGAAGGAACTTGATAATCAAAGCACATGACGGGAGGCTCGCCAGCGGCGCATCCGAGCGAGGCGGGAGGCGATTGAGGATCGGCGTCTGGCTGTTTGCTGCCTTGCTGTGGCTTCCCGCGGCGAGCGCCCAGCAGCCATCAGCTCAGCCCTCAATCCTGTTTGCCCAGCAGGATTCGGGAACGTCCGCCGCTCCGGCGAGCGCAGCGCCTGAGGCCTCTGCAGACGGGCCGGATGACCCGATGCCGGCAATGTTTCCCCATCTCAGTGACACGCGCTACTGGCTTTCCGGCCAGATGAATTTTATCTTTCAGACCCACCCACCGTTCCCGGCGCCCTACAGCGGCAGGAACAGCTTGGACCCCAACTATGAGAAGGCGACGTCGCGCCTCTTGACGCTCTACACCGGGGTACGGCTGACCGATTCCACGGAGGTGCTGGTGGATGTGGAGGAGGCCGGCGGAGCGGCCTTGAGCACCGGCCTGGGCATTGCCGGGTTTCCAAATCTGGATATTGTGCGCAATCCGCTGCTGAGCAAAGCGCCGTATTTGGCCCGCGGCATCGTGCACAAGGTGTTTGCCTTGAGCAAGGACAAGGTTGAGAACCAGCGCAGTTTCCTCTCCTTGTTCGACGAACTTCCGCGCCGCCGCCTGGAGATCCGCTTCGGCAAGTTCAGCATGGTGGATTTCTTCGATGAGAATTCTGTGGGCTCCGATACGAAATTCCAGTTCCTCAACTGGGCTATAGACAATAACGGCGCCTACGATTATGCCGCCGATACGCGCGGTTATACCGTGGGCGCGGTCGCTGACTACGAAGATGGCAATTGGGGCTTCAGCGTGGGTGAGGGGTTGATGCCCAAAGTAGCCAATGGTATTGACCTGGTCTGGAAACCCTGGCAGGCACACGCAGAGAACTTCGAATTCGAGCTGCGGCGTGGGCTGATTCGGAAAAAAGACGGAGTGATTCGAGTGCTGGCGTTCACCAACTACGCCAACATGGGAATCTACCGGCAGGCGGTGGCGCAATTTGACGAAGGGCTGGTCCCGGCGCCCGACATTACCAACCATCCCTGGCACATTACCCGCAAATACGGATTCGGCCTCAACCTGGAGCAGCGTCTCACGGAGCATTTGGCGGCCTTTGGCCGTTTTGGCTGGAACAACGGCAAGACCGAATCCTTCGCCTACACCGAAGTTGACCAAACCTTCGCAGGCGGTCTCGGGGCCTACGGTTCCCTGTGGCACAGGAGATTCGACCGCGCCGGCGTGGCCTTTGTGAGCAATGCCATTTCCAAGGATCACCAGAATTATCTGGCAGCCGGCGGCTACGGCTTTCTGATTGGGGACGGCAGGCTCAACTATGGACGTGAGAATATTGTCGAGACCTATTACACGGCCCACCTGTGGCGCGGGTTGTACGTAGCACCGGGCCTGCAGCATGTTGTAAATCCCGGCTACAACCGCGACCGCGGACCTGTGCTGGTGCCCAGCCTGCGTCTCCACGTGGAATACTGATACAAGTTCTGCTCCGGCCGGCGGCTATCCGCCCTGTGCTAGGCTGGTAAACATGGAAACCCTGCATTACTGGCGCATTCCCTCCTCTCCAGTGGGCCCGCTGTTGCTGGCAGCCTCCGCGCGCGGCCTGGCGCTGCTGGAATTCGAACGCGGGGTGTTCCCGCCTCGAAACGGACATTTTGCGCAGGCAAACTGGCAGGAGTCGGCGGCCAAACTGCGCCCCTTCACGCGTGACCTGGAACAGTATTTCGCCGGGCGCCGGCGGGAGTTCGGCTTTGCTCTTGACCTCCGCGGCACCGATTTCCAGCGGCGCTGCTGGCAAGCGCTGCTCGACATTCCCTATGGCGAAACTCGCACCTACGCTGAGATCGCGCAGGCGGTGGGCCAGCCGCGCGGCTTTCGTGCCGTGGGCATGGCTAACCACGACAATCCTGTGGCCATCGTGGTGCCCTGCCACCGCGTGATCGCGTCGGACGGCACCCTGGGCGGCTACGGCGGCGGATTGCCGGCCAAGCGCTGGCTGCTGGAACTGGAAGGCGTGAAGTTCGAAGAGCAGATGAAGCTGTTCCGGGTAGCGGGAGTGGCGTAGGGGCTACGGGAATTCGGCGTCATGCAGAGGCGCTTCAACGCCGAAGCATCTCGCGGGCAGCACCGAAATTTTTCGTTTCTACACGCGAGATCCTTCGAGCCAGAAAGGCCCTCGGGATGACGCCCTCCTGCGGAGGGCATACGCGGGCGGGGCGCCCGCGCCACAAAAGAAGACTCTGAGGCGAGCTATGCTCGCCCGGACAGCCGAGGGCGGCTGTCCCTACACTAGTCTGATTTGGCGCTGGCGGGCTGGATTTCTTCCACGTCCACCCACTCGGTGGGGTATTTGCCGGTGTAGCAGGCGGTGCAGTAGGTGGTTTTCTCGCCTTCGCCACAGGCCCGCTTCAAGCCCTCCACGGAAAGATAGGCTAGAGAGTCAGCGCCGATGTATTCGCGGATCTCTTCCACAGATTTGTTGGCGGCAATGAGCTGGCGCTTGGAGGGCGTATCCACGCCGTAGAAACAGGGCGAGATGGTGGGCGGGCAGGAGATGCGCATGTGCACTTCGCTGGCGCCCGCCTGGCGGATCATGCGCACAATCTTGCGGCTGGTGGTGCCGCGCACGATGGAATCGTCAATCAGCACCACGCGTTTGCCCTGCAGCACGCTGCGCACGGGGTTGAGCTTGAGCTTGACTCCGAAATCACGCACGTGCTGCTGGGGTTCGATGAAAGTGCGGCCAACATAGTGATTGCGAATGAGGCCGAAGCGGAAAGGGATGCCGCTTTCGGCGGCATAACCCATGGCGGCGCTGACGCCGGAGTCGGGCACGGGCACGACAATATCGGCATCGGCGGGCGCTTCGCGGGCCAGAGTGCGTCCCAACTGCTCGCGGCTGATTTCTACGGGCCTGCCGAAGACCAGGCTGTCGGGCCGCGAGAAGTACACGTGTTCAAAGATGCAAGCCGAGTGCGGCTGTGCGGGAGAGTAAAACTTCGAGGACACGCCCTCCGGCCCCACCACCACCATTTCGCCGGGCTTGACCTCGCGCTCGTAGCGGGCGCCGATCAGGTCAAAGGCGCATGTTTCAGAAGCGAAAACGATCGTGTCGGCGCGACCACTGGCGGAAATCCGCCCCATGGCCAGGGGACGAAAGCCGCGCGGGTCGCGGGCAGCCAGGATACGGTCGGGCGTCACCATCACCAGGGAAAAAGCGCCTTCCACCTGGCGCAGCGCATCGGCGATCGCCTCTGGGAGCGTGTGCTCGCGGGATTGCGCCATCAGGTGGACGATGACTTCAGTATCGCTGTTGGTATGGAAGATAGAACCCTGGGTCTCCAGCCGGGTGCGGATTTCGAGCGCATTGACCAGGTTGCCGTTGTGCGCCAGCGCGATGGTGCCTTTATGGGAGCGCGCCATGATGGGCTGAGCGTTTAGGAGGGCAGAATCGCCGGCGGTGGAATAGCGGGTGTGCCCGATGGCCAGCGTGCCGCGCAGCTTGGCCAGCACCTCTTCCGTGAAGATGTCGGCCACCAGGCCCATGGCCTTGTGCACGCGGATATTCACCCCGTCGGAGCTGGCGATGCCGGCTGATTCCTGCCCGCGGTGCTGCAGTGAGTGCAAGCCGAGGTAGGCGAGGGTCTCCGCCTCAGGATGAGCGTAGATGGCAACCACGCCACATTCGTCTTTGAATTTGTCCGGCATGCCTGTTGGCTTCAGCTCCTAGCTTCGAACTCGATTCGTAGCGCCGGCCTCTGGCCGGCTGTCTCGCGGGCGTCCCGCCCGCGCATCGGGCCGCCGGGACGGCGGCGCTACTTAGCTTTTTTGCAGCGCTCCCGGCACCAGGCGCTCCTCGGTTTCAGTGTGCAGGGCGCGCTCCAGGGCGGTGCCCCAGGCGTCCCGCAACTCCGTTACAGGAGCCGACACCACTGGCTTGCCATCCACCATAATTTCCAGATTGTCAGCGATTGTAGCCCCAATAAGGTCGGCGGCGACCCCGAATTTTCCAGCTACTTGTTGGATTCGTTGTACCTGCTGCGGGTCGCAGGAGACGACCACCCGGCTGGCATCTTCCCCGAAAAGCACAGGCTCGGCGGGTAGTTCGCCGGCGGCCAGTTCCAGGCGCGCGCCCACCCCGTTGCGGAAGCCACATTCGGCCACGGTCACAGCCAGGCCACCTTCAGAAAGGTCGTGCGCGGACTCAACCAGCCCCGTCTGAATCACTTCGATCAGGCACTTCTGCAGCGCCGCTTCTCTTTCTAGTTCCAGCGCCGGAGGGAAGCCCCAAAGCTCGCCCAGGATTTCTTTGGCGTACTCGGAGGAGCCGAACTCGGCCTGGGCGTCGGTCAGGTCGCCGGGCTCCGAGCCGCGCAGTAAGAGCAGGCTGCGACCGGGCTCGCGGAAATGCGGCCAGGCTGCTTTCTCCACATCTTCCAGGATACCCACCACGCCCAGCACCGGCGTGGGATATATGGCCTCGCCCAGGGTTTCGTTATAAAAGCTGACATTGCCCCCGGTGATGGGAACTTCCAGTTCCTCGCAGGCGCGGGTGATGCCGTCAATGACCTGGGCGAACTGCCACATGATTTCCGGTTTCTCAGGGTTGCCGAAGTTCAGGCAGTTGGTGGCGGCGACCGGAGTGGCGCCGCTGCAGGCCACGTTACGCGCCGACTCGGCCACGGCATGCATGGCGCCCAGCTTAGGGTCGAGATAGCACCAGCGGCCGTTGCCGTCGAGCGCCATGGCCAGGGCGCGCCGGGTGCCCTTCACCCGGATTAGACCGGCATCGCCGCCTCCCGGGCCTTCCACGGTATTCACCTGGACCATGGAATCGTACTGCTCGTGCACCCAGCGCTTGGAACAGATGTTGGGGCTGGCGAGCAACCGGCGCAGTTGGGGTGTGAGGTCCGCCGTTTCCCCGAGGCGGACATGCTCGGGCATGTCGCGCGGCACCGGCGGTTCCCAGCGCTCCATAGGGCGGGCGTAAACCGGGGCCTCGTCGGTAAGGGCGGTGTTGGGGATTTCCGCCACGACCTCGCCGTGCTGCAGCACGTGCATGGTGTCCTGGTTGATGACCCTGCCCACAACCACCGCGTCCAGGCCCCATTTTTCGAAGACGCGGAGAACTTCCTGCTCGCGCCCCTGGGCGGCCACCAGCAGCATGCGCTCCTGCGACTCGCTGAGCATGATCTCGTAGGGACTCATGCCGGTTTCGCGCTGGGGAACGCGGTCGAGTTCGATTTCCAGCCCCACGTGCCCGCGAGCACCCATTTCGCAGGTCGAGCAGGTAAGGCCGGCGGCGCCCATGTCCTGAATGCCGACCACGGCGCCGGTTTCCATCGCTTCCAAACAGGCTTCGAGCAGCAGTTTCTCCAGGAAGGGGTCGCCCACCTGGACGTTAGGACGCTTGGCTTCCGAGGCCTCGCTGAATTCTTCGCTGGCCATGGTGGCCCCGTGGATGCCGTCGCGGCCTGTCTTGGCGCCCACGTAGATGACGGGATTGCCTTCGCCAGAGGCCTTGGCGTAGTAGATCTGGTCGCGCCGCACCAGGCCGAGGGCAAAGGCGTTGACCAGCGGGTTGCGGGAATAGCACTCTTCAAACTTGGTTTCACCGCCTAAGTTGGGCACGCCAAAGCAGTTACCGTAAGAGGCAATTCCGCTCACCACGCCTTCCAGGATGGAGTGGTTCTTGTGAATTTCCGCCTGTGTGGGAAGTGCTTGTGTGGAGACAGCCGCCCCTTCGCCAGGCTCAGGGCAGGCTCTCGGCTGTCCGGTTCGGATCGGGCCGAATCTGAGCGAATCCATCACTGCCACCGGCCGCGCCCCCATGGTGAAAATGTCGCGCAGGATGCCGCCTACCCCGGTGGCTGCGCCCTGGAACGGCTCAATGAAGGAAGGGTGGTTGTGGGACTCGATCTTGAAGGCGCAGGCCCAGCCGTCTCCAATGTCAATAATGCCAGCGTTCTCTCCGGGACCCTGCACCACGCGGCGGCTGCGGGTAGGCAGGCGGCGTAGGTGCACCCGGGAGGACTTATAAGAGCAGTGCTCGCTCCACATTACGCTGAAAATGCCCAGTTCGGTGATGGTGGGCTCGCGGCCCAGGAGTTGGCGGATCTTGTCGTACTCCTCGGCGGTCAGGCCGTGCTCGCGCACGACTTCCGGCGTAATGGCGGCAGGGCTAAGGACAGGGCTCATGTTGGGGCTCGCGGAAGCTCTATTTTCTCATGACGAAAGGAATTGGCGGGCATCTTCCGCGCCGGGATTCTACTGTGAGTTTTCCGGTCTACGGAAAAATTTCTAGTTTCAGCCAGGAAGCCGATTCCCTTGGGCCACCCCCGGGCATCTATCTGGTGAGTACACGGTCTTTACATTTGACCGTTCTGAGGGGCCCCCCATGAAAGGTCTGTACGCTTTGCTTCTCATTGGGCTGCTCGGATGCGGCGGAGATCCTCACCGGCTGATGACGGTGTCTGGAATCAATGCCGCGCCTTTGTCGGTCAGCGGATTTGTAAACACAATTCAGCTGACCACATCGGCCACCAATTTCGGCAGCAATTCGCTGGTCACCGTCGTTACGTTTATCCCGCAGCTTCCACAGAACACTCCTACCATGACCATCACCTTCTGCGGAAATGTGGCCAATCAGTTTTCGCTGAATACATTCGCGACTGTGCAGTTCACGCAAGGGGGAGGTTGCTCGACCATCGTCTCGCTTTTCCCGACAACGTTCGTCTCCATCACCGGATTTATCAGCATCGTTCAGCTGACTGGTTCAATTGGTTCGCCGGTGACGCTGGTGACATTTGTCCTGCCGGCCCCGCAGAACGGTCTGGCCGAAACCCTCACCTTCTGCGGCAATGTAGCCAGCCAGTTTGGGTTGAATGGCATGATGACCGTGAGCTTCTCGCAGGGGCAAGGCTGCGCCACGATAATTGCGGCGATGATGGTATAGCGGAAACCCTTGTGGCGCGCGACCGCATCACAGAAGGATAAGTAACGATGTCCTGATTCTAGTCGGGACACGCTCAGGAACCGTCAACCAGCGGACCCTGGGCGCCCCGTTTGGGGTCAGGCGGCGGGTTCTTCCGCTTCCCACTCGTAGCCGCACTTCTGGCACACCCAGCGCAGTTCCTTAGGAAAAGGCAGAGGGATGCTGAGCATCAGCCAGGAGAGGAACGTCACCCAGCGGTTGCGGTCCTGGTAGGAGATGTTTAAGGAGTCGCAGTTAGGACATTGCGGCTGCTCGTAGAGCTCGCCTTTTTCCGAAAAGAAGACAGCAGGAATGCCATCGTTGAGCACTTCCAGCGCTTTTTCCGCTTCCTCTTCGGGCACTTGCAGGCGGATGCCGCCCACGGCGCCGGCCAGCAGCCAGTCCAGACGGACGATGTTCTCATTGGCCAGGAAACAGGGTATGCCAGTGGAATCCAGCGCTCCCTTCGCCAGCAGCGCCTGCGGCAGGTCGCGGAAACTGGCTACGGTGATCAGGCGGTCGGCCATTGCAGTGCTTACTATCCCACGAGAGAAGGCCCAGGCTCAAGCGAGGCAGTTTCAAGTTTCAAGTCGCGGCCTTATATGATGGCTGTGTGAAGTCTGTCATCGTAGGCACGGCCGGACACATAGACCACGGCAAGTCGGCGCTGGTCAAGGCGCTCACCGGGACCGATCCCGACCGCCTGGAAGAAGAAAAGCGCCGCGGGATCACCATTGACATTGGCTTTGCGCACCTCGAATTGCCAGTCCCCGGCGGGGAGACTCTGCGCCTGGGTTTCGTGGACGTTCCCGGGCATGAACGCTTTGTGCGCAACATGCTGGCCGGCGTGGGCGGCATTGACCTGGTGCTGCTGGTGATCGCGGCCGACGAATCCATCAAGCCGCAAACCCGCGAGCACTTCGATATTTGCCGGCTGCTGGGGATAAGCCGCGGCATCACCGTACTCACCAAGTCCGATTTGGTGGACCGTGACACTCTCGAGGTGGTGCGGCTGGAGGTTGAGGATTTCCTGCGCGGTTCCTTTCTCGAGGGCGGGCCGTTGATTGCCGTAAGTTCCAAGACCGGCGCCGGTCTTCAGGACTTGAAGCAGACCTTGGCGCGTTCGGCGAGAGAGGTGCAGCGGCGGGACGCGACCGCCCTGGCCCGTCTTCCCATTGACCGCGTGTTCGTGATGAAAGGATTCGGCACGGTGGTGACGGGCACGCTGCTGGCTGGAAGCATCCACAAGGAAGAAGAGCTGGAGATTTTTCCTGGACAGCGGCGGGCGCGTGTGCGCGGCGTGCAGGTGCACGGGCAGCCGGCTGAGCAGGCTGCCGCGGGCCAGCGCACGGCGCTGAATCTGGCGGGCGTTACCAAGGAAGAGCTGGCGCGCGGCATGGCGCTGGCGCCGCCGGCCACGTTTCGCACCAGCAACCGAGCGGATGTTTCCTTGGCGCTTTTGTCGTCCGCCCGCCCGCTGAAAGATCGTGGCCGCGTCCACCTCCATGTCTACACTGCGGAAACGGTCGCGGAAGTTGTGCTTTATGGGGGCAGGCAACTGGCTCCGGGGCAGTCCGGGTTTGCCCAGTTGCGCACAGCCGAGCCCCTGCTGCTGCTGCCGGGCGACCGCTTCATCCTGCGCCAGTTTTCACCGGTGGTGACCATCGGCGGCGGCAAGGTGCTGGATGCCGCGCCGCTGGCAGGGAAGGGCGCAAAGGAGAGCGCGGAGGCGCTGCTGCCGGTATTGGCCAAGGGAACGGCCCAGGAGATTTTGGTCGCGCGGGTGGCCCGCCGGGGTCAGAGCGGCTTGCCGCTCAGTGATGCGGTGTCCGAAACCGGGTGGCGGCGTGACCAGGTAGAAACGCAGGCCGCATCGCTGAAAGGCGCTTTGTTGCGCTTCGGAGACGTGCTCGTGTCCGCCGAAGCCTTTGCGCAAGCGAAGAACGAGGCGCTGGCGACTGTGGAGGAGTTTCACCGCGCCAACCCGCTGGTAGCGGGTATCAGCAAGGAAGAACTACGGGAGAGGATGGGGCTGCGCGCCGAAGTATTCAGCGCAGTGCTGGACGCGCTGCTACGAGAAAACAAGCTTGCGGTCACTGGCGAGCAAGTGCGCACGGCGGGACGGGCGGTGGTGTTTAAGGATGAAGAAGCCGAGTCCAAGCGCACCATCGAGCAGGCCTTTGCGGGAGCCGGACTGAAGGTGCCGGCGCTGAAAGATGTACTGGCGGGGCTGCGCGTGGA
>DASYWT010000047.1:0-8077 GCA_035935775.1 Terriglobales bacterium
ACCGGACCGGCAAGCGTTCACTCTCTCTGCTGGAGGTGGCAGCAGGCTCCGGCTATGTTCCCGAGCGCACGCGGGCTCGCCTGCGGCGGCGCGCCATCGAACTCAGCCCCACCCTTCTCGATCGTTCCCTGGCCCACCTGAACAGTTCCGGCCCCGCGGTGGTGGGGGACGCGCGAACGCTCCCATTCCGTGACGCCAGCTTCGACCTTGTGAGCTGCACCCTGTTTGCGCACCACCTGGAGCCGGATGAATTGCTGAGCTTCGTGCGCGAAGGCTTGCGCGTCTGCCGCCTGGCCGTGCTGATCAACGACCTGATCCGCCATCCTTTGCATTTGTGGCTGGTCTATGCCGGTTTCCCTCTGTACCGCAGCCGTCTTACCCGGCACGACGCCCCCGCGTCGGTTCGCCGTGCTTATACTGTCGAGGAGATGCAGCACATGCTCGAGCGCGCGGGCGCCGCCCACCTCGAATTCAGCTGCCATTACCTGTTTCGCATGGGCGTAATCGCCTGGAAGTACGCGCCAGGAGCCGAGGGCCGGCGGCCGCAGGCTGAAGAATAATGTACGACCTGATCGTCATCGGAGGAGGACCCGCGGGGACGGCAGCCGCCATCACTGCTGCCCGCAGTGGAGCTCGCGTCCTTATTCTGGAACATGGCCGTTTTCCCCGCCACAAAGTGTGCGGGGAATTTGTCTCCGCGGAATCCCTCGCCCTGCTGCAATCTCTATTGGCCCCGCATACTGGCCTCGTGGACGGTGCGCCGCGAATCCCGGCGGCGCGCATTTTCCTCGACGGCCGCCAGCTTGACGCACGCATCCATCCTCCCTCTGCCAGCATCTCCCGTTTCGACCTCGACCTGGCGCTCTGGCGCGCCGCGCAGGCGGCTGGAGCGGATGCTCGCCTGCAAACCACCGTGCAGCGTCTTTCCGGCTACGGCCCGTTCCTGGTCGGAACCGGGCAAGGCAATTTCGAAGCGCGCAGCATCATTAACGCCTCCGGGCGCTGGTCCAGCCTCAGTCCGCGCCCCCCTGCCACCGCGCGCTTCAAGTGGCTGGGCATCAAAGCGCATTTTGGCGAGCCGAGCCCGGCCTCTTCGGTGGATCTATATTTTTTCCCGGGCGGCTACTGCGGGGTACAACCGGTTGGCTGCAATTTGATTAATGTCTCGGCCATGGTGCGCGCTGACCGCGCTACCACTCTGCCCGGTGTTTTCGCGCTCCATTCCAGCCTGAAGAACCGCAGCCTGCGCTGGCAGCCTGCCTCGGACCCGGTGAGCACGTCGCCCCTCATCTTCCACCGCCCGGTCGCGGTGAGCGAGGGTGCGCTCCTGGCCGGCGATAGCGCCGGCTTCATTGACCCATTTGCGGGTGATGGCATCGCGCTCGCTCTGCGCAGCGGCGCTTCGGCCTCCCAATGCCTGCTTCCCTTCTGGCGGGGTGAAGTCACGCTGGCCGCTGCCGGTCTCGCTTACCAGCAGAACTACGAGCGCGAATTCCTTCCCCTTTTTGGCAATGCCGCGCGTTACCGCCGCCTGCTGGGCCTGCCCGCCGCTTTACGCGCCCCCCTTGTCCGTCTGCTCGAACACACCGGCCTGCCTGCTTTCGTGGTGAGGAGAACCCGGGGCGCGGCTTGCTAAGCAGACTTGGCAGGCATTAATTTTCCCCTCCTGACGTTTGTGCGGGGAAAAGAAGGGGTAAGGGAAAACGCCTTATCCTTATCGAGAGGGCTCGTTTTTCTACTGACCTAAACCAGCCGTCCAATTCACGATGAGTGTAAGCGGGCGGTTCCCGATGCGCGATTTTCCCAGAGTGTTGATGATGAAGCGCCCGTCCGGCGTCACATCATAGGCGGCAGAGAATAATAACGTTTCTCCCATCGCGGTCTGGAACAGAACCTTGGGCGCACCGGCCTGGAGAGAACCGCCGTTGATGGTAATGAGAAATTCGACGATGCCGTCGCCGCTTACCGCAAACAAGGCTTTGCCGTCGCGCCGCCAGCGCGGTGTGCGTGCGCCGTTGGAGGAAACTTGCCACTTAGTTCCTGGGCCAGGAAAGGGGGCAACATACACCTCGTCGCGGCCGGACTCGCGTGAGGTGTAAGCCACCCAGTGCCCGTCCGGAGAAAATACCCCGCTCCGTTCCCAGGCCGGGGTCTGCACGAAGGGGAATGGCTTCTGCCCGGCAGCCAGCGGCAAGGCAAAGATGTCGGTAATGCCGGGATCGCCGCGATCGTACAGCAGGTATTTGCCGTCTGGCGACCAATCCGTGGGCGCCTGCCACTGGTCTTCCGGATACAGCAGGCGCTCGCTTCCGGTTCCGTCCGCCGACTTTACCGCCAGCTGGCCTTTGTTGGCCTTCACCCGAACGGTCTGAAAGGCGACGGTTTTCCCGTCCGGCGACCATACTGGGCTAGTGTTGTCGCCGGTAGTGGTGACGCGGCTGCGAACACCATGGACGGTGTCGAAGATCCAGATATCCGGGTTGGGGTCCCCGAACTCAAGCGCGACGCGATGTCCGTCGGAAGAAAGCCGCGGGTCGTTGCTGCCACGCTCCCCCACCGTCCCCAGGGCGGCGCCGTGCTCGTCGAACCAGGTCAACTGGCCTTGCTGGGCCGCGTTGGACCCCCGGGCACAAATCAGCAATCCATTGTTCGAGGCGGAGAACACTCCCCGCCAAATACCTGAGTCGTTAAGCGCGGTGTCCGCCAGGCGCACGGGATCTCCCTGCAGCGCCAGGCGGCTGGGGTCGAAACGCTGCGCCATCAAATCCGACTGGCGCACGAACAGGAGATAGCCCGACGCATACTGCGCGCTCGACTCGGCACGAATCAGCAGCCGACTCTCCATCTTTCCCCCTCCGCTCAACGATCCCAGGTAGATGCCGCTGAATTCCTGCTGCCCGGCGTGGTTGGTGGCCAGGTAAATGAAGTGATCGCCATCGGGCAGGAACTCAGGCCAGCGGTGGGTGCTGTGCTTGGAGCTATCGAGCGTGGTCACCGGCGCCGGTGTTCCGCCGCTGGCAGAAACGCGGTAAAGCGCGCTGCGAATATTGGGCGCGAATACCACCACGCCTTGCCGGCTCCACGCGCCACCGCGCGGGTTAGGCGCCTCGCATAGCGTCACCGGCGCGCCACCGGCGATGTCTACCAGCTTCAACTTGCCGCTAGCAAAGAAGCCGATCCTGCGGCTATCCGGCGACCAGAAAGGAAACGAGCCCGTCTCCGTTCCCTCCAGAGCGCGCGTTTCGCTCGATTCGAGCGAGCGCAACCAGATGCGATCGCCTGCGCCAAAGACCACATAGGCGCCATCGGGTGAAACCACCGGCGGCGCCCCATAATCGCCTACAAGATCGAATTCGGTATCTTCCGGCGGCGAAATAGATGCCATGAGCCGGTGAAGTTGGGGTGGTTTTTGCCGCAAGCTCAAGCCGGCGACAATAAGCGCGGCCACAACTATCAGGCCGGCAACGCCGAGGAGCCAGGGCCGGCCAAGTCGCGCCCAAGCCGAACCCGTGGGGCGGGAGACGGTCGCCGCGGCATTGCGCGGCTCGCTCGCCCATTCCAGTTCTGCGCGGATATCGCCGGCGCTTTGCCACCGCTTTTCGGGATCCTTTTGCAGGGCGCGTGAGATCACGTGCTCCAAGGCGGGCGAAATGGGCGCCCGTATGGAGGAGATGGGGGCTGGCTCCTTCTCCAGAATGGCGGAGGCCACGCTGAGTTGCGACTTGCCTTCGAAAGCCCGCTTGCCCGTGACCATCTCGTAAAGCACGGCCCCGAGCGCGAAGATATCGGAACGCGTGTCTGCTTCTTGCCCTTCGATTTGCTCCGGCGCCATGTACTGAAAGGTTCCGACCACCGTTCCCGCGGCTGTCAGCGGGTTGGCTCCCCCGGTAGCGACTGCCACGGGACTGGTGGGGCTGGAGGGGGTGAGACCGCGTTGCACGTCAGCGGCTGCGGCAGTGGTCAGAGCGCCCGGCTTGGCCAGTCCGAAGTCCATCAATTTCGCCCCTGCGCCGGTAAGCATGATGTTCCCCGGCTTCAGGTCGCGGTGGATAATGCCGCGCCGGTGCGCCTTGTCGAGCGCGTCGGCAATTTCGACTCCGATCTTGAGCGCCTGATCGAGCGGCAGCGGGCCTTTGCGCAACCGATCGGCTAGGGTTTCCCCTTCCAGGTACTCCATCACGAGATAGTCAGTTCCGTCGTGATGACCAACGTCGTGCAGCACGCAGATGTGCGGGTGCTGCAACGAGGAGATGGCCCGCGCCTCGCGTTCCAGTCGCAGCTTCAGATCAGGATTTGAGGAAAGGTGTGCCGGCAGGACTTTGATGGCAACGCTGCGATCCAGCCGCGTGTCGCGCGCCCGGTAAACTTCACCCATCCCGCCGGCGCCCAGCGGGCCCAGGACTTCATAAGGACCAAGTTTCGTGCCAGAGGTCAAAGCCATGCGTGCGGGCCATTATAGGGCATGGCGCACAGGCCGGCCCGCTACAAGTTATGTCAAAGGGCTCTTGCTCTGCTGGCTTCCCAGGTGACGAGACTTACTAGCGCTTGACCAGAACTTCGCGCACGTTGTCGCGGGCGAGGAAGAACTTGATGTTGGCGTAATCGCGGAAGAGATTTTCGATGTGGCGATTATTGAACACGCGCTGCAGCCGCCATCCCGGCGCGCCGCCGTTGCGGCTCCCGGCGCCAGTCAGAAGCTGTAATTCCACATTGTCGTTACCGGCAATGTGGTAGCGGTAAAAAGGGGCGTCCGGCCCCGCATCCTTGGTATGGAAGAACGCCAGTACCAGACCGCCGGGCTTCAGCACCGACCACAGGCGCGCTACCACCGGCTTTACCAGTGGTTCTTCCATGTAGTCGGCCATGTCCCAGCACAGCACCGCATCAAATGTCTGCGGACCGTAGTTGAGGTTGTCGCCGAGAAACCGCTTCTCGTCTACCGCCTGTTTGTCGTCGGCATCGGTCACTACATAGTCGCGGTCTTTCGACGCCAGCAACACGTCCTCGCTGTAAACCTTGTAGCCGAGTTCGGTGAAATGCTGAATGTTATCCGGGGAAGTAGCTCCGATATCGAGGACGCACAGGCTTTCGCGGCCGGCCAGCGCGCGCGTCAATTCTCCCAGCCCGCTGGAGCGGCGCGACGGTCGCGACTGCGTGCGTGCCTTCGGTGCCGAGGTTGGCTCGCTCCCGGAGCCACCGCGAAACAGCTTTCGAAGACTCTGCGCCACAGAACCCATAGAACGCCGTGACTTTTTTCGTACGGTTTGAGTCTTAAGTGTATCGCTTTAAGGCGCGAGTGGGGAGTCTAAGACTTCTTTTGCTCCACCAGTGGCGCTTTGGGGGGCGTAATGCTGCCACCCGCCGGCGCCACAGCCGAAGCTGTTGCCGGGGCGACCTCGCGCTTCATCTCGGGCCGCGCCGGTGTCGGCTGGGCCGCCGCTGCCGCCGCCGTCTGCCGCTTCACATCTACTCCGCCTTTGAAAAATGCTCCATCTTCGATGGAAACTCGCTGGGTAACAATACTGCCCATAAGCACGGCGCTTTTTCTCAGCTCCACCCGTTCAGTGGCTTCGATATCGCCGTCCACCTTGCCTTCAATGATCACCCCGCGTGCGCGAATACCCGCCCGCACCCGCCCGTTGGGGCCGACCACCAGGTTACTTCCTGGCAATTCGATGTTGCCTTCCACCGTCCCGTCCACGTACAAGTCCTCGCTACCCGACAGTTCGCCTTTGATCAGCACCGACCGCCCTATGTGCGCCGTTCCGCCTACCGGAGCGGTCACGCGCGGCGGTTCCGGATGGCCCTGAGGCGGCGCCGTAAAACTGCCTTGCATTCTTCCTGTCCCTTCAGCTTCTTCGTCCTCTTTGCGCTTCCACATGTAAGTGACTCCAGCCATTAGGTTTAGCCTTGCCGCGGCCAAGAGCACTCGACGCCAGCCCTGGCGCCCGCAATCCAAAGACTTAAGCTAAACCGTTGGTTGAGCATGGATTTTAGCGCATCCGGAGCGGATTTAGAGGGTTACTGAAGAACTCCCCACTCACTGCCTTTAGAGTACCCCCGGAATGAGCCTTGGAAGCGGCTGGTATCCGCGTGCTCAGCCCTTGCATCGGGAGTTTCACAATCGGTGTCCCTGTGCCGGAGGTCTTCGCGGCCGCCCGGCCTTCCACCGGGCCCAACCTTTGCTACTGATTAAAAATGCTCATTTTCATTCTTCCGCACCGGCTATGTTTGGTAGTTGCCTTGCTACATCCCAGGTGTCGGCTCGCTCGGAAGTGCCACGGAACGGGAAGAGGCCGGTAATACCAGGGGAACAGCGGCCTCCTCACGCCACGTGGTTTAAAAATCACTGGGACTGCCTTTTCGAGCGAGCCGATGATCTCTTCTCGCCCTGTTTTTCTCCCCGGGTACCTGCAAACGCTCTATTGCTTTCTGCCACTTGCATTGCGCCATAACGGGAAAGCAACAGTATTGGCATTCAGAGACTCTAATTGGGTAGACTTCTATACAGAACCCCAGGCAGTCAGGACCGCAATCATGATCCGCAGTATCGGACCGGTGTGGGCTACGGCGGCGTTCGTAGCGATCACCTTAGCGTCAGGTTTCTCGCAGCAGACTCCGCAACAGAACGGTACTCCGAGTACAACACCTCCACCTTCGTTTAATCCCCAGGAATTGGTTCAGCGGGCGGTAGCCAACGAAATTAAAGCGGGCAACGATGACGTGAGCCTCATGTTCCGCGTGCGCCGCCAAAACCCAAAAAATGTGCAGACTCGGGAATACGTAGAAACCGCGGAAGGCACCGCCGGCATGCTGGTGGCCATGAATGACCAGCCGCTTACCCCCGAGCAACGACAGCAAGAATTCGCCCGCCTGGAACAGTTACAGCACAATCCTGCCGAGTTGAACAAGAAATTGAAGCAGCAGAAGGACGATTCGGAGCGCGTCACCCGCATGGTCAAGTGCCTGCCCGATGCTTTCCGCTACCAGTACGAAGGCACAGAAGAACTGAATGGACTGCAACTGGTGCGGCTGAGTTTCGCGCCCAATCCTTCTTTCGATCCCCCCAGCCGCGAGCAGCAGGTCTTTACGGGCATGAATGGCTTCCTGCTTATCGAACCTCAGCAGGCGCGCATCGCCCGCATTGACGGCACTCTGTTCAAGGATGTGAACTTTGGCTGGGGCATCCTCGGCCACCTGGACCGCGGCGGACGCTTTGTGGTGGTGCAGGCGCCGGTTGCCAGCGGTTATTGGACAACCACCCACATGCAGCTGAACTTTACCGGCAAGGCGCTCTTTTTCAAGAGCATCAACATCCAGACCACCGAGGATTCCAGCAACTTTCGCCGCGTCCCCGGTCATATGACCTTTGCTCAGGGCGTGGAAATGTTGAAGAAGCAGAGCGATGGCGTGGTGGCAGACAACGAAAACGGGGCCCGCAAATAGTGGTGGGTGATCCCCTCACCAACCTAATCGGCAGCCAGGGCGCCCTTGCTCAGCTTCATCCAGTGCCCATCGGCCGCCGAGTGCTCCACCGCTTCCAGCACGCGCTGCACCTGAAGCGCGTCGTCAAAGTTGGCGTGAAAGGGCTGGTTCTTGGCCAGCGCATCCAGAAAATCCGCCAGCGTGGAAGTGAAGGTGTGCTCGTAGCCGATGATATGCCCGGGCGGCCAGTAGTGATCCACGTATGGATGTCCTGGCCCAGTGACCAGCACCTGGTGCCCGCCCTGTACTTCCTGCTTGTCGCCGCAATCGAAGAATTCCAGGCGGTTCAGATCCTCCAGGTTGAAGCGCAGCATGCCCTTGGACCCGTGAATCTCAAACTGGTTGTAATTCTTGCGGCCAATCGCGTAACGCGTGGCCTCGAAGCTGCCGATGCTGCCATTGGCAAAGCGCGCCAGCAGCAGAACGGCGTCGTCCACGTCGCGAGGGGGAGGGGCAAAGGTCTTGAGCATGGATGAAAGCTCGCTGATTTCACCGTTGAGCATGAGCGCCAGATCAACGGAATGGGAGAGCAGGTCGCCCATGGCGCCGCTGCCAGCTTCACTTTTCTTGAAGCGCCACACGCCCTGCCGCT
>DASYWT010000048.1:0-12330 GCA_035935775.1 Terriglobales bacterium
GCCGCGGACAAGCAGAAGCCCGACGCAGATAAAAAGACCTACGCCGAAAAGCGCGACGCCGCCATCCAGCAGTGGAAGCAGCGCTTCGCCGACCAGAAACAGCAAATCTCGCTGCTGGAGCGGGAAATTGATGTCATGCAGCGCGAGTATCGCCTGCGGGCTGCGGCCTACTACGCGGACGCCGGCAACGCCCTGCGCAACCAGGCGGACTGGGCGAAGCAGGACCGCGAATACCGCGAGAAGCTGGACGCCAAGCAGAAACATCTGGATGAAGCTAAGCAGAAGCTGGAAAACATGCAGGAGCAGGCGCGCCGGGAGGGCATGCCCGGTTCGGTGGCTGATTAATGTGGTGGTGCCGGCCTCCGGCCGGCATTGCCGCCTTTCGCATGAGGCTAGTGCATGGATTCCATTCTCCTGGTCGAAGATAAGGACGAACTGCGCGAGATGCTGAACCATGCGCTGAAGCGCATGGGCTACGCGGTGACGCCGGCAGCGCAACTTGCCGACGCGCTGGCAGCGCTGGAGCGGGAGCATTTCTCCGCCGTCCTCACCGACCTGAAATTGCCCTCGGGCACGGGCATGGACGTGCTGCGCGCAGCGCTGGAGGCCGACGCCGCCACGCCCGTGATTGTGATGACCGCCTATGGCAGCATCCAGGACGCGGTAGCAGCCATGCGCGACGGCGCCTATGACTTCATCCAGAAGCCGATTGACCTGGAGCATCTGAAGCATCTGCTGGCTCGGGCCATTGAGCGCCAGCAATTGCTGCGCGAAAACCTGGTGCTCAAGGAGGAGTACGCGCAGCGCTACGGCTTCCCGCGCATGGTGGGCGAGCATCCCGTCATGCTGGCGGCCGCGCGGGAGATGCAGCGCATCGCGGCGGCAGACACTACCGTGCTGCTATTGGGAGAGAGCGGCACGGGCAAGGAACTGTTCGCGCGCGCCATCCACCAGCTCAGCGCCCGCGGCAACAAGCCCTTTGTAGCGCTCAACTGCGCCGCTATTCCGGAAACGCTGGTGGAAAACGAACTCTTCGGCCATGAGCGCGGCGCCTTTACCGGCGCTAACGCGCGCAAGCTGGGCAAATTCGAAATGGCCGACGGCGGCACGATCTTTCTCGACGAAATCGGAGAACTGCCGCTGGAAGTCCAGGGCAAGCTGCTGCGCGTGTTGGAGCAACATACGCTGGAGCGATTGGGCGGCACTTCCAGCCTCACCGTGGATGTGCGGGTGATTGCCGCCACCAACCGTAACCTGGAAGCGGCGGCCGAAGCAGGCGAATTTCGACGCGACCTTTACTACCGGCTGGCCGTGTTCCCGATCCGCATTCCGGCACTGCGCGAACGCGGCGATGACGTGGAACTGCTGGCCGAACATTTCCTGGAACGCTTTCGGCGGGAGTTGCGCAAGCCGCGCCTGGCACTGGCTGAGGACGCCCGCGCCGCCCTGCGCCGCCATCCCTGGCCGGGCAATGTGCGCGAATTGCAAAATGTGATGGAACGCGCCGCCATCCTTAATGACGGCGAAATTCATGCCGCCGATTTGGGCCTGGGGGGCCAGAACGGCGCCGAGGAAAAGAAAGCGGAGCGCGCCCGCATCGAATCCACCCTGCGCGCCTGCAAATGGAACAAGAACGACGCCGCCCAGAAGCTGGGCATCTCCTACCGCACCCTGCTCAGCAAGATTCATGCCTATGAACTGGATTAGCTGGCTGGCTGGTTGACCAGCGTGCTAGCTGTGGGCTCCAGGCGGACGTAGCAACGAACAAGCGTAGACACGGTGGCTGCAACGTTGCCGCGCCCCAAAACCTGCCAAAAATCACGCTTTTTTGCCATTTTTCAGGCCTGCAGAGAGCTTCTGGACAGCCCCTGTTTCGAGCTAAGTGTCACCGGCGTAACGAGTTACGTGGTTCGCTGCGCGAAAAATCCACCTCGAGTTGCAGATAGGAGTCATTTCTTGCCATTTCTCCAAATTTGGATATAATAATCTACAGATTTGGAGAATGATTGACTCTGACTACACCGGCACCGGACCTTGGGCTGGACCTGCGGAAAGTGCCGGACCTGACTGACGCGAGAGCCCGCAAGCGCCTCAGCCACGCCGCCATCGAAGTCTTCTTCCGCATGATCGAGATCTGGGCGGTGCGCAACGAAGACGCCATGTCGCTGCTGGGCGGCATTTCCAACGGCAGGTACTTCGAACTGAAGCGGAGCCGCCGGGGGGTCCTTACGCAGGATGAGCTCACGCGCATCTCGCTGCTCATCGGCATCTTTAAGGCGCTGAATATCCTGTTCAGCCAGAAGCTGGCGCAGCAGTGGATTTCGCGTCCTAATTCCAATCCCATGTTTCACGACGAGCCGCCGCTGCTGGTCCTGACCCGAGGCGGCGTGCCGGGAATGCTTTCGGTTCGCCGTTTGCTGGACAGCCGCCGGGGCGCCAGGTAGAGCTTGCTGTCCACCTGCGAGGTTGACCGGCGCGACACCCATCGCCTGATTCCCGCACAATTTGCCGACGAGGGCGCTTCCGTGCTCGCCCGCCTCACCGAGGATGAGGAAACTCTGGATCGGGTTTTTGAGCTGGACAACGCCACCAACGACCGCCTGTTGGCGGAGTCGGGTCTGGCGCCCGGCATTGATATGAGGGAGCTGGTGTTCGGGATTCCTTCTTACCGAATCATCAATGCGGCATTCTGCCATCCCGCGCCCGGGGGCTCGCGATTCAACTCGCCCGACCGCGGCGCCTGGTACGCCGGATTCGAATTGGAAACGTCGCAGGCGGAAGTGGCTTATCACCGCCGGCTGTGGCTACGGGAAACGGCGTGGGAGGAGGAGGAGGTATGCGACTACCTCGATTACCTGGCCGATTTCTGCGCCGAGTTTCACGATCTGCGGCGAACGGCAGAGCATGCAGACTGCCTGGCGATGGATGATTACACCGCCTCGCAGGCGCTGGCGGCTCAGCAGCTGAAACGGGGTTCCGCCGGAATCGTCTATCCCAGCGTACGCCGCCGGGGCGGCACCTGTCTGGTCTGCTTCCGGCCGGTGCTGGTCACGAACGTCCGAAAAGGCGATACGTTTACGTTCAGCTTTCCGGTTGAGGAACTGCCGCCAAAGGTTCGGCGGGCGAGCCCTTAGCACTCGCTGCCGAAGACCAAAAGCAGGTCCTTCGTCGCACTCACCGCGCAAGCGCGGTTGCGTGCTTCCTCAGGATGACAATTCAATAAGATGACAATTCAATAAGAGGGTGACAATTCTTCTTTGCTTGATCGGCTAGAATCGCGGACATGAAACCGGCAGACCTCGCCCGCATCTGGGAAGAGCACACCAGGCACGAATTCCAGACCCAAAACCTGGAGTCCACCCTGGCGACCATGGTGGAGGACGGCTACGTCAACCACATCCCGGTCATGACTGGCGCGGCAGGTAAGGCCGGGTTGCGCGAATTCTATGGGAACAAATTTATTCCCTGCATGCCGCCGGACACGACCATGACGCCGGTGTCGCGCACCGTGGGCGAGAACCAACTGGTGGACGAGATGATCTTTTCCTTCACCCACACGCAGGAGATGCCGTGGATGCTGCCCGGCATTGCGCCGACCGGTCGCCGGGTAGAGGTGCCGCTGGTGGCGATCGTGGGGTTTCGCGATGGGAAAGTAGCATTCGAGCGCGTGTATTGGGACCAGGCGTCGGTGCTCAAGCAGGTCGGCGTGCTGGCCGACCCCGAGCTGCCGGTTTTCGGAGCGGAAACAGCGCAAAAAGTTCTAACGCAGGCCGCGGGCAAGAAATAATTTTCAACCTCGCCTTGCCGCCATCGCCTTCTCTTCGGCGGCAATTTCCGCCCGGATGTGCGCGATCTGCTTCATGTGATGGCGGGCGTGCACCAGGTGAAAGGTTCGCCACTGCCGAGCGGTAAGCGGGCCGAGGATGGGATGGTTAGCGATCCTGGCGCCGGCTCCGAACTGGGCTTCGCAGCGGCTGATGGCGTTATCGGCCGCGGAAAGAGTGCGGCGCACGTCAGCCAATACACTTTCCGGCGGCGCGCCTTTGGGAACAACCGTGGAGGGGGCCTCCCGCCCTTGAGGCATATAACGCAAACGCGTCACCACAAAGCCACGCACGCGCTGGCGCGCGGTGGGCCGGGTAATGCCGGGCCGTCCGGCCGCCAGGCAGCGCTCGAGGTTTTTAGCCGTGCCGCTATAAGTCAGCGACAAATGCTCCAGGATGGCGGCGGCGCTCCACTTCCCTTCCCGGTGCCAGGCCAATTGCTGGTTGCTCATGCCGCAGACGGCGTCGTCAATCGCTTGCTGGACCCGTTGCAGGTAGCTGTGCATGGCTTGTCTTTCGTTTAGAATGTGCGATACGTTCCCGGTTGCAAAAAGCTTTAACAGGATGGTGGCCATGAAAAAGCTGCTGGCAGGCGTGTTCTCGCTCGTGGTATTGGCGGGGTGTTCTTCGCAGCCGAACAAGACGGCGGAACAACCGGCCAAGCCCGCTCCCAAGCAGGCCGAACTGAGCACCGGGCGCATGGCGTTCCAGCGGCTTTATATCGCAGCGCACGGGTGGGCCGGCGACGCGCGTCCCTACCAGATTATTTCGCAATTGAGCAAGGAGTCCATCGGCCACGACGGCAAGTCGGGCATATGGCGCGCCGGGTTCGCCTCCACCATGCGCCGCGCCATCAAGCCGTACATCTGGTCGGGACTGGACGCGGATGATGCTCCCACGCCCGGCATCTCGCCCGGTGTGGAAGACACCTACAACCCATCCAACACTTCCACCCAAGCTTTCGACATCGGCTTTCTCAAAATTGATACCGACAAGGCTTTTGAAGTAGCGCAGAAACACGGGGGCGAAAAACTTCTGCAAAAAGATCCCAAGCAAGCCGTGATTTACATTTGCGACTGGAATCCGCGGGAGAACGAACTGATCTGGCATGTAATCTACGGAAACGGTCCCGATGATGCCCGTTTGCGGGTGGCGGTGAATGCGAGCACGGGGGATTTTCTGCGGGTGGAGAAGTAGGTCAGTTCGCGTGCCCAGTGCCCAGTTTCCAGTACCTAGTACCTAGTACCTAGTACCTAGAAGCAATAAGCGAGCTCATAAGCCCATTTTGAAAAGGTGTGGCTTCAGCCACGCCGCACGCTGCTTCTTCCACCTTGTCATCCTGAGCGAGCGCGAACCGAAGGTAACGAGGCGAGCGCGAGTCGAAGGACCTTGCGTTTCATTTTTCGCAGCGAAGATTTTTGTGTCGCCCCTAATTTTGCGGCTCTGGACGGCACGGCTGAAGCCCCTTCGCCTTCGCTCAGGGCAGGCTGTGCCCTTCCGAAAGACATTTATGAGATAGCTCGGACTCAGGTATTGGGAACGCCAACCTATTGCTTAGGCTGGGAGGCTTGCTTGGGCTGGGACGCGGCGGCGGTCTTGGCCGGTTTGCTGGGGGCAGCTCCCTTCACCTTCAGCCGCTCCAAAGCCTTGTGCGCGTCCTTGGCTTTGGGGCCATTGGGCAGGATTTTCAGGTAGGCCTGGTAATTCTGAATCGCTTCTTGCCGGTTGCCCGCCTTCTCGAGCGCATCCGCCAGATGGTAAGTAGCGATGGCGTCGCTGGGTTTGTAGAGCAGGGCTTCACGGTAACGCGAGATAGCGGCACGGTAATTCTGCTGCTTGTAGTAGAAGTCGCCGACCTCCACGTCTTTGGCGGCGCGGTGAGGATCGAAAGGATGGAACTCGCCGATGTCGGAGTTGTCCAGCCCGGCGTTGGGGTGGGCTTTGGCGTCGCCCGTCGGCGGACTGATGTCAATCTTGTCATCCTTGCTGGTGCTGCTGCCGGGGGCATCGGCAGGAGGCGTGGCCCGTGGCGGCTCCGAAGTGGACGAAGGCCCGGCGGGACCGTAAGGACCGGGTTCCGCCGGCGCCTGGGAAGGTCTTTCGGCAGGCGGGGCGGAGGGAAGCTTATCCGGCTTTTTCTGGCCGGCGGTGGGCTGCGGTTGTGGCGCCGAGGGCAGGTCCTGGGTTGAAGTCTTGCTCTGATCGGACGACTGCGATGGCTGGCTGGACTGCGATGGTGGGCTGGACTGCGATGGCTGCTGCGCCCACACAGGGAACGCCAGTTCCAGGGCAAGCGCAATCAAAGAGGCCCAACGGCGTACGACCATGGCGATATTCTACTGCAGGAGTCAGGAGTCGGGAGTAGGCTTCGGCGAAGAGCGGTCGTTGGCGGATGGTCGGCAATCGTTGGCGCGAGCAAAGTCAAAGGCCGCGGGCGAGGGCGCCCGCGGCACAAAAGGATTTCGCTGACTCCTGACTCGTGACTGCTGAACAAAAAAAAACAGGCCATCCACTGGGATGGCCTGGTTGGCGAAGTCCTCCGGGGAGGAGGGAAAACTTGTTTAGCGGCCCTGAGGCTGGGTGAGGGAAGCGGCGGGACCGGTCGAAGGAGCGGTCTGCTGCTGACCTTCGCCCTGGTTGGTCATCAGGCGAATGTCCACGCGGCGATTCTTGGCGCGTCCGGCAGCGGTCTTGTTGGTGGCCACTGGCTTATCCTTGCCCAAACCGATCAGGTAAATCTTGTGAGCCGGAACGTTGTACTTGGAGGCAAGGTACTGGATGACCGAATCGGCGCGGCGATCGCTCAGGCCATAGTTGTACTCCTGGCTGCCGACAGCGTCCGCACCGCCTTCTACCGTGATGATGTAGTTCTTGGCCTTGGGGATCTCGGCGCCCAGTTCGTCCAGGGCGGATTTCGCTTTACCGGTGAGGTTGTCCCGATTAAAGGCAAAGTGAACCGAGGTCTCGACCACGGGATGGTAGTTATCCAGGTTGGCGACCGTGTTGGCCAGCGACGTAACCCGGTTGCTGGCGGTGGTGGCTGATTGCTGGGCCTGGTCGGCGGCCTGACCGGCGGCCTGGGCCTTCTGCTCGACTTCCGCCGTCTTGTTGTTCACAGTCAGAATGCCTTGCTGGGCGCGCGCATCAACGTCCTTAATGTCGCGGCTGTTCTTGGCGGTCATGTCGTCGAGCTCGTTAACCTTGTTAACTGTCGGTGTAACTTCATTGCGGACGTAATTCTTACTGGCGCAGCCGATGCTCAGAAACAGACTGGACGCCAACAATCCTGAGAGGAAAATCCGATTCATGAGGAAGACTCCTTCCATGCGCGGGAGCAGCCTGCGTGTCCCGTCGTTTGCTGGTTGAGCACGCGCGCTGCCAATCGCAGCGCCAGGTAAAGACATCTAATTGTAAGGCAATCAATGACTTCCAGCAAAACCGCCGGGAAAGGGACGCGGTCGGACAGTGTCCGAGTGAGCAAACCCTGCTTTGGCCGTAGAATTTTTACCTTACAGGGAGGAATTCGGCCCCTAGGCAGGCAACATTTTTGGGTTCTGAAGAGTGCCGTAATTTGTCACACAGCGGCCAGAGAGTAGGGAAGAGTCAAGAGCCTTCGAACTTCGCAACCCGGTCGGGCAGACCCGCTATGATCAAAGATGAGCCCGACCAGCTAGCCAGCCAGGAAGCCAGTTAGCCAGTAGCTGTTCCCATGGACCTTCAACAGAAAATCCGGACCCTGCCCACCCAACCCGGCGTGTATCAGTACAAGAACGCCGAGGGGGAGGTCATCTATGTCGGCAAGGCCAAGAACCTGCGCTCGCGGGTGCGCTCCTACTTCCTACTGGGCCGGGCGGAGGATGCCAAAACGGGCACGCTGCTGCGCGAAGCCACCGATGTGGACTACATCGTGGTGGATAACGAAAAGGAAGCGCTGGCGCTGGAAAACAACCTGATCAAGCAAAAGAAGCCGCGCTTCAATATTCTGCTGCGGGACGACAAGACTTATCCCTATGTGAAGCTCACGCTGGGCGAGCGCTACCCGCGGGTATACGTGACGCGGCGGCTGCGCAAGGACGGCAGCGCTTACTACGGCCCGTATTTTCCGGCCAACCTGGCTTACCGCATCGTAGACCTGATCCACCGGCATTTTTTGATTCCGTCGTGCAAGGTAGACCTGAGCCGCTATCATCCGCGGCCCTGCCTGCAGTACTACATTCACCGCTGCCAGGGACCATGCGTCGAGGGGCTGACCACGCCGGAGGCTTACCAGGAAGCAGTGCATGACGTGAAGATGTTCCTGGAAGGGCGACCCACCGATCTGGTGCGCTCGCTGCGGGCTCGCATGGAGCAGGCGGCGGCAGAGCAGCGTTTCGAGCAGGCGGCCAAGTACCGCGACCTGATCTCCACGGTGGAGCAACTGCAGGAGAAGCAGCGCATCGCGTCGGTGGAAAGCGACGATGCCGACGTTTTCGGATACCACTACGAAAACGGGATGCTGGCCATCAATCTGTTCCACATGCGGGGCGGGCGGGTGCTCGACCGGCGGGAATTTTTCTGGGACCAGATACCGGTTTTGGAGACGCCGACGGCCGAGGAAGAACTCGCGAACAATGGTGGAGATGTTGCCGGCAACGTCTCTGGAGACGTAACAAGTTACGTCTCTACCGAAGAACGCGGAGACGGCAAAGAGCAGGTAACCGCCTCGGCAGGCTTTAGTCCCGGGGAGTTTTTCTCGGCGCTCATCAAGCAGCTCTACATTGACGCGCCCTATGTGCCGCGGTGCATTTACGTGCCGGTGGATTTCGAGGATCGGGAGACGCTGGCCGAACTCATATCCGAGACCCACGCGGGCGGGGGCGCCCGCGCCACAAAGATCCATATTGTTGTTCCGCAGCGGGGGGAAAAGCGCTCGCTGATTGACCTGGCAGGCAACAACGCCAAGCAATCGTACGACCAGCGCTTCCGGGTGATGCAACCGGCGGCGCGAGCGGTGCAGGAGGCGCTGCAGGACGCGCTCGGCCTGCCGGAACTGCCCAAGCGCATTGAGTGCTTCGACATTTCCCACATCCAGGGGGCGGAAACCGTGGCTTCCATGGTGGTGTGGGAAGAGGGGCGCATGAAGAAATCCGACTACCGCAAGTTCATCATCCGCTCGGTCGAAGGCGTGGACGATTTCGCTTCCATGCGCGAAGTGGTCGGGAGGCGCTACAAGCGGGTGGAGGCAGAAAAGCAGAAGATGCCCGACCTGGTGCTGATTGACGGCGGGCTAGGGCAACTGCACGCCGCGGCCGAGGCGCTGGAGAGCTTGCAGATCATCAACCAGCCGCTGGCCGCTATCGCCAAGCGCGAGGAGATCATTTACGTGTACGGCCAGGAAGACGAGCCGGCGGTGCTCGACCATCACTCACCGGTGCTCCACCTGGTGCAGCAGATTCGCGATGAGGCGCACCGCTTTGCCGTGACTTTTCACCGCAAGCGGCGGCAGATGCGCGACCGCTCCACCGAACTGCTGGAGATTCCCGGCGTGGGCGCCAGCACCACGCGGCGGCTGCTGCAACATTTTGGCAGCGTGCAGGCGGTGAAAGACGCCGATGTAGCGGCGCTCTCCGCCGTGGTCACGCGCACGCAGGCGCAGGCAATTCTGGAGCATTTCCGCAGGACACCGCAGAATTAACCACAGAGGACACAGAGGGCACAGAGTAAAAATTAGGGATTGTCATCCTGCGCGCAGCGAAGGACCTGCTTTTGTGGCATTTTCCGTTCATTGTTGGGAAAGACCTGAGCCGAACTGGCTGATTCGGTTGCGACTCAGACAACGCAGTCGAAGGAACAGTCAGTCACAGATGAACGCCTTGGCATCCGCATCTCGGTGTCGAGAACGCAGGGGTCCTTCGACTCGGGCATTCGCCCTCGCTCAGGATGACAGTCGTTAATAGTCGGGCATTCGCCCTCGCTCAGGATGACAGTCGTTGACAGTCGAATTCGCCCGCGCTCAGGATGACAACGCATGGAGCGGCGGAGGACGAAGGATAAACATACAAACTGTCAACCTGAGAGGAGCCGCGCGTTCTTGCGAAAGAACAGGAAAAGCAGGTCCATTCGCACGCGCTCCCTCGCCACAGCTCGGTCGCGCGGCTCAGGATGACAAAATCTAAGAAGACTAATTATCCGCCGCGGATTTCCTCCTCCTGCTCGCGGGACTGCAGTTCCTGCTGGAGGCAGGCGCGGGTGGGTTCGGGCAGGCGCGAGTCCCGCAGCATTTCGTGCAATACGCCGGTGGGCAGGCTGTGGGCGAACTCCGCCGCGGGCCCGGCGGGAGTGAGCGGGTTGCGCAGCAGGGCTATGCGCACTTCGCGGCGCAACGACCACTTGCCATCATGGCAGACCAGTTCAACCAGAGCGGAGGGCGCTTTCTCCGACAGCAGCGCCTTTACCACCAGAACCTCGGTAAGAAATGGATTAATGACCGCGGCCTCGACCACGCGCGGTTCGGAGTCGAGCAGCAGGGCAGCGGCCACGCGGCCGGAGGCGCGGCGGGCCAGCGTGATGCGCTCGCCGAGGGTGATTTTTTCCAAGCGCGACACCAGGGCTTCCTCGGCCGCCTTCCTGATGTCGGCCAGCACGGCAGGCGAGAGCGCCAACTGCATGAGCTCGACGGTGTAGAGATGGCGGATGGCGGGCAGGGAGACGTGGCGCGGTGTTTTGGGATGGCCGATGAGCCCGACCAGCACGCGGCGCGACTTCAGGGCGGGCCCGTTCTTGCTGAGCGCTTCCAGCGCCTCGGGCGGCAAGTCGCGGCGCTCCAGCAACGCCAGCGCCAGTTCTTCGCTTAGCGCCTCGTGAGCAGCGGCGCGCTTCAGTTCGTCAGCCGAGTGGCTGTGGATCAGGGTTGTGAGGTTGTCGGACATGGGAGTCGGGAGTCAGTAGTCGGGAGTCGGTAGTTAGGTTTTTGCTGACTGCCGACTCCTGACTCCTGACTACTGGTTTTTTCTTGCCAGCCACAATGCGCCCTGCGCCGGTTCCACCACTTTCGACTCGATTTCCGCCTGGGGATGTAAAGAGCGCAGGCTGTTACTGAAAACCTGGCGCACCAGCAGCGAATTCTGAAAGACACCCCCCGCGAAAGCCACAGGAAACGCCTGGAGGCCGGGCCACAGCCGGTCAGCCACGATGCGGGCCAACTGCGCCAGTTCGGTAGCCGCCTGGGTCAGGATTTCGTTAGCGCGGGAGTCGCCGCCGGTGGCCGCGGCCAGCACTTGCGGCAGCAACTCGGCGAAATCGGGCGGCGGGATGGCGTTGGCGGCGCGCACCACGTCATCGCGCGAGCCCAGGTGCCAGGTGTTCATGATGCTGCTGATCAAGACGGTATTTTCGCCCAGGTCATGGGCACGCATGGCAGCGGACACGGCGGCACGGCCGATCCAGTGTCCCGAGCCTTCGTCAGAAATGGCGAAGCCCCAGCCGCCGGCGCGCGCGGTTTCGCCGCGCTGATTACGGCCATAAGCGATGGAGCCGGTACCCGCAGCCACAATCAGGCCAGGGCCGCCGCGAAAGGCGGCTTCGAGGGCGATCGCCATGTCGCCGACGACCTCGATTTCTCCGCCCACCAACTCAGCAAGAACGGCGCGAACTTGTTTCTCGATCTGCGGACGCGCCCCACCGGCCATGCCGATGCAGGTTTGCGCCACCTGCGAAGGCTGAACGTTGGCGGAAGCACAAGACTCGCGCACCGTTGCCTGCAAAGCCTGGCGGGAGCGCTCTTCACCCACACGAATGGGATTGCTGCCCGCGGCGGTGGCGGTGGCCAGCACGGTATGGTCATCACCCAGCAGGCAGGTAGTCTTGCTGCCGCCTCCGTCAATGCCCAGGAAATAAGGCATAGCGTGTTGTACCACATCAGGAGTCAGGGGTCAGGAGTCGGGAGTCGGGAGTCAGGGGTCAGGAGTCAGGAGTCAGGAGTCAGGAGTCAGCGTTTGGTAGGTGATAGTTGGTAGTTGGTAGTTGGTAGTTGGTGCCTGACAGTGGGTAAGTGGAGCCTGGCTGACGATACAAGCAACTACCAACTACTAGCTACCAGCTACCTAGATTTCAATCAGCACATCATCGCCCTCGACCTTGATTGGGTACACGGCGATACGGAACGCAGGACTGTGCCCTGCCTGGCCGGTTTTAGGGTCCCATTCCCAGCCGTGCCAGGGGCAGACCACCTTGTCGTCCATGATGACGCCCTGGCCGAGCGGGCCGCCACGGTGCAGGCACACATTGTCCATGGCTGAAATGGTGCCGTTCACGTTGGCCACACACACTACCTTTTCGCCGACGGTGAATTCCCTGGCTTCGCCGGGCTCAGGGAGATCGGACTTGGCGGCGAGCTTTATGAACTGAGGCATGGCGGTCGGGTGATAGCACTCAGCATTCAGCAATCAGCATTCAGCCCCTAAACAGCTTGGGCAGGTTTCAAAGCCGTATGTTCACGGGCTGAGTGCTGAATGCTGACAGCTGAGTG
>DASYWT010000049.1:0-9279 GCA_035935775.1 Terriglobales bacterium
CGCGGGCCGGGTTCGCGGTTACGATGGACAACACCTGCGACGATTGGGACTACGCCGCGGCCGCCGATTATCTGCTGGGGCGTTTGCACGAGCTGCGGCAGGGGGTGTCGCGGGTGTGCCTGATCTCCGGAGGCGAGGTGACGGTGCGGGTGCAGAATGGGGGGACGGGCGGGCGCAACCAGCAGTTCGCGCTTTATTGTGCGGAGAAAATTGCCAGCGAGAACATCACGGTGCTGAGCGCGGGCACGGATGGAATTGACGGCAACAGTCCGGCCACGGGCGCGGTGGCGGATGGCACAACCGTGGCGCGGGCACGCGCGGGCGGATTGGATGCCGCGGCGGCGCTCAAAACATTCGATGCGTTTCCGTTTTTTGATGCGTTGGGGGACGCGATTATTACCGGGCCGACGGGGAATAATCTGCGGGATGTGCGAGTGTTGCTCGCCTATTGAAGCCCTCAGGCACCGAGGTACGGAGACACAGAGAAATTGACGATTGAAGATTTACGATTGACAATTGTTTTTGAAACAGTAGTCGTTTGCGATTCGCCTAGGGCTTCGCCTTCGTTGGCGTCATGCTGAGACGCTCCAGCGCCGAAGCATCTTGCGTGTTCCACCACCTATTTCCTCGGTGCCGAGAAATTGACGATTGAAGATTTACGATGGACAATCTTTGCACAATCTCTTTTCATGACTGTCATCCCGAGCGCAGCCGTCTGATTCGCTCGCGAATCGGACGGCGCAGTCGAAGGACCCCTACGCACTTCGCTCAGTCACAATTGCCTCAGGGAGTTCTATCGCGTGCGCTTATTTGTTTGTGGAAACTCCCTTTGGCAGACCAATTCCCCTACTGGCGCAGGGTGTTTCGACTCGGGCATACGCCCTCGCTCAACATGACAAGGAGAATCATTCTCTTCAACAGCAACAACTATCGTTTCAGAACCATGCTCGAAAACGAAATTCGTCAATCTTCATTCATCACTCATCAATCAAAAGAATTTCGTCACGCCTTCTTCTAAAACGAGAACGCGATCACGCACGCCGGCAGCCCGGGCTTCCTTTTCCAGGAGCTGAAGGGGCTCATCAATGGGCTCGTGGGACAGGCGGAAGGTGCCGTAATGCATGGGCACCATCCAGCGGGAGTGAAGGTCGAGGAAGGCGTGGACGGCGTCTGCCGGGCTGGTGTGCACGTTGCGAAAGGCGGGAGGGTTGTAGGCGCCGATGGGGAGCAGGGCGAGTTCGGGGTCGAACTTGCGGCCAATCTCGCGAAAGCCCGAAAAATAGGCGGTATCCCCGGCATGGTAAACCGAGTGGTGCTTGCCTTCGAGAACATAGCCGCCGTAGCCGCGATGAGCGTCGCGGATGATGCGGGCGCCCCAATGGCGCGAAGGCACGCTGTTGACGGTAAGACCGTTGTGGCGGTAGTCCTGCCACCAGTCCAATTCCACGATTTTGCTGAAACCGAGGTCGGCGACCAGATCACGGACGTGGCTGGGAATGACGATGACGGGCCCAGAGCCGCGACGGCGGCGCGTGGCGCGGGCAATGGCGCGCAGCGAGGGCCGGTGCAGGTGGTCGAAGTGGGCATGAGTGACCAGGACCACGTCAATGGGCGGCAGGTCGCGAATCTGCAGTCCAGGCCGGCGCAGGCGCTTAAGCACGAACAGCCAGCGGGCGAAGTTGGGGTCAACCAGGACGCGCTGGCCGGCAATCTGCAGAAAGAAGCTGGAGTGGCCGATGAAGGTGATTCCCAGTTCACCGTTGCTGGCCAGTACCGGTTTGTGGGTCTGTCCGGTGCGCGGGGTGACCGCGGAATGGCGCACCAGCCGCGTGAATTGCCGCGCTCGACGCCTGAGGGTGAGATTCAGCATGTAAGAAATTAGACGCTTCTACATTCCCGTACGATGCAAGGCAACCGGAGGCTCCCGGCCGCCTGCCGGCGTAAAATTGCTGTGCAGATTCCTTCCGCCAGTTACATTTTAAAAGAAATCCTTGCGGCCGTTGCTTGACCATGCAGATAACCGTCATTTCTAATCGCAGGGAAGCACAAGGAGAGGGAGCGACATGCGCGTGGCGTTCTTGGGGTTGGGAATCATGGGCCGTCCGATGGCGGCCAACCTGGTGAAGGCAGGCCACGAGGTGAGCGCCTGGAACCGGAGCACGGGCAAGGAAGTGGAAGGGGCGCGAATGGCGTCATCGCCGGCGGAAGCGGCGCGGGGCGCCGAAGTGGTGTGGATGTGCGTCTCCGACACGGAAGCGGTGGAGCAGGTGCTGTTCGGGCCGGAGGGCGTGGACAAAGGCCTGGAGCAGGGCGCGGTGGTGGTGGATTCGAGCACCATTTCGCCTTCGGCAACGCTGCGTTTTGCGGAGCGGATCAGGGAGAAGGGCAGCGACTACGTGGATGCGCCGGTGACGGGGTCGAAGATCGGGGCAGAAAGCGGGCAGCTGATTTTCATTGTGGGGGGAGCGGAGCAAACTGTGGACCGGCTGCAGCCGCTGTTCGCGGCCATGGGCAAGCTGATGGTGCGGGTGGGGGAAACGGGCAAGGGCCAGTCGGCGAAGCTGGCCATGAACCTGATGATCGCGCTCACTTATGAAGGTTTCGCGGAAGCGCTGACCCTGGCCACCAAGCTGGGCGTCAACATGGAGAGGCTGCTGGAACTGATCAACGCCTCGATGGTGCGTTCGGGAGTGGTGGAGTACAAGGCGCCGTTTGTGCTCAAGCGCGACTTTTCGCCCAACTTTCCCCTGCGGCTTATGCACAAGGATATCCGCCTGATGCTGGACGCAGCACGGGAAATGCGCATCAAGCTGCCGGCGCTGGAGACAGTGGAAGAGGTTTACGAAATCGCTACCGACGAAGGGCAGGCCGACCTGGACTACGCCTCCACCCTGGCGCTGCTGGAAAAGTGGGCCGGGGTTGAAGTTAAAGGCACTTCCGCCTGAGGTACATGGCCTAAAAATCGTGTTCTGAAGCGCCCGAGCAGCGGGAAATTCGCTACAATGGAACAGAGTTCATTTGGTTCGCAGTCGGGAACATTCCTTTTCCCAATCTAATCCAGTAGAAAGCGGAGCAATGCTAACGACTCTTCTCATTGCCGTGGCGGTAGCTTTTGTGGCGATGCAAGCCTCTGGCTTCTGCACCACCATTTATCTGCACCGGGCCATGGCCCACAAAGGGCTGCGGCTGCATCCCGCGGCAGCCATGCTGATGCGCCTCGAGTTGTGGCTGTTTACCGGCATCAATATGCGGGAGTGGGTGGCTGTGCACCGCAAGCACCACCACTTTACCGACGAAGAAGGGGACCCGCACAGCCCCTACCTGGTGGGCCTGTGGAAGGTGCTGTTCCTGAACGCGTTCTATTACGCCCGCGAGGCCAAGAAGCCGGACGTGATCGAGAAGTACACCCGCGACATTCCGCGGACGCGGGCGGAGGCGGTGCTGGGGCGCGGATCGCTGGGACTGGCGCTCGGGATGGGGCTGTTCGTAGCCTTGTTCTGGGCCATCCAGGGGGGATGGGCGGGCCCGGTGATTGGAGTGGCCACTTTTATTGTGCAGGGCGCGGCCTATATCGGCATGAATGCGGTGATCAACGGGGCCTGTCACGCCATCGGCTACAAGAATTTCCAGAACACCGCCACCAATCTGCGGCTGGTGGCGTGGTTTTCCAGCGGAGAAGGCCTGCACAACAACCATCACCAGTATCCGGCATCTTCCAAGCTGAGCATGAAGCGCGGGGAATTTGACCCGGCCTGGCCGGTGATCAGGGTGCTGCAGGCGTTGTCACTGGCGCATCCCTTGCCGCTGCCCAGCGAGCCGTAGCCTGACCGGGGCTGGAGCCCCGGGTTCTTGGAGAACCCTTCAATCCCCGGACTGAAGTCCGGGGCTTCCACACGCGCGACTGCGGCTCCTAACTGCGTGGCTGAAGCCACCCCCTTTTTAAAGCCGGATGAGATAGCTGATAGCTTCTAGAAGCCCTCTCATAAATCGAGGAATCGCGAACGCTATGTCCTTCAGGGGCTGAAGCCCGCATATGTTTGCGGTTCTGGGCGGCACGGCTGAAGCCGTGCCCTTCCGAAAGACATTGCTGAAGGCACTCTATTTCAAAGCGATTGATGAGATAACTATAGCTTCTAGAAGCCGTCTCATAAATCGTGAAACCGCGAACACGACGTCCCTCAGGGGCTAAAAATCCGTATGTTTTGCGGTTCTGGACGGCACGGCTGAAGCCCCTTCGCTCAGGGCGGCTGTGCCCTTCCGAAAGACAATGCTGAAGCCGTGCCCTTCCGAGGGACATTGCTGAGATAACTAGATAGCTTCTAGTTTTTATCGTGACTTAGCGGAAGCCAATTTCCTTTGTAGGTGGATTGACATCTGTTAGGGGGACCCTAAGCATCTTTCATAATGATGCCCGTCTGGACCGTCGCCGGGGATGTCCTGATCGCACTTGCCCTGGTAGCGGTTTGGTATTTCGGGTTCGCGCGTTATAACCGCAAGAAAGCTCAGCGGTTCTTGCACTGGATCTGCGGCGCCAGCGGGCACGAAGGGATGGTGGTGTGTGTGCGCTGGGTCACCGCCTCCTGCTTTCATCTGCGATTGCAGTTTCCTGCCGAAGATTTTCGTGAAGCCCACATCAAGGTGCAATTGCTGCCGCGGGAGATGCCGATAAACTGGCTGGTCAGCCGCTGGCGCGGGAGGCAGGAAGCACTGACGTTTGAGGCCGACCTGGCTTACCCTCCTTCCTTTAACCTGGAGGTACACAATTACCGCTGGCGCAAACGACAGGCGGGCCGCCTGCGGCAGTCCGATGCCCTGGTGCTGGTGCGTACCGGACCGCTGGTGCTGACCACGCGGGGAGACTGGCAGCAGGATTTGACCAACATGATGAACGGGCTGCTGGCCTCGCGCGACTGCAACTTCGAGCGGGTGGAATTTCACCGCCACAGCCCGCATTTTTCCGCCACCCTGTCCCTGAAGTCGCTCGACCTGAACAGCGACGGCGCAGGCCAGTTGTTTGAAGCGCTGCACGAACTGGCAACCGGGGCTTCGGCGGCGATGTTCTAAGCCCCAATCCTGGGGTGGCCGCTACAATGGCCCGGTGAGCTTCGCCATCCGCCAAGTCCGCAAAGAAGATTTCGAGCGTCTGTGGGCAATAGACCAGGAATGTTTTCCGGCTGGGATCTCCTATACGCGCGTTGAGCTCGCGTTCTATATGCGGCGGCCGCGTGCTTTTACGCTGGTGGCCGAAGGGGAGAGCCAGAGGACGGCTCCCGGGCCGGCCGCCGCCCCAGCCAGCAAAGAGATTCTGGGGTTCTTAGTAGGCGAGGCGAGCGCGCGGGGGGCGGGGCACATCATCACCATTGATGTGCGCAAGGAAGCGCGGCGGCGCCGCGTGGGGACCGCCCTGCTGGAAGCGGCGGAGGAACACCTGCAGGGGGCCGGCAGCCGGCATGTGTTTCTGGAGACCGCGGTGGACAACGGGCCGGCAATCGCCTTCTACAAGCGGCACGGCTACGAACTGATCAAGACCATCCCACGGTATTACAAGAACAATCTGGATGCGTTGCTGTTAGGGAAGAGGCTGCAGCAGGCAACCGGCAGTTAGGTTTTTGACTCGCGCTTCCCCGCATTCGCTCGGTCGCGCTCGTCGAGAGAATATGAGGATGCCTACCCAGGGCTGACGCCCTGGGCTTTACTATTGCGCCCCTTTCGGGGCTGGAGTCGCAGCAGATCACTCTTTAGATTGTCGCTATGGAGGGCCTCAAGTGCCAGCGGCTGGGTGAGGCTCTTTCATCACAGCAGCGGGACGCCTATGTCGCGGGCAAGAGCTTGCCCTCAGCGGAGCCGAAGGGCCACCCCAGTTTCAATCTTTAAGAGCAAGGCGGCGGGCGCCAAACGCCTGCACCAACTACCAACCACCAACCACCAACTACCAACTACATCTTGATCATGAATTTTCCGCAGGCTTCGAAGGCGGAAAGCAGGTGGGTCATGCCCAGAAGCTGGCGGATGCGCTGGTTGAGGTTGATGAGCTGCAGTTGACATCCGGCGCTGCGGGCGGAGACGTAGAGGGCGACCAGGGTTCCGAGGCCGGAGCTATCCATGTGGGCCAAGTGGGTGAGGTCGAGGACCAGGTGGCTGGTCTGGGAAATGAGGGGTTTGACTGTCTGGCGGAGTTGGTCGGTGGCTTCGCGCACCAGGCGGCCACGGCACTCGACGACAATGGCGTCGGGTTGGGTATGGGTGTGGAGGGTGAGCAGGCGAGAGCTTCCTGGAGTGGCGGCCATGCGGGCTCCTTACGGCCGCGACCGGCGGCGGGCAGCATTGTAAATGCAGGGGACGGGGAAGGCGGAGGAGAAAATTGTGCCGTTGATAACAGGTGATATTGACAGATATAGCCGGGCAACCCGGGGGACAGGCTGAGCTTCTCACAGGCTCAGTGGTGCAATATATCGCGGCACTCGCAACCACCGCGATTCCGGCCGGGCACCGAGGTTCACCTGCTCCGTCACCTCGGCAGCCCGGCCGGTGCCTTTTCCGAAACCACCCTTTCGCCACAGAGACACGGAGACACAGAGAATTTTTGGTTCACGATCCAACAGGTCCTTTGTGGCGCTAAGCATCTCAGCCCTGTCTTCCGCCTTGGTTGTGAGCTGCTGATGTTACATTGGCTGCTTCGTTATGGCAGGCGAGCAGACAGGGCGACCGCGGAGTGCGGTGAAAGCGCGGCGGGAGGGGAGCCCTCCAGCGCGGATAGCCGTGGACACCGGCGGCACCTTCACCGACTGCGTATGGGTGGAAAAGGGGCGTCTGCGGATGCTGAAGGTGTTTTCCACCCCCGCCGATCCCTCACAAGCCATTGCGGAAGCGGTGGAGCGCACCGGCCTGGGGTCCGCCCTGGTGCTGCTGCACGGAACCACGGTCGGCACCAATTCGCTGCTGCAACGGCGGGGCGCGCGGGTGGCCTTCATTACCACCGAGGGCTTCGAAGATTCCATCCAGATCGGGCGGCAGGCGCGTCCGAAGCTCTACGATTTCTTTTTTGATGCGGTGGAGCCGCTGGTGCCGCCGGAGCTGCGCTTCGGCGTGCGGGAGCGAACGGCGTGCGACGGCACGGTGCTGGAGCGGACCAGCGAGGCAGAGTTGCGCAGTTTGCGGCAGGCGGTGGAGGGAGCGGGGGCGGAAGCGGTGGCGGTATCGCTGCTGTTTTCGTTTGTGAATCCGCAGAACGAGCGCGCCGTCGCCGAGGCGCTGGCCGGACTGAGCAACGGGGAAAAGCAGCTGCCGCTTTCGCTGGCGCACGTGGTGTTGCCCGAGTTTCGCGAATACGAGCGGGCCAGCACGGTGGTGGTGAACGCCTACCTGCAGCCGCTGATGCAGCGTTACCTGGAGAAGCTGGGCGGGCGGCTGGCGCCTACGGGCGGCAAAGCGGCAGTCTTCATCATGCAATCGAGCGGCGGGATCACGTCGCTGGCCTCGGCGGCGGCGGAACCGGTGCGCACCGTGCTCTCCGGACCAGCAGGAGGAGTGGTGGGAGCGGCGGCGGTGGCGCGGCGCAGCGGCTTTGAGCGCATCATCTCCTTCGACATGGGAGGCACCTCTATGGATGTAGCGCTGGTGGAGGGCGAGCTGCGCGCCAGCAATGAAGCGGAGGTAGCGGGCCTGCCGGTGCGAGTGCCGATGCTCGACATTCATACCGTGGGCGCGGGCGGGGGCTCAATCGCGCGCTTTGATGCGGGCGGGGCGCTGCGCGTGGGGCCGCTTTCGGCGGGCGCAGACCCGGGGCCCATCTGCTACGGCAAGGGCGAAGAGCCGACGGTCACCGACGCCAACCTGCTGCTGGGACGGCTGCCGGCCGATAAATTTCTGGGAGGCGAATTTGCCCTGGACCTGGAGCGCACGCGGCGAGTGGTAAAGGGCTGGCTGCAGAAGAATCAGTCCTCGCTGGGGCTGGAGCAGTTTGCCGCGGGCGTGATTCGGGTGGTGAATGCCACCATGGAGAAGGCGGTGCGGGTGGTGTCCATTGAGCGCGGCTACGATCCGCGCGACTTCACGCTGGTGGCCTTCGGCGGGGCGGGCGGGATGCATGCTTGCGAACTGGCTGCCGCCCTGGGCATTCCCCGGGTACTGCTGCCGCCGCTGCCGGGCGCGCTCTCGGCTTACGGAATCCTGGTGAGCGACATCGTGAAGGACTACTCGCGCACGGTGCTGTGGCGGGTGGCGGGCAAGTTGCCAGCGGCGGATTTAAGACGGCAGTTCGGCGAATTTGAAAAGGAAGCGGGGGCGGCGTTTCGGCGCGAAGGCTGGAAGGGGACGGCGGGGTTCGAGCGCAGCCTGGACGTGCGCTACCGCGGCCAGGGCTACGAACTGAACGTGCCCTTTGCCGGGGACGCGCTGGCGGCGTTTCAGCGCGAGCATCAGCGGAGGTATGGGTACAGCCGGCCGGAGAGGGAAGTAGAGATTGTGACCTTGCGGCTGCGTGCGCGTCTGGCCAGCCCAAAAGTGCCGGTAGCAATCGCCCAGGCGCGGTCGGGGAACGGTAAAGCCCAGCGGCGGGCGGTGATATTCGACGGGCGAGCGATTGCGACGCCGCTCTACGAGCGCGACGCGCTGGCGCGGAGGAAGACTTATCGCGGTCCCGCCATTGTGGTGGAGTACGGGGCAACGACAGTGGTGCCCCCGGGGTTCAGGTTCAGGGTGGATAGGAGCAATAGTTTGCTCATGGAGAAGGCTTAGACACAATATAGCGAGGAAGGCTGGCGGCGGGACGCCGCCAGGACAGCCGGCGAGACGCCGGCGCTACGGAGCCAATGCTGGTCGGCGGACGCAAAAATCAAGGCGCCCGCAAAAATCAAGGCGCCCGCAAGGGCGCCTGCTTGTTAACGAAGCGGCGGACGCTCAGGCGGCGTTCTCGTCCTTTTCCCTGCGCTCGCGTTCTTTTCGTCTTGCTTCAGCGTCGGTTTTAGCGTCGTCAGCGGCCTTTCGGCCGGCATCCTTCATCTGGCCCCAGGCATTCTGAACCTTGCCTTCAACCTGTTTGGCTGCGCCTTCGGCCTGGTTCTCCTCGTCGCCGGTCCACTCCCCGGCCTGGCGCTGGATGCGGCCAGCCACGTCCTTCGCCTTGCCTTTCACTCTATCCTTGTCCATGTTTGTCCTTTCTCTGAGCGTAATGCGGTTATCCCGGTGAGATGGGCGCGGCAGGCGCAAGGTGTGTTCCCGGAATCAGGGGGTTACGCGGGGGTGTCGCGATGGGTCAGCAACTGGACGACAAAAGCCACC
>DASYWT010000050.1:0-2945 GCA_035935775.1 Terriglobales bacterium
ATAAGCACGGCAAGCGCGGTTACGTGCTCACCCTGGCCACACGCGAGCAGCACATCCGCCGCGAGAAGGCCACTTCCAACATCTGCACCAACCAGGCCCTGATCGCGCTCATGGCCAATGTCTTTATGACCGTGTACGGCCGCGAAGGGTTGAAGGAGCTGGCCAGGCAGAATCTCGCCAAGGCCGCTTATGCGCAGCAGCATTTCGGCCGCCACGGCCGCGTGCTGTTCGAGGGCTCGCCGCGTTTCAACGAGTTCGTCTTGCAAACCGCGGAGGATCCTTACATCATCAACAGCCGCCTGCTCGAGGAGAACATTGTGGGCGGTTTTCCGCTGAAAAAGTTTTACCCCGAACTGGGCAATGCCGGCCTGTGGTGCTGCACCGAGACCACAACCCGCGCATCCATGGACGCTGTTGCGGCCACACTGGCTCGCGCCCACACGAAGGGCAAGCGCCGCCCCGAGCCGGAGCCGGAGGTGGTGCGATGAGCCAGGTGAAAAAAGCAACGCGCCACGTAAACCAGAACGAAGGCCTGATTTTTGAGAAATCTTCGCCGGGCAAGGCCGCCTGGAGACTGCCCCCGCTGGATGTCCCGGAAGTGGACACGGCAGATCTGCTGGGCAAAGCCGAGCGCGCCGACTTGGGCCACATGCCTGAGGTCAGCGAAATCGAAATTATTCGCCACTTCACCCGCCTCTCTACCTGGAATTACGCCATCGACCTGGGCATGTATCCGTTGGGCTCCTGCACCATGAAGTACAACCCGCGGGTGAACGAAGCGGTATCGCGCTTTGATGGCTTGGCTAACGGTCATCCCTACCAGCCGGAACGGATTTCTCAGGGCGCGCTGCGCATCCTGAAAACTCTCACTGAGTGCCTGCTGGAGATCACCGGCATGCACGCGATCACCCTCCAGCCCGCGGCCGGCGCTCACGGCGAGCTTACCGGCATCCTGCTGGTGCGTGCGTATCTGCAAAAACAGGGGAACCCGCGCAAGAAGATTCTGATTCCCGATTCCGCGCATGGCACCAATCCCGCCACCGCCGCCATGGCCGGCTATGCGGTGGAGAACCTAAAGTCCAATGCAGCAGGGATGGTGGACGTGGCCTCGCTGGCGGCGCAGATGAATGAAGACGTGGCCGCCCTCATGCTCACCAATCCCAACACCCTGGGGGTGTTCGAGCAGGAGATCCACAAAATAGCCGACATCCTCCACGGCAAAGACGGCCTGCTCTACATGGACGGCGCCAACATGAACGCGCTGGTGGGCAAGGTGCGCCCCGGCGACTTCGGCGTGGACGTGATGCACCTGAACCTGCACAAGACGTTTTCCACACCCCACGGAGGCGGCGGCCCAGGCTCGGGGCCGGTGGCCTGCAAAGATTTTCTTGATCCCTTCCTGCCGGTGCCGGTCATCGTGACCAAGGCCGACGGTACGCTGGGCTTCGACTATAACCGGCCGCAATCTATTGGCCGGGTGCGTGCCTTCTACGGCAATTTCGGCATGCACATGCGCGCTCTGGCGTACATCATGGCCAATGGCCCCGACGGCCTGCGTCAGACCACGGAAGACGCTGTGCTTAACGCCAACTACATTCGCAAGGGTCTGGAAGGCGCTTACGAGTTGCCTTACAAGACGCCGACCATGCACGAAGTGGTTTTCAGCGATCGGGTGCAGTCGAAAAAAGGGGTGCGCACCGGCGATTTGGCCAAGCGCCTGATTGACTACGGTTTCCACCCCTACACGGTGTCGTTTCCTCTGATCGTGCCCGGCGCCATGATGATTGAGCCCACGGAAAGCGAGTCCAAGGAAGAACTGGATCTTTTCGTGGATGCCATGAAGTCAATCGCCGAGGAGTGCGAGAAGGCGCCTGACGTGGTGCTGGAAGCGCCGCACAGCACGCGAGTCTCGCGCCTCGATGAGGTGGCCGCCGCCCGCAAACCCGTGCTGCGCTGGAAACCCTAAAATCTTCAACGCAGAGATCGCAGAGAATTTAGTTCCACAATTTGCTCCGCGACCTCTGCGATAATGCTTTTCTATTTCTTTTCCGCGATGTCCACGTAGGCCCGCGTTTTCTCCCAGTCAATATTCATCACGCAGGAGCGCGGGTCCGCCTTCTGGAAACTGATGGCAAAGTCCTCCACGTTCGAAGGCAGGGCCTGTGTCTTCATGTCGAGGCGCGCCAGGTCGTACTGTGCACCGGGATAGGGAATGCCCCACTCTCCCGTCTTCTTGCTGATAATCAACTTCCAGCCGCCTTCCGAGGGCAGAGTGAACAGGGTGTAGTGGCCGGCAGGAATGGTGGTGCCGGAAATGTCTACATTGGCGGTGGTGTCGAAAGTGGTGGCTTCGTTGGCGCCGGTGCGCCACTCTTGCCCATAGGGCACCAGTCCGCCATAGATTTTGCGCCCCTTCATGCGCGGACTGCTGTAGTCCACGTTGACGCTTTTGCCGTCGGCAAACTGGCACTTGGCATTGGCCGGCGGGCTGGGACGCTTGCTCTTGTCCTGCTGCGCCACAACCACGACAGCTACCACCGCAACCACCAGAACAGCCCCGATCGCAAGCAATGTTTTCCGCATCATTTCGCTCCTCATCTGAATGCGGCGACATTATCCGCGATAGGCAAGATGGTTTGCAATCCGGTGTATCCCAACAGGCTCGAGGGTGGAGCAGGCCTTCAGGCCTGCAAAAAGGTACTCAATTGGCGCGGGGCTTAGCATCTGAGGCACGGGATTGCATGGAAATCCACTTTGGCTGGATCTGGCGATCAGCCATCACAATTCCTCCATCCGCATCTCAGCAAGGCAAGGTCCCTCAGCGGCCAAAGCCGGCCGCTCGGCTCCCCGGATAATGCAGCGCTAAAGCACTGCTCCACCCAAGGACAAAGAATCTACGCGGTCACGTACTTTCCCGCTTCAATCACGCGCGCGGCAATCTGCCG
>DASYWT010000051.1:0-1575 GCA_035935775.1 Terriglobales bacterium
TTGATCTCGTGGGCAATGGATGCGGCAAGCTGCCCGGTGACAGCCAGTTTTTCGGTCCTCCGCAGGAGTTCCTCCGACAACCTTCTCTCAGTAACATCGGAAATGACCGCCCCCACCCAGAGGGCCTCCAGTAAATCGGGCTGTGCGCCGGACGCGCCATCAAGGACCCTCTGAAGCGGGCTGTCTCGGTGTCCGCTGCGCCGGTCGCCGACAGTACGCACGGGATAGAGGTTGACCAGCCAAATGCGCGGATTGGGCGGCTGGGCCGGCAATTCGCCATGGATCTCCAGATCGCGTACAGGCTCGCCGGAAGCGAAGACATGCTGAATGGCAGCGGCCAGTTCCATGCCAATCGTGCCGGGATGAATCTCCTGCACGGTCCGGCCCAGGTGACGGTCGATCGAAATGCGGTCCATTTCCGCCAGGAATTGATTCATCCGAACGTATCGCAGATTGCGATCGAAGAAGGCGAAGCCGATAGGAGCGTTGGCCAGCATGGAATCCAGCAGGGCAAGCGTTTTGTTCAGCCCGGCGCGCTGTTCCTTTAGGGCCGCGACCATGGTGTTGAATGAGAGAGTTAGCTCGCCAGCTTCGTTCATGAAATTGGTTTTCAGGGGGAATACATCGCTGCGCTCCGGATCGCGAATCAGCAGCTTGGTGCCGCGCAGCAGCCCCAGCAGCGGGCGCGTGACGGAGCCGGCCAGCAGCAGCGAAAACAGGGCGTTGGCGGCAATTGCCAGAAGAGCGAAAAGCAATGCGGAGTGAAGAATGCTCGCCAGATCGATTCGATCTTCAGATGGGTCTGGATAGACCCAGGCCAGGCCGACCGGCCTGCCCTCCACCTCAACATGCTGGACCGCCATGATTCCACGGTTTCCATCGTCGAAGATGGTGGAGATCCGATCGGAACCCAACTGCCTGCGTTCGGCGGCGGATAGAGGCGGATAGGCTGTATTTCCGATTTGATCGCTGCTGTAGGCAAGGGTGGCCCCGGAAAGATTTGTAATGCGTGCAGCGCGAATGGAGGCCGTGCTCGCCATTCCATCCAGCACGGACTGGAGGTGAGGCAGATGGGCATCTTTCATCTCCGCGGCGGCGGCGTTGGCCAGCACGTGGACCTGATAGGTGAGCCGCTCCGCGGTGCGGTGGCGCAGGCTGTCCCGCTCCTGGTGATAGACGTATCCGAACACAGCGGCAACCAGAAGGCATTGCAACAATGCCGTGCCCAGGATCAGTTGCCATCGAATGGTGCGTGGGAGAAACCGAAGCATGGTGAATCTGGTTCAATTTTAGAGCAAATACAGGACGCGGATTTCGCGGGAAAACTTGGCTATTAGGGTAGACCCCCGGCTTCAGCCGGGGGGAGGAGAATGGGAAGAAGTCGGCTTCAGCCGCTGAGGGCTGGCCATTCAAATTGACCCAATGCCTGCGATAATTTAACGTTTGTCGATTGTCGGCGGAAATGTTTTACGCAGCCCTGCCGCGATTTGCGCGCCGTGGAAGCGGCCATTCTCAATGAAGATTTCGTTGGTGCGCGTTCCTGCTACAACCACTCCGGCAAGGTAGATTCCGGGA
>DASYWT010000052.1:0-7888 GCA_035935775.1 Terriglobales bacterium
CCCACCGCGCCCAGCACCTTCCCGGTGTCAATGCTGTACACGCCTACCGTGTTGGAGCCAAAGTTGCTCTCGTAGAGCAAAGAATTGTCTGCGGTCACGATGCTGCGCACGGGATGCGACCCGATCAGGTAGCTGCCGCCCACTTCGTTGGTATTCGTTTCAATAATAGAAACATTGTCGGAATCGAAGTTGCTCACCATCAGTTCGCCCCCATCGGGCTTCAGCTGCAGATGCACCGGAGTCTTTCCCACATCCAGCAGCGCCAGCAGCTTGGCATTCTTCAGGTCCACCGCCGCCACCTGGTTGGAACCGCTGCAGGAAATGAACCCTTTGCTGGAATCGGGCAGGATGGCGATGTCCTCCGGCTGCACGCACACCGGGATGGTGGCGCGCACGGCGAGGCGCTCCGCGTCCAGCACTGACACCGTATTGTCCCCGCGGTTAGAGACAACAACGGTCTCTCCGTCCGGCGAAACCCGCGCCAGGCCGGGCGCCGCACCCACGCGCACGTTCGCCAGCACCCTGCGCCTCTCCAGGTCAATGACTGAAACGTTGGCCGAGCCCGAGTTGGCCACGTAGCCGCGCTTGCCGTCCTCGGAGACGCTGATGAAGTACGGCGCCCTGTGCACCCCAATGGTGGCCACCGCCACGTTGCGCTCCGCGTCAATCACGCTGACGTTGTTGGACTCGGTGTTGACCACGTAGATTTCATTTTTCTTGCTGTTCGCGGCCACCCCCGTCGGGTTGACGCCCACGCGAATCGCCCTGATCACGTTGAACCGCGGGTACGGCCGCGGCGTCAGGTCGAGCACGCTGACCGTATTGCTCTTGCCGCTGCTGACGTAGGCATACTCGCGGTAGCTGGGTGCATAGCGGGGCAGGTCCCGGGTGTGGAAGTGCCACAGCAGGGCAGTCACCCCCGCGGCCACAGCGATGAGAATGAGAAGTTTCTTCAAGAGCGGGCAGCAGCCGGCATCGTGCTTCGCGCTTCAGCGGCTGCCGGAGCCGGCACATAGCGCTCCACCACCGCCGCGATCTGCCGCACCTGCCGCATCAACTCGTCGAACTGCTCAGGGTAGATGGACTGCATGCCGTCGGAGAGCGCGCGGTCGGGATCGTTGTGCACCTCGACCATCAGCCCGTCAGCCCCTACCGCCACCGCCGCCCGCGAAAGCGGCGTCACCTTGTTTCGTTTCCCCGTGCCGTGGCTGGGGTCCACCAAAATGGGCAGATGGCTGAGCCGCTGCACCGCCGGAATCAGGCTCAGGTCCAGCGTGTTGCGGGTGTGGTCGGCGAACGTGCGCACCCCACGCTCGCACAGAATTACCTGGTAATTGCCCTCGCACATGATGTATTCCGCGGCCATGAGGAATTCTTCCAGCGTGGCCGACATGCCGCGCTTGAGCAACACCGGCTTCTTGGCCCGCCCGGCGCGTTTGAGCAGCGAGAAATTCTGCATGTTGCGGGCGCCGATTTGGATCACGTCGGCGTAACGCTCCACCAGATCCAGCGACTCGTTGTCCACCGCTTCGGTGACAATTCTCAGTCCGAAGCGCTCGCGGATTTCAGCCAGGATGCGCAAGCCATCTTCTCCCATCCCTTGAAACGAGTAGGGCGAAGTGCGCGGCTTATAAGCGCCGCCGCGGAAGAATTGCGCTCCGGCGGCATGTACGCGCTCCGCAACGGCGAACGCTTGCTCCCGGCTCTCCACCGCGCAGGGACCGGCGATCACGGCCAGCGTGCGCCCCCCGATGGATGCATCCGTGCCGGCAAAGGTGATGACCGTGTTCTCCTCTTTAATGTCGCGGCTCACCAGCTTGTAGGGCTTGCTGACCCGGATGACTTCCTGCACCCCCGGCATTTCCTCCAGCGCGCCCGGCTCGACCTCGGTCTGGTTCCCGGTAATGCCGATGGCGGTGCGCTGCGCCCCGGGAATGGGGTGGGCGCGATAGCCCAGCGATTCGATTTTCTTGCACGCCACCCGGATCTCCTCCTCGGTGGCATGCGCCTTCATCACAACCAGCATGGATAACTCCCCTGCGACAATCGTTCAGTTTACTTTCCTTGCGGGCTCGCCGCAATCCGGCCATTGTTCCGCTGGCGCGAGACGTTGCCCGCGATGGCTCTACCGCTCGGGATCTTGGCTCCACGCTTCGCGATCACCCGTAGAGACGTAACTTGTTACGTCTCCGCCCCTTTCTTGATATTGCCATGCTGAGCGCAGCGAAGCACCTGCTTTTCGATTTGCACGAGACGTTGCCAGCAACGTCTCTACCGAGCTGTATCTTGATTGCTCCCGTAGAGACGTAACTTGTTACGTCTCGTGTTATGTTTACACTCAACCGGTAGCGCGGACGACGGTACACTCCTTGCCCCATGGCCAGTTCCCTTGCCAAACATCAGGACATTCTCAAGCTGCCCGCGCCCAAGAAGCCATGGCCGAAAATTTCCCGCCGTGTGGGAATCCATACTTCGATTGCCGGTGGGGTGGAGAACGCCGCCGAACGTGCCTGGCGATTGGGCTGTACCGCTTTTCAGATTTTTTCTACCAGCCCGCGCCAATGGAAGCCCTACGAACTGGGGCGAAAGCAATGCCACACCATGCGTCGCCTGCGCGAAAAATACGACCTGAAGCCGCTGGTCATCCACGCCAACTACTTGATCAACCTGGCCGGCACGACCGCGCACTTCCACAGCCGTTCTATCGAGGCCTTTCGCGGCGAACTCGAACGGGCGCTGGCGCTCTGCGCCGAGTACCTGGTGCTGCATCCCGGCTCCTATCGTGGCGGCAGTCGCGAGGAAGGCCTGGCGCGCGCTGCTCAGGCAATCGCAGCCGCCACCCAGAGCTTCGACCTGGCTAAGGCCGGCCTGACCGTGCTCATCGAGAACACCGCCGGCGCGGAGTTCTCCCTGGGCGGCAACTTTGAGCAGGTGGCAGAACTGGTGCAGCGGCTGCGCGGCATTATTCCGGTGGGCGCCTGCATTGATACCTGCCATGTGCACGTCGCCGGCTACGACATGGTTAGCCAGGAGGGCATGCAGCAGACGCTGCGCTATCTTGATCTCGCGATCGGCTTGAAGAACATTCCGGTGTGGCACTGCAACGATGCCAAAGCGGCGCGCGGCTCGAAACTGGATCGCCATCAGCACATCGGCAAGGGCACCATTGGCCTGGAACCCTTTCGCCGTCTCTTGAACGACCCGCGCCTGGCCCACGCCGCCTTCCTCGCCGAAACCCCCATTGACGCCCCCGGCGACGACCGGCGCAATGTGGCCACCCTGCGCTCCCTGGCCCCAGCTCTCCGGCTAAAACCCGCTCACCACAGAGACACAGAGGCACAGAGACATTGAAGATCTACGATTTTCGATTGACGATTGTTCGCGTCCCTCTACTGTTGGCTTTTCAATTATGACTTGTCAGTCATCAACCGCCTTGGCTGAGTGCTGACGGCTGACTGCTGATTGCTGTTTCCCAATCGTCAATTCTTCAATCATCAATCTTAAATTTAGTTGTCTCGGTGCCTCTGTGTCTCTGTGGTGAATAAGTTCTTAATGTGATTGCTGACTGCTCATTGCTGGTTCCAATCGTCAATCGAAAATCTTCATTCTTCAATTTCTCTACTGCGGCACCCCGTTGTACTCGACATTCGCCTTCAGCGTGACTGAGCCGATGCTTCTCCCTCCCGCCTCGGCCGCGAACTTCAGTGTCTGCCAGCTTCCCTTCTGCGACTGCGGCGCAACCAGAAAAATTGACACCGGCCGCTCCTCATGCGCCGCCAGGCTGTACACCATGGGTTCGGATGTCTGTGTCCAGCCCACTGGCAACGACGACTGCAAGCTCACCTGCTCGGCGCTGCCGCTGGTGTTGCGCAGGATCAGCGGCACCCACAGATGGAAATCGGCGGTGCCCATGGCCGTCTCCGGCGCCAGCAGGCTGCCCAAGTGCTCCAGGTTGTGTTGCGGCCAGAAATCGCGATAGAAGGCCCACGGTCCGCCCAGTTGCAGCCCTTCTTCCGGCCCGGCCACGGCGTGGTGTCCCATTACCGGAACCCAAGGCACGCCCTCCGCCTTCGTATTCTCCATAATGTCGCCCGTGGGCGAGCCTCCCACCACCGACTTGCCGAAAATGTAGCGCATCGGCCGCGCCAGATACTCCTTCACCGTCGCCTCGCTGAACTCCGGCCCAATCTGCGATTTGTCGTGCATCCACGCCTCGTACACTACCTCTCCGTAGGAAACATGCCGCGTGGGAGAGATTTCGTCGGTGCGGTACTCCGGGCCCTTTCCCTTCACGAACTCCTCGTGACTGGCGTCAGTGAAGTAATAAATCTTTTGCGGCTGCCAGGGATGCAACCCCTCGCCGTAGTTGTTGATGGAGAGCCGGTTGCGCGGCGCCTCTACCTGTTCCGGAAACGCCAGCGAGTCGCCCGCCAGGTCGAAGGCCTCGGTCGCCAGCACGCCCGCTGCCTGGTGGTCATCGTGGTTCTCGCCCGCCACGTAATCCGGCAGCCAGGTAATAATCACTTCCGGGCGCGTTAGCCGCACCAGCCGCACCACCTGCTCCAGCGCCGAGCCGTGTCCCCAGGCCTCCAGTGAATGCAACACGTCCTGCCCTGGTGTATCCGGGCCGTTCAGAAACCACACGTTATAGACCCCAAGCGCAGCTTCGGCGCGCCGGCCTTCCACTTCGCGAATCGCCCCCAGAGAGGTCGCCTGCTCGTTGCCCACGTAGTTGGAGCCGGAATTGCCGCGCGTGCAGAAAATGACGGCCGCCCGTTTGCCCTGGTCCATGGCCCGCGCCACGTACGGCGCGGCGCCCATGTCATCATCGGGATGCGCCACCACCACCAGGATATCGGCCTTGTAGCGCTCGTCGGGCGCGGGGTATGGAGGCGCCTGCTTCATTTGCGCCCAACCGGACACGGTCAACACAATGACGGCAATTACGCAACGCGCTGTGGAAATTTTCATGGGATGAGAGAAGCCTCGGCTAATTTGTAATTTAGTAATTTGCAATTTGCAATTGAAACCCGCGCGCCCAGCCCGCTCACACGCGCGCCCTGCCGGCAGTCCGGTACACCTCGACTCCTGGCCTCTGGCTCCCGCTCTACTGCGGCATGTGCTGTGTGTCCACGTGCCCGCGCAGGGTCACCGCGCCTGCCTCCTTGCCCTGCGACCGTGCCTTCCATGTCAAATTGAGCCACTTGCCCTTTTCCGCCGACTCCGGCGCGATCACCCATTCCGAGATCGGGTAGGTATCGTGTGCGCCCACGGTATAAACCTGTGTCCCCGGATTTGCGCTCCACCCCGCCGGCACCGCCGCCTGCAGCGTAACTTCCCTGGCCGAGTCCGTATCGTTGTGGATTAGAATCGGCACCCACAGCCGTTCTCCCGGCGCCACCCCGGTTTCCGGCGCATAGAGCTTGCCTAGATGCTCAATGTCATGCGCTTGCCAGAATTGCCGGTAGAAAGCCCATGGCCCGCCCAGCTCAATGGAAATCGGCGGCCGCGATGGGGGCTCGTACCCGCTGGCCCGGTGATAAGGAATCGCCCCCGGCTTGATGCCCTCGAAGATGTCTCCCGTTGGAGCGCCTCCCACCAGCGATTTGCCGAAGATGAAGCGCACCGGTGTTTCCATCACTTCCTTCAGTTCCTCGGGCGTGTAATCGCCTTGGGTCTGGTAGGAGCCCCAGGCCTGCTCCGCCAGCTTGGCATAAGAAATGTGGCGCGAGGGTGAGATGCCGCTGGTGGCATATTCCGGCCCGTTCCCTTTATAAAACTCGGAGTGGATCGCGTCCGAAAAGTAATAAATTTTCTTGGGCTGCCAGGGGCGCAAGCCTTCTCCGTAGTTGCTGATGTTGGAGCGGTCGCGGGGCGCCGCCACCTGCTCTGGAAAAGCCAGGGGATTGCCCGAAAGGTCGAAGGCCTCCGTCGCCAGCACCCCCGCCGCCTGATGGTCGCCGTGGTTTTCGCCGTCATCATAGTTGGGCAGCCACGTAAGGATCACTTCCGGCTGCGTCAAGCGTACCAGTCGCACCACTTCCTCCAGCGACTCTCCGTGCCCCCAGGTTTCCAGCGAATGCAGCACGTCTTCGCTGGGCGTGTCCGGGCCGTGCAGAAACCAGGCATTGATCACGCCGTAAGTAGCCAGCGAGTGGCGCGCTTCCATTTCCCGCTCGTCCGCCAGCGCCTTAGACTGCTCGTATCCCACGGCGTTCCCGCCCGAGTTGCCGCGCGTGCCATAGACCAAGGCAACCCGCCTATGGCCCTCCTCGATTTCCCTGGCCAGGTACGACGTCACTTCCGTGTCGTCGTCGGGATGACCCACCAGCACCAGAATGTCCGCCTTGTAACGCGGATCGGGAACCAAGTTGGGAGCAGCCTGCGGCGCTTGCGCCCAGGCGGCGATTACCAGCAGCAACATGGCAAACAAATAGCGAGAGAAGAACATCTTCATGAGTTTGGACAAGGTAGTGTACTGGAGCCGCTAAACCGGCGCGACCATCTGAAAGCCAAGTGCTAAAGGCTGAGCCAGGTCCGGCAGACAGGGCCGCGGATGAGAACAACCGCGGCCCTCTCCTAGCTTCCTAGAACCGGAAATGCAGTCCGAACTGCATCTGCCGCATGTCGGCGGCCGACGTTATTTGACCGGCTCCCGACTGGTCCACCGTGCTGGCAGGATTCGCCAGGTTCACGTGGTTAATGGCATTGAAGTTTTCCCACGTGAACTCCAGAGTCTTGCCTTCGGCCACGGTGAACGTCTTACCCAGCGACAGGTTCAGCAGCGCGTACCTGGGTCCGCGCAGCGAGTTGTGCGGCACATCGCCGTTGCGGCCGATGGCTTGCGGGGCCACAAACGCAGCTGGATTAAACCATTCGTTAGCGTTCGGATTTGGCACGTTGGGATTGCCAATCGCGTCCGCTCGGTAGTTGGCGAAGTCGGTGCCGAACAGCAGTGGAGCATTGATCACTGTCGGTGTAAATGGCAGCCCGGAGTAGAACGTGCTGATGCCGCTGAATACCCAGCCGCCGAGCACCAGATCCATCGCCTTGCTCGAGCTGCCGCCCCAGTGCTGGCCGTGCCCATAGGGCAACTGCCAAACGTGCGCGATGCTCAGCGCGTGCTTGCGGTCGAAGTTGGCCGGGCCATGATCCTGCCACCAGTTCAGGTTGTTGGAAAATACGCCGCCAGTTTCAGTGTTGGCCATGGCCTTGGAATACGTGTACGTCACCAGCAGGTCCAACCCGCGTGCGGCACGCTTCTGCACTTTGGCCTGCAGCGAGTTGTAGCTGGAGTTATCGCAGTTGCAGGTTTCGTAAATGCCCTGGGTCAAATCGCGGCCCGGGAAGTTAGCCACGAAGTAGCGCCTGGCATTCACGTTGGAGCAACCGTTGGGATCGTTGGGATTCGGATCGGTGAGCAGGCAGTTGGGCGAAGGCGGCGCTGATTGGTTGATGTTCGGATTCACAAACAGATGCCGGCCCACGTTGCCCACGTAACCAATCTCCGCCGTCAGCGTATTGGTGAACTCGTGCTGCACCGTCAGGTTGTAGGAATCGGCCAGGGGGATGCGATAGGCGCTGGGCGGATTGAAAAAGTAAAAGGTGTTCAAACCGGAAGGCAGCGGATAGCGGCCCGTGTTCACGTTGGCCGGGTTCTGCGGCAAGGGCGGCCCGTTCAGCAGGCTGAATACGGGCGTGTACGAATTGGCCGCGGTCACCGACTGCGGGTTGGTGATGGGCGGGTCGTAATCGGGCGCCTGCCCGAAAACCGCGCCCAGCGCCGAGGCCGTGAAACTGCGCCCGTACCCGGCACGAATGACCGTGCGCTCCTGGATCTGGTAAGCAATTCCCAGCCGCGGCGCAAAGCCCAGGTTGTAGGGCTTCA
>DASYWT010000053.1:0-13178 GCA_035935775.1 Terriglobales bacterium
GCCGGGCGCATCATGGCCGCGCTGGAAGGCGAGTCCTCTACCCTGCGCCGGCATCTAAGCATCGTCAAAGTAGCTAAACCGAATCAGGATATGCGCTTTGACGTGCCCGTCGTTGGCGTGAAGACCATCGAGGTCATGCGCCAGGCAGGCGCAACGTGCCTGGCGTTGGACGCGGGCAAATGCCTGCTGCTGGATGGCGACGCCATCATGACCGCAGCCGACGCCGCCGGCATCTGCGTTGTCGCCGACACTTAGGAGGAAGCCATGCCACAAGCCGCACAGATTGAAGAGATCGCCCGGATTTCAGACCAACTCAAACGCGCTTTCGAGGGCGACGCCTGGCACGGGCCGTCGGTGCTAGAGGTTTTGGAGGGCGTGAATGCCCACGCGGCCGCTGCCAAGCCTGTCTCCGGTGCCCACAGCATCTGGGAGCTTGTGCTGCACATTGCCGCCTGGGACGGCGCTATCCGCCGCCGCATGGACGGGCAGGCCCTGCAGCTTACAGACGAGCAGGATTTCCCGGCGGTAAAAGACACCAGCGACACCGCATGGCGCAATGCGATTGAAAACCTGAAGCAGCGCCACGCGGAGCTGATTAAGGGTGTGCTGGCCATGCCCGACTACCGGCTGACTTCTCAGGTGCCAGGCAAGGACTACGACTTCTATCACATGCTGCATGGAGCCGTGCAGCACGAGCTGTATCATGCCGGCCAGATCGCGCTGCTCAAAAAAGTGGCCAAGTGACTGGTTTTGTCCTCGCCCGCGAGGGCCGGGGAGAGAACCTGCCTGAAGGCTGGAAGCAACTCGCGCAACTGGCGGCGGATTCCTAATGGGTAGGGCCATGAAAGTTTACCTCGGGGTTCTCGCCGTCCTTATAGCTATGCTGGCGCCTCAGTTCTCGCCCGCTCAGACCAAAACCAGCGACCAACCGCTCAAAACCTTCAGCGGCTGCCTCACTTCGGCGAACGGTCGCCTGCTGCTGCAGGATTCCGGAGGACACGCCTACGCCTTGCATGGTCACACTGGGGAGATGAGCAAGCACCTCGACCACATGGTTCAAGTGCGAGGCACGCCGGAGAAGCCGGAAAATCCCCACAAGATCGGGGCGGCTCTGCGAGTTAAAAGCTGGAAAGTTGGAGGCGAGTGTCACCTGGATCTGTCGTCGCTGTCGCGGCAGAGCCGGGCGTGGCGGAAAAGCAGCGAGCCTGGAGTTGCCGTCGCCGGCAAAGTGGGCCAGGAGGCGATTGCAGTTCCCGTAACCAGCAACCGCTCGGTAGGGGAGACAACACCTCCTTCCGACGTGGACCGCAGCCGGATCACACCGCACCCCACGCAACCCGGACAGCCGCCTGTCGCGGAAGATCTGGCCCAGAATCCGGCGGCAGCCAACCGCATAGCGATTGCCGCGCAGCGAGCAGAAATCGGCACCCACAACGGCACTCTGGGTGTGCCCGCCGATGCCGGCAGCGGGACTTTGGCCTCCCAGCAATTACGGGTCAGACCCGCTGTGGTAGTGCGGATGGACGGCGAGGAATTCGAACCGGCGAAGGTGACCATTGCGGCTGGCCAAACCGTGAAGTGGAAAAACAATAGCGGCGATCCGCATACGGTTACAATTGCGCCGGATAAGGCGCTGCTCCCAGCCGATGTTGCCCTGCCGCCAAAGGCCCAGCCTTTCGATTCCGGCACCATCCCCGCCGGCATGACCTTTGCCCATACGTTCACTGTGCCCGGCACCTACCGCTATTACTGCACTCTGCACGAAGGCAACGGCATGGTGGGTGAAGTGATCGTTAAGTGAGCTCCGTCCAGCGCTCCGGACAGTGAACGCTATAATCGCCTCATGCTTCGTTCTCTCCAAGGGGACGGTATGGCATGCGCCATGGTTGCGTTACTGCTGGCTGGGATGGCTTGGGCGCAACAGCAGAGTGCTCAAAAGCCGGCCGGTGCGATTCCTTTTGCCATCGTCACAGATACACTCCCGGAGCCTGTGGCCCATACCCCGTATTTCTTCCAACTGGTGGCCCAGGGAGGCACGCCACCCTATACATGGAGTATCGAAAAAGGGAAGCTGCCAGAGACGCTGCAGTTGGACGCGAAAAAGGGGACCATCACCGGCGTGCCGACCGCTCCGGCAAAGTTAGCCTTCACGGTACGCGTGAGCGACTCCGCCGAACCCGCGGCGACCGCGCTGCGCGAGCTCAAGGTCAGAACCGTACCTGCCTTGCAACTGGAATGGCAACGTCACCCTGTCCTGGAAAACGACGGAATCTATGGCGAAGTCACGGTGGGCAATCCCAGCAAAGACGCCTACGACCTGACCTTCATCATTGTGGCGATCAACCAGATCGGCAAGGCCTTTGCCCTCGGCTATGAGCACTTCACTCTGCGCCCGCAAGCCACACAGGCAATACCCTTCGGTTCCAGCCTGCCGCTGGGCTCCTACATTGTGCACGCCGACGCCGTGGGCGAAGTCGCCGCCAAGGATGTGATCCGCCGCGCCCAACTGCAGACACCCAAGCCCCTGGTCAAGCAATGATATCTTTGAGCCTTTCCCGCCTTGGCAACTGAGCGCACAAACGTAGCGGTGGTCGGAGCCGGCGCCTTCGGGCGCAACCACGCCCGGGTGTACCGTCAACTGGAACAGGCGGGCGAACCCGTGCATCTGGCTGCAGTCGCGGACCTGAACCCTGCCCAGGCCACAGCATTAGCGCGCGAATCGGGCCCCGGAGTAGCAGCGTTTACCGACCTAGCGGAACTGATTGCGGGTGGCCACGTCCGGGCCGCCTCCGTGGCCGTGCCCACACTCGAACATCTGGATGTGGCAAGGCGCCTGATGGCAGCCGGCATTGACGTTCTGATCGAGAAGCCGCTGGCGGCCACGCTGGCCGACGCCGACAAGTTGATCGCATTGGCCAAGCAGCATGGACGTATCGCCCAGGTCGGCCATCTCGAGCGCTTTAATCCCGCGGTGCAGGCCACTCTGCCCCTGGTGACCCGTCCCATGTTTTTCGAGGTGCACCGGCTAAGCGTTTTCAGTCCCCGCTCCCTGGACATTGACGTGGTGCTCGACCTGATGATCCACGATCTCGATATCGTGCTTGCGCTGGTGAATTCCCCAGCCAAGGAAGTGCGCGCAGTCGGCCTGCCCATTCTTTCGCCGCGGGTGGATATTGCCAACGTGCGGCTGGAGTTCGAGTCCGGCTGCGTGGCCAACTTCACCGCCAGCCGGGTGAGCACAGAAAAGGTTCGCAAACTGCGCTTTTTCCAGCCGCAACAATATATTTCCGTTGATTACACGCGCCAGGACGTGCTCGTATTCACGGTGGCGTCCACTGGCCGGCCGAGCGTCGGAGTTGCAGTACCTGGCGCGCCCGGCTCGCCCATCCAGATCGCCAAACCGGCGGTACAGACGCAGGAGCCACTACAGGCCGAGCTGCGGGCGTTCCTGGAGGCTGTGCGCCGGCGTTCCCGCCCCCTGGTTCCTCTGGAAGACGGTCGCCGCGCTCTGGCTGCCGCCCTGGATATTCAAGGCGCGATGCGGGAGCACAGCCAGAAGGTGTCTCTGGACGTCTTGGGTGCGGGTAACTAGGAGCCGCCCATATCCGAACAAAGAACGAGTCAAGTGTTAAGAGCCAACAGTCATCAGCTAAGGGCTAAGTGCTTTTTGCGGCTCGCCTAGGTTAACTCCCTGGGATACGCCGGTTAGGCCAAGCACTTCTGTGCTTTAGCCCATCCGACCTTTAGTGCGAAAATAGGCCAACGTTGCCTGGACCTGGTTCGGCGCCTCAACCGGAGGTGCCGGCGCCGTCGCAACTTGAGTAAAGACCAGCAGCCGGATGGCCTCTACGGAAATCCCGCCCCGCAAGGCGTTCTTGCCGCCCCCGCTGTATTCGGCAGGTGCCGGGGGGAACGTCGAACCTCGCTCCCGACCAGAGGCCTCGGTCCTTCCCGCCCCCATGTTTTTGGCCTCCCTGCAGGATGAGATGGCACGCTCTCATCGCCGCGAGGCTTTCTGGATGTCGGTGTTGGTCCACCTGGTGGCGCTGGTAGTGTTTGTGAACGGAGCCAAATTATTGCGAACGGAGCCCGTTCTGGTGCCGACTGCCACCGAAGTGCTGCAGGACCACCAATACACCTTCCTGGTGCTGCCGCCCGATCTGCAGAAATCGGTTATTCACTCCCATAGCAACATCCTTTCCGACAAGAGCCGTGTCGCGACCTCAAGGCAACCAGTGATTGACCGCAAGGTGCTGCAACATATCCTTGGAAGCAAGCCGAAGGGGGACGCAACCGCCAAATTGCACCAGTTCCAGCCGAAGCTCTTGCCGGCCGCGAACTCTGTTCGATCGTCGCCACCGGCCACCACGGAAGTGGCGACCACGGTTCCACCTACCGCTATCCATAGCGGTCAGCCGGAGATGACAAGTGTGCCGGCTGCAGCCCCGGCGACGGCGTCGCCCGTGGCTGTGCAACCCGGCCCCGGAACTCTCACCGGGACGCCGCTTGGAAGCTCGGCAAGCCAGGGCGGCACCGCTGAAACCGGGATCAGCGCGGCTGCATCGGCGCCGGCCCGCGACAGTCAGGTGGATGTTCTCAGCGACACTATGGGGGTGAACTTCGGCCCATATCTCACCCAAGTGCTCCGGGCAGTGCGCGTTAACTGGTACAGCCGCATTCCGGAGTCAGCCCGAGCTCCGCTGATGAAAAGGGGCAAAGTTTCCATCCAATTCGATATCTTGAAGACAGGGCAAATCGCCGCCATGCAGGTCGTCGGCACCTCCGGGGATTCCTCTCTTGACGGCGCCGCGATCGGTGGCATTAACCAGTCGGGTCCTTTTCCTCCGCTCCCGCCCCAGTTCCAGGGACAGTACCTGGCGTTGCGCTTCCATTTTTTCTACAACCCGGACACGAATGATTTGCGGTAGCGCAGGAAATTCTCTCGTAGCCTTCTGATCGGTAGATTTGGCAGGGCGCGCGCCCTTCCTGCCCCCTTGAATTTGCGGCGAAAACCCGCCCATCGCCTACAATTGATTCGTGGAAAAGTCTGCAATACCGAATCCTCCGGGTGGGCCCGCGCCGGTGCGCACCAATCTTAGAGAAGAAAAGAAGCGGGTGCTGCGCGCTGAGACCATCGGCATCATCTTGCTTGCCCTCGCCATTTTTGCGTACGCCGTCCTGCGCTACAGCGCCCATATCAACTGGAGCGCACGCTAGCTGTGCCCGCACCCGCTGCTTCCAAGTCCGATCTCTCCCTGCTGGTAGTCGTGCTCGGACCCACCGGGAGCGGCAAGACCGCCCTGTCGCTGTGGTTAGCGGAACGTCTTAACGGCGAAATCGTGAACTGCGATTCGGTGGCGCTCTACCGGGAATTCAATATTGGCACGGCCAAGCCGACTCCGGAAGAGCGAGCCCGCGTGCCCCATCATCTTTTCGACGTTGCTGATCCCACGTCGCAGGTCACCGCTGGAGAGTATGCCGAGCAAGCGCGCCAGGTGCTGCGGGAGATTGACGCTCGGCACAAGTTGCCAATCGTAGTGGGCGGAACCGGCTTGTATCTGAGAGCGTTGCTGGAAGGGTTGTTTCCCGGGCCGCGCCGCTCGGAGGAATTGAGGGAACGCCTGCGGAGCCGCGCGCGGAGCAGGGACTCCGCCTACCTGCATCGCCTGCTTGCTCGGCTCGATCGGGATGCAGCCAGGAATATTCATCCCCATGACACGCCCAAGCTCATCCGCGCCATCGAGGTGTGCGTGGCCGGCCGGCAGCAGATGACAGCCATGTGGAAGCAGGGACGCGAGCCTCTGCGAGGCTTTCAGATTCTGCGCCTGGGCCTGCAGCCGGATCGCAAAATTCTTTACACTCGCATCAATCAGCGTGCCGAGCAGATGTTTGCCGCCGGACTGGTGGAGGAAACCGCTCGCCTGCGAGCGAAATATGAAGATCGGGCGTGGCCCCTGGCGTCGCTGGGTTATCGCCAGGCTGGGCAGCTGCTCCGGGGTGAAATCGCTCTCGAACTGGCGGTGACAGAAGCACAGCAGGCGCACCGTAATTACGCCAAGCGGCAAATGACCTGGTTCCGCCGTGAGCCGGATGTTCACTGGCTGCGGGGCTTCGGCAGCGACCCCGCTATCCAGACAGGGGCGGCAGCCTTAATCGAAAGCGCATTGCTGCCGGGCGGCGCGGGAAGATAATCGCTCGGCGCCCGGTCGGGGCGGGTGAGCCTATCCCTTGGGGCAGCGTGATTTGGCCCCCTTTCAGACCCTGGGAAACCTGCCTTAGCGCCGGACAGCCGCGACTTTTCCTTGGACAATCGAAAGAAAACGTACTAAAAAGAAAGTGAAGACAAAACCGGCTTTCCCCGCCGGCGACGGTCTCCGCGAGTTGATTGTGCTGAACGAAGAACGCCGCCGCGCCATTCTCGATATCACCAACCGCGAGGGGCGCGTCCTGGTTAAGGAGTTAGCGCGCCGTTTCAGCACTTCCCAGGTCACCATCCGCAAGGACTTGGAGGTGCTGCACGCTCAAGGGTTCGTGCACCGCACGCATGGCGGGGCGCTGCCCTTTCGGGAGGGAGCGCTCTCCGACCCTACGTTGCGGGAAAAGGAAAAGCTGTACCGGAAAGAAAAGCTGCACATCGCGACCGCGGCCGCGCGCATGGTGCAGGAAGGCCAGGTGGTCATTCTTGATTCCGGCACAACCACCACGGCCATCGCGCGCGCCTTGCGTCACATGCAGAATCTGACGATTGTGACCAACGCCGTAAACATCGCGGCCGAACTGGCGGGGACGCCCATTGAGGTCATCCTCACCGGGGGCACACTGCGCAAAAATTCGTTTTCGCTGGTCGGGCCCATCGCTGAGGACACGCTGCGGCGATTGAATGCCGATGTCCTGTTTTTGGGAGTGGACGGCTTCGACGTGCACTACGGCTTGAGCACGCCCAACCTGCTGGAAGCCAAGGTCAACCGGGTCATGGTGGAAGTGGCCAAGCAGACTGTGGCGGTGTGTGATTCCAGTAAATTCGGGCGCCGCAGTCTGTCGTTGATTGTGCCCACCTCCGGCGTGCACAAAGTCATTACCGATAAAAAGGCGCCCAAGTCCGATCTGCGCGCCTTACACAAGGCAGGAGTTGAGGTGGTGGTGGTTTAGAACTGGTTAGTGGCTAAGGCGTACTGCCCATAACGAGTGCGACTACCGACGCCGGTTGCTGCCTTTAGCGAGTACGGAACGAGGGAGATTTCATGAGCAGGGACAATACGGGACAGGGCGGGCACACGCTGGCCGAAACTCTATCCCAGCCGCAGGTCTGGGCTAAATGTCTGGCGGAGTTGCAGGCGAGCGGAGAACTGGAAACCATCCACCAGCGCTTTGCCGCCGGCGCCGAGTGGCTCTTTGTGGGCTGTGGCTCCAGCTACTATCTAGCGCAGTCAGCGGCCGCTGTGTGGGCCGCAGTCACCGGCCTGCGCGCCCGGGGAGTTCCAGCCTCCGAACTGCTGCTTTTCCCAGACACCCTTCTCGCTGGTTCGGCCAAACCGGTTCCAGTCCTGATCTCCCGTTCGGGGCGAACCACCGAAGTGTTGCGCGCGGCCGAATACCTGGAAACCACCCGTGACTTGCGGACCCTGGCCATCACCTGCAGCCCCGGCCAGCCGCTGCAACAGGCAGCTAGTGCCACTATTTGCCTGCCTGCCGATGAGAAAAGCACGGTGATGACCCGCTCCTTCAGTTCCATGCTGCTGGCTACGGAAGCGTTGGCTGCGCTCACAGCCGGCGATCAGGTTTTGACGCAGGGGCTGCGGCGATTGCCGGGCCTGGCTGAGCCGCTGCCGGAAACGTTGTACGAGCGCATTCTGGAATTTGTGGGCGCGAACCAGTTTGCTGATTACGTCTACCTGGGCCAAGGCCCCTTTTATGGGCTGGCGTGCGAAGCTGCCCTCAAAATCACGGAGATGTCCTGCTCCTACGCGCAGCCGTTCCACACTCTGGAGTTCCGCCACGGTCCCAAGGCCATTCTTGGTCCGGAAGTGCTGGTCACGTTCCTGCTTTCGGAGAGTGGTCGGCAGGCAGAGTTGGACGTTCTGGAAGAGGTGAAGCAACTGGGGGCGACCACGCTGGTAGTGACCAACACGGCCGGCGAACGAGCGCGGGCCAACGCCGATCTGCTGGTCGAGTTGGGGTTCGAGCTTCCGGAATACGCACGCCTGGCCGCATGCAGCCTGCCCGGCCAGTTGCTGGGCATCGCCACCGCCCTGAAAAAGGGCTTCAATCCTGACCAACCGCGCAACCTCTCGCGTGTCGTCGTGCTGGAGGCGGCCGAGAAGCCGCAACATGCCACGTTTTGACGTGACCCTGGCCGGGGAACTGAACCTCGACCTTATCCTCTACGGCCTGCCGGAACAGTTGCCCACGGAACGCGAATTCCTCGCCCGCGGGCTCATGGTGACGCTGGGCAGCTCCTCCGCCATCCTGGCCCACAACCTGGCTGTTCTGGGCGCCAGGGTCGGCTTTGCCTCTCTGATTGGCGACGATCCCTTGGGGGAAATCGCCTTGCAGCGCCTGGCCGCTGCCGGGGTTGATGTTTCACAAGTGAAAAAGGCGAACCGCCGCGCCACCGGGCTTACCGTCATCCTGCAGCATGAGGGACGGCGAAGGATTCTTACCTATCCCGGCACCATGGCGGACATGAGCAGGGCCGACCTCGACCTTGAATTCTTGAAATCGGCGCGGCACTTCCATCTGTCATCTTTTTTCCTGCAGCCCAAGCTGCGGCCGCATGTCGCCGAATTGTTCCGCGAGATGAAGGGTTCCGGCCTCAGCACCTCCTTCGACACCAATGATGATCCCGAAGACCGCTGGGAAGGCGTCTTCGATGTGCTTCCTTATGTAGACGTATTCCTGCCCAATGAGCGCGAAGCACTAAAAGTGACGGGCGCGGCAACGGTGGAGGCCGCGGTAGAGCAGTTGGCAAAGCGCGTGCCGGTTCTGGCCCTGAAGTTGGGCGCTCAGGGCGCGCTGGCGCGGCGCGGCAAAGAAGAGTTTCGCTGCCCGGCAGCCAAGGTCGCACCAGTGGATCCGGTGGGAGCGGGCGACAGCTTCGATGCCGGTTTTCTTTATCAGTACGTGAAGGGCGCCGACCTCACCGCCTGCCTGAATTACGGCAATCTGGCGGGCGCGCTCTCCACCACCATGCCCGGCGGCACGGAGGCCTTTCGCGATCGCTCGCGGGTGGAGCAGTTCCTCCGTGCGCACGCGGCATAGGGGCGCCCTTTTGACTGCGCGCGAGATCCTTCAAAACTAAAGCCCTCAGGATGACGCCAACCTGCCTACTGCTTGCTCACCTCCAGAAGCAGGTGGTCGGAAAAGCTGGCGGTCAGCGTGGCCGTGCCGCTCTTGGCGGTTACCGTCCCGAGGTCCTGAGCATTGGCATAGTCCACAACGTGGTACGTGCCTGGCGCCAGACCCCGCAACTGTACCTCGCCCTGGTAGCCTTTTGAGTCCGCGGCCGCGAAGAAGGCGTAATACATCTTGCCGTCCTTTTCAATGGCGTATCCCTCGGGCGTGTCATAGCCGATCGTGTACAGGTTGCGGAACGCACCTTTGGAGAGCATTTTATCGTTGTAGATGCCAATCCATTTGCGCCACCACTGTTCCTTATCAGGGGTCAGGTTCACGTCCTTGAAATGAGGGCCGGGATTGGGCCAAACGAATTTGGTGCCGACCACGCCGCCGGTGCCGATGGTGGAAGCAAAGTCGCGGCCCAGGTCGCTTTCCTGATTGGCGCCGGCAAAATTGATTTTCGTCAGCTCCACGTGGTCGCCGTACACGGCCGCCTCCGGACCCAGCAGCGCTTTGTACATCTTGATGCGGCGGCGCACCTGCACCGAGCCCACGGGATCGGCGGTGACCGCCTGGTCCATGTAAGGCAGCCAGGCCAGGCTCGGCGGCGTGCCGCAGGGACAACTTTGGGTTACGCTCTCCGGCTTCAGCGAACGCGAGGTTTCGTAAATGATTTTGTAAACCTCAGCCATGGCGTTCACGGATTCCTCTGGCGATTTGTGGTGATGTTTGGGGTTGTAGCACGCAGGCACGGTATAGATGTTGTCCAGTTTGGAGCCATCGAAGCCCCAGTCGCGAATGAAACGCTCGGTCAGTTGCCGGTAATAAGCCTGCACCTCAGGCAAAGAAGGATCGAGCGCCGCCAGGTTGCGGACCATGCGCGCGTGCTTGCCGTTTTTGTCCAGGATGAGCCAGTCGGGGTGCTCCTTCACGACATTCGCTATGCCGTAGCGGTGAGATTCGTAATGGCCCTGGCCGTCTTCCACCGCCAGAGGCAGCCACCAGAGCTGCACGTACATGTTCTGTTTGTGAAAATCGGCCGTCATTTTCTTGATGGAATCGTCGGGGAAGGTGTCCTTGCGCGGTTCCCAGTCGCCATAGTTGTTGAACCAGCGATCGTCGAGCGTCGCCCACTTGATGCCCATTTCCTTCAGCTTGGGGACGGTGCCCAGCATTTCCTTGGGCGTGACGTTGAACTCGTATCCCCAGCCGCACCAGGCCACGTTGTAGGCCTCGCTGGAAGGCTTGGGCAGGTTCCAGCCTTCCCGCCCGAGGGCGGTGGAGTAGAGCCGCAGCGGTTCGTAATAGTCGCCGCTGTAGACCGCCACGAAGCTGCGCGGGGTGGAGTAGGTCTCCCCGGATTGCAGTGTCGCGCCCGGTTCAATCTGCAGGTCCGTGCTGATGCGGCCATCATCGGCTACTTTCACCGGCAACGAGAGCACCAGGGGCAGAGTCTCCAGGTGGCCGATGGCTTCCCCGACTGACCGGGTCCAGAAGGCCACAACAGGAATGCCGCCACCAAGTCCGTTCTTGAGTTGCGCCCCCATCAGGTTCGGTTGGGTGAATTTTTGCGAAATGTGAATGACGTCGTCCTTGCCCCAATCGTAGCTGGAGCCCTGGAAGGACCAGAGGTCATAGGGGGCGGCGCTGGCGTCAGCCAGTGAGGCGTTGAACCGGTGCCGCTGGGCAATGGCCTGGTCTAACGCGACCGGCTGCGAACCGGCATTCTTATATTGCACCGTGGTCAGCGCCAGGTTGGGGAAGTCGTCGTAGACCTCAATGGCGAACGTGCTCTGCAAACCAGGTATGGAGGCAGCTTGGGCAGGAATCTCTACCCGCCGGCCGCGGCCCAGTTTGCCGCGCGCGCCCGTAATCTTGGTCTGGCTGAAGTCGAGCTTGAGATCCGCTTCTTTGCCGCCGCTGACTACGAGGTCGCTGCCGCCTTGCGGGTCATCCAGCGTCAGCTTCTTGCCTTCTTTGAGCAGCGAAGCCTGCACATAACCCGAGGGCAGGACGTCGAATTCCGCTGATGTAGTACGGACCACGACCGGCCCACCGGGTTGAACTGTTATGGACACAGGGGATGGTCCACCTTCTTCTTGGGCCGCCTGCGACCCTTGCTTCGAACAGGCCGGGAGAATCAGCAGGAGTCCGGCGAGCATGACCACTGCTGGGCGGACCTTTGTGTTCTTAACTATCCAGCTTCGTTTCGTGTCAACGGATGGCTTCAGCCATGCCGAGAAGAGTTGGAAGAAATGCGGCTTTCGCCACTGTAACCAGGACGTATTCATCTTGCACCTCCGGATGAAGAACCAGATAAACCCTTGAACTGAGCAAAAATCCGCTGCGCGTTGCGATGATAGACCTTCTCCAGCACCGCATCCGGCAGCTTCATGCCATAAATTTTCCACCGTCCCTGGCCGGGGTAGCCGTAGTAGTCGAAGTACTCGTCGTCGGTTTCCAGCCAGCGGAAATAGTTGGCGTACATATCGCGGCCGGGCGGGGCATCGGTGCCGAACATGATGCGATCCTGATACTTCAAGAAGAATTCGCGGGCGCGGCGCGGTTCACGGCCCAGTTCCGCCTCGCGCGCTCCGAATTCGGTCATCACGTTGGGCAGACGATCGAGCAACTGGGAAACGTAATCCAGGTTCTCCGGCCAGTTGGCCACGTGCAGCGCGATAAATGTGGTGTGCGGGTGCTTGGCAAACATGTGGTCGCGCTGCGCCATCACTTCTTCCTTGCTAGGAAAACCGTGGTCGTAGAAGCTCCAGTCAGGGTGCTCGATCAATTCCTCGTAACGTTCATTGTTGCCGTTAATGGGATGAAAGAAAGCTTCCGGATCGGTGACGTGAATAGACACCGGAATCCCCAGGCGCCCGCACTCCTCCCAAACGGGATCCAGGCGCGGGTCATCCACCGCGATCAGCTTGCCGGATTTGTCGCGGTCCTGGAGGCCCAGATCCTTCAGCACCTTCAAGCCGCGGGCCCCGCGGCGCACGGCGTCGTCCAGGTCAGCCACCATGGCCTTGGGATCATCAATCTTTGAATAATCAATTTGGGTGAACACCATGAAGCGCCCGGGATAAGGCTTCACCATCTCATCCACCACGCGCTGTAGCTTTTCGCCCCACTGTCCGGTGAGGATCACCACTGTGCGCACGTTGGCCGCGTCCATGACCTGGAGCACCTTCTCCGGCGGCATGTGCTCATCAATTCCCATGGCGTCATTAATGTGATTGTGCACGTCAATCACCGGGAACTTGGCGCGCTCGATGGGAGTTACCCGCGCGTGCATCATGGACTGGGGGTGGAAATCGCGCAGCAGCAGGGTTTCGCGCTCCTTGGCGTTGGGCGCGGATTTATAGCCAATCTGGTTTTGGCTTTGGTTCTGGGCGAACAACAGGGAAGCGGACAAAAGAGCGGCGACAACCAGGTTACGGTACATGCGGACCTCGAATTGGTAGAGCCGGCTTCTCGCCGGCTGTCTGCGGGCCCTTTGGCTGCGTCAGGCAGGCTTGCCCGCCTTCCGCGCGGTCGGGTACTTTCTTGCGGGGAAAGAAAAGACCCGAATTCTGACCTTACTCGCTCTGCGCGATGGCTGGAGGCCTCTCAGCGGCTGGCGTCCAGCGCTTATTCTCGGTCGGCATGAACATAGTGTTGACGGCCGAGCCGCTTACATTAATCGTGAACGTCTTCTCCGCCGGCACGCCATCCACGCCATTGACGGTCAGGCGCACCGTGCGCTCGCCTTCGACCGTATAAGCGTGGTGCACGTTCGCTCCCTCCAGCTTCACGCCGTCGCCGAAGTCCCACTGGTATTCCACCGCGGGCACGCCCTT
>DASYWT010000054.1:0-7807 GCA_035935775.1 Terriglobales bacterium
ACGGTTAAGGTAGCCCTGGCCGACCGCCGCAAACTGTTTCAATATCCCTCCATGGCGGTCATGACCGGACCGAATCCTCCCGGCGCTCCTCCGAATTTCGAGATGCCGGTGATGCCCAACTTCGATATGCCCGCCATTGAAGTAATCGTGCACTCTTCAGTACGCGGCGGCCTCATGGTGGAGAACCTTACGCCCCAATTGGGCGACTTCTTTGGCGTCAAGAATGGGCAGGGCGTCCTGGTGCGCTCCGTGGAAAAAGGCAGCCCGGCGGAGCACGCCGGCTTTCGTGCCGGCGACGTGATTGTGCGCGTCGGCGATCGGCCAGTTTCAGATACCAGCGACTGGCGGAACGCGATGCGCCAACGCCGCAGCGGCTCGGTGCCGATCGGGGTAATACGTGAACACAAGTCGCTGACCATCCCCTTCGCCGTGCCCCGCCAGACCGGCCAGGCCATTACGGTGGAGCCGGACGTCATGGCCCATCTCGATATGAGCGGGTTACAGGCGGAGATGGACAAGATGCGCCCCCAGATCGAGCGCGCCCAGCGCCAGGCCATGGAAGCGCAGAAGGAGTTCTGGAAGAACCACGAGCAAATGCGCAAGCAAGTAGAGCAGGCGGTCCAGGAAGCACAGCGCGAAGTGCATGCCCACCAGCACGAAATTCAGCAGCAGGCCCAGCGGGCAGCGGATGAGGCGCGCCGCCAGATGGAGCTTCACCGCAAGGACATCGAGCGCATTCAGCGCCAGATGGAGCAGTGGAAGCACAAGGCGGAAGAGATGTAGTGGTAGTTAGTAGATGGTAGTTAGTAGTTAGTGCCCGGCTACCAGCTACCAACTACCAGCTTCCAACTACCGTCTACCCTACCGCTTCATCCCACCTTCACCAGCCCATACCTGCGATTCCAATGACTGCGCAGGTGCCCAAACGCCCGCGCCAGTTCCGGATTGGGGACTTCCAGGTTGGAACCGGCCAGCAGGTCCGCGGCCTCCTTCTTGGCAAGCTCCAGCAAATCGCGGTCGCGCACGATGTTGGCCACGCGCAGGCTGGGCATTCCGGCCTGCTTAGTGCCGAAGAACTCGCCCGGCCCGCGCAGTTCCAGGTCCAACTCGGCGATTTTGAAGCCGTCGGTGGTGCCCAGCATGGCCTGCAGCCGCTGCTCGGCTTCTTCCGAAACTTTGCGCCCGGTCATCAGGATGCAGTAGGAACTCGCCGGGCCGCGGCCGATTCGCCCGCGAAGCTGGTGCAGTTGCGCCAGTCCGAACAGTTCCGCATGCTCGATCACCATCACGCAGGCGTTGCGCACGTCCACCCCAACTTCAATCACTGTGGTGGAAACCAGAACGTCTATTTCGCCTTTCTGGAAGCGGCGCATCACCGCGTCTTTTTCCTCGGCCTCAAGCCGCCCGTGCAGCAGGCCGATGCGCAGGCCGGGCAGAATCTCACGCCGCAGCTTGTTGTACATCTGGATGGCCGCTTTCAGTTCTCGTTCCTCGTTTTCCTCGATCACCGGATAGACCACGTAGGTCTGGTGGCCGGCCTTCACCTGCTTGCGCACGAAGTCCCAGACCTCGGTGGCACGCTCATCGGGCACGCGGCGGGTGGTGATGGGCGAGCGGCCGGGCGGCAGTTCGTCGAGCACGCTGGCGTCCAGGTCGCCGTAAATGGTCAGCGCCAGGGTGCGCGGGATGGGCGTCGCGGTCATCACCAGCGTGTCGGGTTCGGCCAGAGCCAGGGCTGGAGTCCGGCGCCGGTGCGCCGCGGCCCCATCCGGCGTGCAACGCGGCTCATAGGAAGTCACCCCCTCCGCCTGGCTTTCGCTCGCCTTCCGCATCAGCTTGAAGCGCTGAATTACTCCGAAGCGATGCTGCTCATCCACGATGACCAGGCCGAGATTGGCGAACTCAACCGTTTCCTGGATCAGCGCGTGGGTGCCGATAACCAGTTGCGCGTCACCACGCGCAATGTGTCGGCGCAGGTCGCGCTTGCGGTCCTGCTCCAACGATCCGGTCAGCAGCACAATGTTGTAGCCGGCGCGCTCCAGGATGCGGCGGGCGGAAAGATAATGCTGCGTGGCCAGAATCTCAGTGGGCGCCATTAACGCCACCTGATAGCCATTCTCGATGGCGATGATGGCCGCCTGCAGCGCGACAATTGTTTTGCCCGAGCCAACATCGCCCTGCAACAACCGCCGCATGGGGGAAGGTTGCTCCATGTCTGTGGCAATCTCCCTGAGCACCTTCTTCTGCGCCGCGGTGGGATGGAAGGGAAGAATGCGCTTGATAGTCTGCCGCACGCGGTCATTCAGCTCGAAGGCAATGCCCGCGTGCCTGTGCCGCTTGCGCCTCTTAAGCTCCAAGCCCAACTCCAGGAAGAACAACTCTTCAAAAATGAGTCGCCGGTGCGCCGGGGTGCGCGCCGCGTGCAGGCCCGGCAGGCTTTCACCCGCCTCCGGCCAATGGGCCTGGCAGAATGCCTGTCGGCGTGGAATCAGCCCCAGACGCTCACAAATTGGTTCAGGAATGCTCTCCGGCAGCTCCGTCAGGTTCTCCAGGACGGAATGAAGGATGCGCCGGAACCAGCGGCTGGTCAGCTTGCCGTTGGCCGCCGACTCATAGATGGGCACGATGCGGCCGATTTCCAGCGACTGCGCGGCCCGGTCGGCAGCCTCATCCTCCGCTTCCCCCAGAATCTCGAACTGCGGCTGGATAATCTGCAGCCCGCCCCGGCCCCGGGTGTCCTCCTCGACCTTGCCGTACAGGGCCACCAGTTGCCCCGGCTGGAACTTGCCGGTCAGATAGCGGCCGTGAAACCACAGGCAGGTCACCTTGGCCCGCCCCTGCCCGGCGGTCATTTGGAAAATGTCAGTGCCGGAGCGCCGCGTGCGGAACAGCCCCGAGCCGCGCACTTCGGCGATGACCGTGGCCATCTCTCCCGCACGCAGTTCAGCGATCCCACGCGGGTTCAGCCGGTCTTCGTAACGGAAGGGAAGGTAGTAGAGCAGGTCTTCAACCGTGCTGATGCCCTTGCCGGCCAATATCTCAGCCACGCGCGGGCCAATCCCCTTCACGTATTGCACGGGTGTGCTCAGTTCCAGCATGCGAGACCTGAAGTGATGGTAGCAAACCATCCGCCGTGGTGGACCTGACCACCGGCAGTTATCATTTGCAGGCCGCGCCGGCCAGCCTTATTCCGCCGGGCGCATGCCGCAATCCTTGACGGCAAGCCAAGTCCGAAGGACGACTGAGAGTAGCCCGCCACTTTTAGTGGCGGGTTGGAGGCCTAAATCGAGCGAAAGTCCCGTCCAGGGACGACTGAACTCATCGTGGTATCAGTCAGCCGAGCCTGGGGCACTGCGTGTTTAAGACGGAAACTTCCCGCCACTGGAGTGGCGGGCTACTTTCTTTTCGTCCCTGGCGGGACATTCCAGTGGTGAACCCAGAGATGAAATGGGTTGGTGGATTTTCGTTAACGTTAATGACCATCCATGTTCGATCGGTACCGCCACCCTTTGCCGCTGGCCGGGGTCATAATGGAGAAAAGGTCCCAAGGAGGCCGGTGGCCAAGAGCTACTTTCCCAAGAACTTCTGGCAGTCGCTGATCGCCGTGGTGGTGGGCAACGCCATTTACTTCCTGCTCATGCCCAGGATGCCGCTCCTGGCCCGCCACGCCACCTTCAAGTTTGATCTGGGCCTGGTAGTGGATTTCTGGATCTGCCTTGTTATCTATGGGTTGATGGAGTTGTTCAAGCGCTGGCGCCGCTCCCGGCGCGATGCTTCAGAATAGCGATTCTCTCTTGCTGAGGTGACTCACGAGGTGACCTCGGTAACTTCCAGACATGTCCTTACACCCGTAAAATCCTGCAGGAAAGTTATGCAAAAGATCGCCGTCCTTTACGACGCCAGCCAGGCCGTTTTGTCCACGTTCGACCTGGATGAGGTGCTGAATCAGATCCTGATGATCGCACGCGATTATTTTCACCTACAAAACGTCGCCATCTTGTTGTTCGACAGGGGCACCCAGGAGCTGCAGGTCCGCAGCCAGATAGGCTGGGACGCGGGCATGGACCAGCTCAGGCTCTCGCTCGACCAGGGCATCACCGGGGCGGCTGCGAGGCTGAAGAGGCCGGTTTATGTGCCTGATGTCACCCAGGATTCCCGCTACATCATTTCGGCCCAGAGTACCCGTTCCGAACTCGCGGTTCCGCTCATGGTGCGGGATGAAGTAGTGGGGGTGCTCGACTGCCAGAGCCAGCAGCTCAACTTCTTCGACGCTGACACCATTGACCTGCTGACCCTGTTCTCGACGCAAGCCTCCATGGCGTTGCAGAACGCGCACCTTTATTCCATGGAGCAACACCGCGCGGCGCAGCTTGAAGCCATCAATGCCATCGCCAAGCAGACCACCGCCGTTCTCGACCTGAAGGACCTGCTGGTCAAGGTTTGTTCGCTGGTGCGGCAGTCGTTTCCCGGCGACCACGTTTCAGTTCTGCTGCGCGATGACCAGGAACTGGTGCTGCGTGCCCACGAGGGCGGCCTGACCTTGCGCGGGTCTGACCCAGAGAGGCTGCTTATCGGCGATGCTATTGCCTGGCGCTGCATGGCGACCGGCCGCACGGTGGTGGAAAACGACGTCGCCCGGGTTCCGCAATATCTGCCAATGTTCGAGCAGACTCGTTCCAAGATGTGCATCCCGCTGATTTCTTTCGGCCAGACCCTGGGGGTGCTGGCCCTGGACAGCGCACATCTCAACACGTTCCAGATGACCGACGCACAGCCCCTGGAGTCGGTGGCCGACATTTGCGCCACGGCCATCCAGAACGCCTATTACGTGGAACGGGTGCGGCAGCTGGCTTACATAGATGGCTTGACCGGAATCTTTAACCGCCGCTACTTCGAAATGCGCATCGCCGAGGAGATGGAGCGTGCTCACCGTTATGGCAGCAGCCTGGCAGTGATCATGCTCGACATTGACCACTTCAAGCGCCTGAACGACGAGTTTGGGCACCTGCTGGGCGACGAGGTCCTGCGCCAGGTATCGTCGGTGTTTTCCCAGCAACTGCGCAAGATTGACGTGGTCTGCCGCTTTGGCGGCGAGGAATTTGCCGTGCTTCTGCCCCAGACCAGCCCTGAGCAAGCCTTCAGCGTGGCAGAAAAACTGCGCCGCGAAGTCGCCGGCTATCGTTTCCCGGGTGTGCCCCGCGCTGTCACCATCAGCGCCGGTGCGGCCGCGCATCCCATCCATGGCGCAACCCGCGACGAGGTGGTCAAGGCCGCCGACGCCGCTCTTTATACCGCCAAACAAATGGGACGAAATTGTGTGCGCATGGCGGTGCTTATCCCCCAGGTTGTAGCCGCCGGCAACTAATCCGTTTGATAGAGCCGAAGGTCTCCCGCGCCCACGTGAACGTGCATGCGGAACGTGCCTGGCCCGTGGTACTTGAAGGAGCGTCCCAGTCCGCCCTTGCTCACGTTAAATGCGGTAGCAGCCAGATCGCCCATGGTGACCGAAGCATCCACCCTGCCATAGTCCTCCGGACGCCGCACGTCAATGTTCACGTCGCCGGCGTGGATTTCGATGTCCTTGTTGCCTGAAACGCCCTGCACGTTAAGGTCGCCCGCTCCGAGCCGGACCAACAGATCGGAGTGCAGAGGCACCTCGATTTCGGCATGAAAATTCTGGTGGGGCGTGTTTTGCACGGTCAGGCTGGCATTGGAGCCTGCTGCTTGCAGTTCGACCTTGACCGGGCCGGCGGCGGTCCTCGCTGGATGGTAGGTGACCCGAATATGCTCTGCTGCAACGCCGGAAATGGCGTAGTCGCCAGGCGCCAGGTGCATCTGAATGTTTCCGCCAGGGGCGAATTTCTGCTCGACGTGCGCTTCCAGGGAGAGGTCTTGTGCCGCCGCACTCGCGGCCAGAAGCAGGAGGGCCCAGGCTATCGCCGGCGCTTTCATCCGTACTCCTCCTGCGTTGTTGTACGCCAAGACCGCCCCTGGAGTTCCCATTCGGTGCTCTGATTTCCTGGGGACAGATTGTTATGTTTAGGCGAGAGGCTTCATTCCAGGGCCGCATCGCAGCTGATTAGCTCAGTCGGGTGATGGAAGCACTTCCAACGGGTGAGAAGGCGCTCCTTGCTTCTTCATTGCAGGCGCCTTCAGTTCGCGAAGAATCCGCCGCTTCTGCTATGGGATAATCTCCGGGATGCCCACGGTGAGCAAATCTGAACTCTACCGCCGTTTGCCATCTGTGGACGAACTCCTGCGTTTGCCGGAGATAACTGGTCTGGTCGAGCGCCAAGGGCATGCTGCAGTCACTGAGGCAGCCCGGGCTGTTCTGGGCCGCGTACGGGAGGAGATTGCCGCTGGAACCCTCAATGCCACCGGGGTTGATCTGGCGGTTTCCGGGCTGACCGAGGCGATCGAACGCCAGTTGCGGCAGGCGCTGCAGCTTTCCTTGCGCTCCGTGATTAATGCCACCGGCGTGGTTCTGCATACCAATCTCGGCCGTGCGCCGTTGGGCAAGGCCGCTCTCGACCACCTGCATCAGGTCGCTTCCGCGTATTCCAATCTGGAGTTCGACATTGCTAAGGGCGAGCGTGGCAAGCGCGACGTACATGTGCAGCGCTTGTTCACCCAGTTGTTCGCGTCACAAGGCGGGGGCCAGGATTCCGACGTGCCAATCTCCACCATCGTGGTCAACAACAACGCCGCCGCGGTGCTGTTGGGGTTGAACACCCTGGCCGAGGGCGGTGAAGTAATCGTCTCGCGCGGAGAACTGGTTGAGATCGGCGGCTCCTTCCGTATCCCAGAGGTGATGGCCAAGTCCGGCGCAGTCCTGCGCGAAGTTGGGACCACTAATCGCACCCGCATCGCCGATTACGAGCGCGCCATCAACGAGAAGACCCGGCTCCTGCTGCGCGTGCACCGCTCCAATTTCCAGATCACCGGTTTCACCGAGCAGCCCACGCTTTGCGAACTGGTGGAGCTGGGACGCAAGCGCGGCATTCCGGTGATGGAGGACCTGGGCAGCGGCGCGCTCGTGGATCTTCGCTCCCTCGGCATCAATGAAGAGCCGGGCGTGGCCGATAGCCTGCGGGCGGGCGTGGATGTGGTGACCTACAGCGGCGATAAGTTGCTGGGCGGGCCCCAAGCGGGCATGTTAAGCGGCCGCCGCGAGCTCATCGCGCGCATTCGCGCTAACCCGCTGTTTCGCGCTCTACGCGTGGATAAGCTTACCTATGCCGCACTGGAAGCCACGCTGCTCGCCTACGTGCGCCAGGACCACGATTCGATTCCGGCGTTGCGAATGTTGCGCCTTTCGGCTGAGGAAATCGAGCGTCGTGCCCAGGCCGTCAAGGAAACGCTGCAATCTGAGGCGAGCCGTCTCGGGTTGGAGATCGTGGACGGCCGCTCCGTGGTGGGCGGAGGAGCGGCGCCCGCGGCGACCCTCCCTACCCGTCTTTTAGCGCTTACCTGTGAAGGCTTGAGCGCCGACGACCTTGCTGCCAGCCTCCGCGCTTCCGATCCGTCCATAGTGGCCCGTGTGGAAGAAGGGCGCGTGCTGCTAGACCTGCGCACGGTGTTTCCTGAGCAGGATGGGCTGCTGGCGCGTGCGCTGCTTGCCATCTCGAGCAAACATTCCAGCGCTTAGCATTTAGCAATTAACATCTGGCTGGCACCGGGAATTGCTGGGTTCCGGCAAGACCCTTCACCGGCTAGATGCTAAGTGCTAATTGCCAATGGCTACGGTTTTCACCATCGGCCACTCCACCCGCTCGCTGCAGGAACTGGTTGATGCCCTGCGGGCGCA
>DASYWT010000055.1:0-7498 GCA_035935775.1 Terriglobales bacterium
CTGAACCATGAGTTGCGGTAGTGCACGCAAGATACTTCGACCTGAAGGCGCCCGTACTGCACGCGAGATCCCTCGGGACTGAAGCCCGCTCGGGATGACGCCGGGCTTTTTTCTTGGCGAAGATTGTGGCGCTGCACGCGAGATCGGCGGAGGCGACGCGGTTGTCAGTTAATGCTTGTAGCCGGGGCCGCGCAGCACCTTCCCTGGCAGCGCATTCGTCATCTTGCCCCGGTCAATCACGGGCACGCCGTTGACCAGCACGTACTCCATGCCTTGCGAAAGCTGGTTGGGATTCTCGAATGTGGCCACATCGCGAATGGTCGCCGGATCGAACACCACCACGTCCGCCCACATGCCCTGCTTAAGCACACCGCGGTCAGTCAGATGCATGCGCTGCGCCGGCAGGGCGCTGAATTTACGGATCGCATCGGGCAGCGAGAGCTTGTGTTCCTGGCGCACGTACTTGCGCAGAATCCGCGGAAACGTGGCGTAAGCGCGCGGATGCGGGTGCTCCTGGCCGAGCAGTCCAGTGGGAGCAGTCCCGGAAGAATCGTTGTCCACCGAAACCCAGGGCTGTTGCAGCGCCAGCACCACGTCCGGCTCCGACATGCCGAACACAGCCACGCCAGTGAAGGCGTTGTCCTTGATCAGCAGATCGCAGAGCGCGTCAATCGGATCTTCTTTCCACAGCTTCGCGACGTCGGCCAGGGTTTTCCCCTGCAGCGGCAATAGCTGCGGGTTCTGCACTACTCCGATAAGCACTGCCTGCAGCCCGGGAATCTCGTCCCACTCGTTATCCCACTTGCTGCTTGCAGAGAGCATGTCCTGGCGGATGCGGGCGCGGGTGGCGGGTTCCTTCAGGCGCTCGATGAGCTTGGCATCTCCGCCGTCGTGCGCCCACGGTGGAATGAAGGCAGAAAGCGAATTGAACCAGGCGGTGTAGGCGTAGGTATCGGCGGTGATGTCCAGGCCGGCGGCACGGGCAGCATCAATTTTTCCCACCACCTGCGGCATCTTGCCCCAGTTGCTCTTGCCGGCGGTCTTAAGATGCCAAATCTCCACGGGGATATGCGCTTCGCGCCCGATACGGATAGTTTCGTCGAGCGAAGCCATCTCGCCATCACCTTCGCTGCGCATGTGAGTGGCGTAGATGCCACCGTACTTCGCCGCCTCCCCCGCCAGCGCAATCAACTCCTCTGTGCTGGCATAAGGCGCGGGCGCGTATTCCAGTGAAGTGGAAACACCCATGGCGCCCTGCTGCATGGCCCGTTCCACCAGCGACTTCATCTGGTCGAGCTGAGCGGGAGTCGGCTGCACGTCGGCATCGCCCAGCACGACCCGGCGCACCTGGGTGGCGCCCACATAGGTGCCCAGGTTGATGCCCATGCCCTGCTTTTCCAGGCGCTGGAAGTATTGATCGAACGAGCGCCAGTCGGGCGTGATGTGGTAGTGCTCGTAGTCGACGCGATCGGCCTGGATGGTGGCGTCAGTCTGTGGGGCGGCCGAACCCCCTTCACCGGTGATTTCGGTGGTGATGCCCTGGTAGATTTTCGAGGGCAGGTGAGGATCAACCAGAATGGTGAGGTCCGATTGGCCCAGCATGTCAATAAAACCGGGCGCCACGACCATGCCATGGGCGTCAATGGTGCGCTTGGCGGGAGCAGTTGCCAGGTCGCCAATCGCCGCTATGCGGCCATTCCGAATGCCCAGGTCGCCCGCGTACCAGGGCGAGCCTGTTCCATCAATGATGTGGCCATTGCGGATCACCACATCATAGGGCGCGCTCTGCGCCCAGAGAGCCGCCGCCAGGAACAGCAACAGTCCCGCGAACACCCACACTCGCCTGCCCATGCCCGTCTCCTGCTGCCAATTGAACCGAAAAGCTTATCATGTAGAGGCGAAGAGCCAGGGATCACGAATCAGCAGGACGAGCGATAAATATCGTAACCCGACATATTAACAGTTGACTTTGGCCATCATTCGGGAGCAAAATCCCGCATACTTGGGGCGATCGGCTTTTCAGGTTAACCTTAGAATTTCCGATATTCCTGGACACCTCGAGGCACTTTACCAAAGGAGAGAATTCCCATGAGCACAGCTCAGGCTCCAGCTATTGATATGGAAAAACTGAATGCTTTTATCGGGCGCTTCGTGACTGATTTGGGCGCCGCGGTTCACACCGGCATGGTGGTAATTGGAGAGAAGCTGGGGCTGTATAAGGCGCTGGCGGCCGGCCCCATGACCTCCGCCGAGCTAGCTGCGAAAACGCAAACCGACGAGCGCTATTTGCGCGAGTGGCTGGCGTCGCAGGCGGCGGGAGGTTACATCACCTACGACCCCAAGACTGATAAGTTCAGCCTGACAGAAGAACAAGCCTTCACCCTGGCAAAAGAAGACAGCCCCGCCTACCTGCCGGGAGCATTCGAGCTGGCTCTGGGGTCGCTGGCCGCGGTTCCGCGAATCGCGGAGTCGTTCCGCAGCGGCGCGGGAATGGGTTGGCATGAGCATGTGGACGGCGTCTTTCACGGTTGCGAGAAGTTCTTCCGTCCCGGCTATGCCGCCAACCTGGTGAGCACATGGATTCCCTCGCTGCATGGGGTTAAAGAAAAACTGGAGGCGGGAGGACGAGTGGCCGATGTGGGCTGCGGGAAAGGGGCTTCCACGCTGCTAATGGCAAAAGCATTTCCTAAGTCGCGCTTCTTCGGGTTCGACTACCACGATAAATCCATTGAGGCGGCGCGCGAGGCTGCCAAGAGCCAGGGCCTGGCCGACCGGGTTACCTTCGAGGTGTCGAAAGCAAAGGAATTTCCCGGCAAAAACTACGATTTTGTGGCCGTCTTCGATTGCCTGCACGATATGGGCGACCCGATTGGGGCTGCTGCGCACGTCCGTCAATCCCTGAACCAGGATGGCACGTGGATGATCGTAGAGCCCTTTGCCAACGACCAACTGAAAGACAACCTGAACCCTGTGGGCCGGGTGTATTACTCCTTTTCCACGCTGTTGTGCACGCCCTGCTCGCGCTCGCAGGAAGTTGGACTCTGCCTGGGTGCGCAGGCGGGCGAAACGCGCATTCGGGAAGTGGTGACCAAGGCCGGGTTCAGCCGCTTCCGGCGGGCTACGGAGACGCCGTTTAATATCGTGTACGAAGCCAGACCCTAAGAATTGACGATTGAAGATTGCCGATTGACGATTGGAGGTCCAAGCCTGCGGGCGACGGTTTTCAATCGTCAATCATCAATCGAAAATCGTCAATTCAGCCTATTCGTAGCGCAGCGCCTCCACCGGGTCGAGCCGCGCGGCCTTCCAGGCGGGATAAATCCCGAAAACCAGGCCGACACTCATTGACATCGCTACCCCCAGGATGATGCCCCAGGCGGGCACCACGGAAGGCAAGCTGGGCAGAAACAGGTTGATAAGCAGGCTGATGCCTACGCCTGCCAGCACACCGATGATTCCGCCCGAGCCAGTGAGGGCCACGGCCTCGGTGAGGAACTGGCGCACAATGTCGCTGCGGCGCGCTCCAATCGCCTTGCGCACACCGATTTCGCGGGTGCGCTCAGTCACCGACATAAGCATGATGTTCATCACGCCCACCCCACCCACCAGCAGGCCAATGGAACTGATCACCACGGTGACCAGCGCGATGGCGCCGGTGATCTGCCGCAACTGGTTGGCAACTTCCTCGGAACTGGTAATGCCGAAATTGTCGGACTTGTCGTAGGGCACGTGACGACGACGGCGCAGCAGGCCACGAACTTCGTCTTCGGCGGCGGCCTTCTGCCCTGGATAGGCCTCGGCGCCGATGAATACTTCGTCATCGTTGGGATTGTGCTTCTCGTAGGTGCGGTAAGGCACCAGCACCACCTGATCTGCGGACTGGTCGCGCAGGAAAAGGCTTTTTCGTTTCTGCAGGACGCCAATAACGCGGTAAGGCGTGTCGTCCACCAGGATCGTCTTGCCGATGGGATTTTCGTGGCGGAAGAAGGCGTCGCCCAGGTCATAGCCGATCACCACCACGTCGGCGCGGTGCAAGTCCTCGGCCTCGGTAAAGAACCGGCCCTGCTGGATGTGGGCGTTATAGACTTCCTGGTAAGAGGACGTAGCTCCGGAGTACTGGATGTTAAATGCCTCGTGATGGCCGTAGCGCGCGCTCACCAGCTTCTGCGGCCCAAAATTGAGTACGCGGGGAAGCACCTGCGCGGCTACCGTCTTCACCGCCGGGCACTCGGCCGCGATGGACGCCGCGTCCTCATAGGTCAGAGGCTTGCGCGTGCGCTCCTCCTCGCTCAGCCGTCCGCCGGGGTGGATGCCGGGATTCCACTTGAAGATGAACAGGGTCTGCGTTCCGTAATCGTTCAGGAAGTCGCGCACCTGGCGATCCATGCCCACCATGATGGAAGCCACGCCGATGAGGGCGACGATGCCGATCACCACGCCCAGCACGGTGAGCAGGGAGCGGGTCTTGTGGGTGCGCAGCGTTTCCAGCGCCATGAGCGCATTCTCGCCCAGTTCAAAGCGCCTGCCGGCCTTGGGCGTTACCGGCGCCAGTTGCGCGGCCGCGGCATCAGTTTTCATAACGCAACGCCTCGATCGGATTCAGCCGCGCCGCCTTGCGCGCCGGATAAATGCCGAAAAAAAGCCCCACGGCAGTGGAGATGGCCAGGGAAGCAATCACAGCGGTCAGCGGCACAATCATGGGAATGTCGGTGCCGGCACGCACCAGCAGCGCCAGGAAGTAGGCGAAAGCGACGCCAATGGCGCCGCCTAGGGCGGACATCACCGAAGATTCCACCAGAAATTGCACCAGGATGTCAGCCCGGCGCGCGCCGATGGACTTGCGTACGCCAATTTCCCGGGTACGTTCCGTCACGCTGGCCAGCATCACATTCATGATCACTACGCCGCCGATGACAAGAAAGACGGAGACGATGCCAACCATGGAATCGGCAATGACGGCGGTCAGGTTGTGCCAGAGGCCGAGCACGGTGGCGGAGGCGATGATGCCGAAGTTGTCGTCATCCTCGGGCTGCAGGTGGTGGCGGGCGCGCATCAGCATGCGGGCCTCATCTTCGGTGCGCTCCATCCACTCCGGGGCGCGAGCCTGTATGTTGATGTTCAGGCTTTGCACATCTTCGCCGTAGTATTTCAAGAACGTCTGGATGGGAATGTAGACAAACGCGTCCTGCGGCTCGCCCAGCACTGTGCCTAACGGCTTAGCCACTCCCACTACCTGGTACCAGCGCCCGTCCACCTGGATCTGCTTGTACAGGGGGTCTTCTTTGGGGAACAGATGCTTGACGATATCGGCGCCGATAAAGGCCACATTGGTGCGGTGGTCGTTGTCGCCGTTCGAGACGTAACGTCCGGAGGCGACTTCCTCGACATCCATGTCTGCGATGTTGGCGGTCACACCGCGCACGCTGACCTGATCCAGATTTTCCCGCCCCACTTTCACCTTGCCGCTGGCGCGCACTTCGGCACCGACGTCGTTGGCCAGGCGCATGTTGTCGCGCAGGTACTGGTAATCTTCCCAGGTGATGCGGCGGTTGCGGCGCACCGCGCGCGCGAACTCTTCGATGTCGGTAATGAAGCCGTACTGGTTGACCAGAAAAACGTTGGAACCCATGTTGGCGATGCGCTGAGCGATGTAGGTGTTAATGCCGGAGATGAGGGCGATGACCACGATGAGCGTGGAGACAGACAGGATGATGCCCAACAGCATGAGAGCCGAGCGCAGCTTGTGGGAGCGGATATTCTCCATGGCCACGGCGGCGGATTCGCGCAGGAACAGATTGCGGCGGCGCAACATGCAGGAGACTCCTCACCCCGGTTGAGGCCAGTTTACCGCCGAAAGCGCTCATTCACCACAGGAGGCGTGGAATTAACGATTGAAGAATTACGCTTGACGATTGAAGTCCGGGCTGAAGCTTGCGCCTTTCCCGGCGGACGATTTTCGATCGTCAACCGACAATCTTCAATCGTCAATTACGTATGTTGAGGGTTGAGTTTGGCCGCGGCTTCGCTTTGCTGTTTGCGGTAGCTGGCGCGCAACTCGGCGACGATCTCCTGGGCCGCCTTGCGGGCCTCTTCGCCATGGCTGGTGGGAAAAGAAATGGCCCCCACGCGGGCGTGGCCGCCGCCACCGTAACGCTCGCAGACTTTGGCCAGGTTAACCAGCGGCGGCGCTGGAGCCCAGGGATTAGAGCCCACGGCCACCTTGGTGCGAAAGCTGCTCTTGCTTAATCCCACGCTGTACACGCATTCGGGATGGAGGTAGTAGGGCACGAACTTGTTGTAGCCCTCGTAGTCGCCATCGGTGACGTCGAAGAACACGGTCCCATCGCGGAACTCGATGCGCTGGCGCAGCACCTCAATGGTTTTCTCGTGCCGCTCCATCAGCGGTGTCAACAGCGGAGCCACAAAGGGCTCCCGCAGAGTCTGCTCCAGAGGCTGGCTGGCCAGAAGGGGGATGAGACGAACGATGAAGCCGGCTTCCTGCGCGGTTTCGATCACCATGGTGAGCTTCATGGCCGGCGCCTTCATTTCCACCGCCGATTTAGCGTCGGGGTAGAGAGCGCCATCAATAATGTCGGCCCACTTCACCATGTCCGCCACTGGCGCCGTATCGAAACCAAAACGCTTCTCCGCCACCGTGGCGATGAAACGGGTGCAGGACTTGAAATCGGGATCGTAGAACTTGCGGTTGCTCTCGTCGTGCTCAAAGGCGGTCGCATCTTCCGGGCTGAGGAAGGCGCTCTGGTGGTGGTCGAACCACCAGGTTATTTTGGGCGAGGAGGAATACTTGAAGTCTACGATGGCGTTTTCGTCGCCATCAAATTTTTCTTCGTCGAAGAGCGATCCGGCGCGGTGCAGGAGGCCGCTGAATACGAATTCGGCGTCGGCGCGAATACGCTCGCGGTAAAAGCGCGAGAAGAGGGCGGCGGAACAGGCCCCATCAAAACAGCGGTCATGGTAAAAAACTCGTACTCGCACCCGTCACCCGATTGCCGGAACTTTATGTGCCTCTCTGGGAGGAAAGCCGCCCACAGACAAAGCAAATAGAAATGACATCTGGCGGCGCTTCTGTCAAGCCGCATCCGGTGTCAGCGAATTTGATGAGATGCGCGGCAAGGAAGGACGGTCGCGTGTTCCCCAAAATAAAGGCGGGGCGCCGCGTCCCCGCCCGTTGCCAGGAGCTGGTACAAGCTAGGCGTTGGCCTGCTTTTCCGCCATGTCGCCGATGATGGGCAGCTTGAACATTTGTCCCTGATAGGCCTTAAGCACAAGAATGACCCACAGCACCAGAAAGCCAAGCCCGATCAGAGGCCAGATGACCAGGGTGATCAAGCCGACCATCGGAATCATTCCGATAATGCTCAATACGATGCCCAAGGCAATGCAGGCCACGCAGAAAAAGATGTTCTGGAAGGAGTGGAAGCGCACGAAACGGTTCCGGTTGTAAGGCTCCATCACAAGGAAAACGATGGACGGAATA
>DASYWT010000056.1:0-13545 GCA_035935775.1 Terriglobales bacterium
AATGAACCGCTACACGAACGGCAATTCACAGATCACGTCACATCATTTCGGCCACACGAAGGCAGTTGCCGATGCCCACTACATCAAACCGCTGCCGGAAGAGACCAAAGTTGCGGCCCTGGCTTTGGATTCTGCCATTCGGGAGACTATGGGGAGACTGACGGCAAGCAGCGAAACGGTGATAAACTGAAGCAGTTCAATAGGTTGGAGGGATGCGTGAGCGGTCGAAACGGGCGGTCTTGAAAACCGCTGTGCCCGAAAGGGTACCGGGGGTTCGAATCCCTCTCCCTCCGCCATCCTTCTCTGTCTTCAGCCAGGAAGTTAACGTAGAAAATTTTCATCGCGGGATCAGATCCCGCCTGTGTAAAACCGGTGTCCTCGACTCAATTCACTATTGTCAGCGATTTTCGATCTCGGGCGTTGGCGACCGCAAGATATCCCACAAATCAGCGGAAATACCGCTGCTGGCCGATGGGTGAGTTCAATTGCCCGGCGTGAAGCTGCAGAGCGCCCAATGCAGCGAGGGTGTACCGGACGCGATCCGCCCCGGCAAAAGCCGTTACCATTATGCGAAATGCGAAAATACCGGCTGTGAGACCGGCCTTACAAACCTGCTTGAGCCCGAGGCTCGCGACCGCCCCGTTTTCAGCTTCCACCGTCCGGGGAGAAGCCACTACCGCCAGAAGCTATCGTGCGCTTGACATTATGGAGTAGAATGCTTCGCTACTTCCCGTCCCCGCGGCCACTTTCCCAGGCTGATTATCTCTTCCCAGGAGGCAAGCGCTTGCTCGACCTCGCTGTTGTAGCGATTGGATTGTTTCTGCTCGATCGTTGGAGCAAGGGGGTCGCCCAGCGAATCAGGCATCGGACTTGGCTGGGATGCCTCCAGTGCACCTGTGTTTCGAGTCAAAAATCGTGCTACCGATCGCACGCGGCAAGATGCATGTTGGTTGCTGTCTGGTGCTTCTCCCTGGCTTCTGCCTGGGTCTTGCACGGCTCGGGGGCGTGGTTTCAAAATCCGGTCACTCTGGTTGGTCTCGGTTGCGCTCTTGGCGGAGCCGCCGCAAACCTCGCCGATATTTTGCAACACCAGTTTGTGGTTGATTTCATTGACCTGGGCTGGTGGCCAATATTCAACCTTGCCGATGTGGGAATCGTGGGAGGATTGGCGCTCGCTCTCTGGCACCAGTGAACTGGTATGCGACCTGTGCTCTTTCGCTGGCGGAAATTCAACCTTAAAAGCTATCCCGCTATGCTTTACTTCGGGCTCCTTGCCGGCGTGGCGGTGGGGAATGTGGCGGCGCACGCCAGCGGAATTGACCCGCTCCGGACCTATGCCGCAACCCTCCTTTTGATCGGTCCCGCGCTGGCTGGCTCTCGCCTGTTGTACGTGGCCACTCACCCCGTGCTGTGCCGCTCCGGTCTGGTTGCCATCTGGGGCCGCGGTCAGGGTGGCTACTGCATGTACGGTGGGCTTCCCGTGGGGCTCGTGATGTCTATCCCGGTGCTTCGCGCTCTGCGGCTGAATTTCTGTGCCTTTTGGGATGTAGCTATATTCACGATTCTGGTGGGGATGATTTTTGCCCGCGTCGGTTGTCTGCTGAACGGCTGCTGTGCGGGCCGCACCTGCAACGCCCGGCTAGGGATGTATTTGCCAGGTCATTCTGGCTTCTGGGAGCAGCGTATTCCCACGCAGATTCTGGAAGCGTTTTGGGCCGCGGCGCTGTTGATAAGCGCAATCCTCCTCCGGCCCCACATGCGCGTCCCCGGCAGCCTGTTCCTGCTGGTCGCGGCGGGATACGCGTGTGGCCGGTTTGGACTGGAGTTTATGCGCGAGAAAGAGTTTAACGGCGCAAGGCTGACAAGCGCGCACTGGATTTCCCTGCTGATCGTAGTTTCATCTGGTTGTGCATTGGCCATTCGCTGATTTGGGTGAGGTTTCGAACGGTTTGGTAACTGAGCGGTGGCGGTTCGCCGCAGCTTCGAGCCTGGGGCTACCGCTTCAATCTGAGGTGCTGCCATGGCTGACATCACGGGCGAATTTGATATTGTCGCAGAATTCTCCATCCCGGGCGTGAACCGGATTCTCGCCGCCATGCACTCCAGCGGCCGCTTTCCTCATTCCATCTCGGCGAAGGTGGACGACAATCCTCCGCCGGGATTCCACGGCCACTTTCCCAGCGTGGTCGGGGTGGTGGACGAGTATGGCGACGCGCTGGCAAATCAGGGACGAATCGGTAATCCCAATCCGTCTCCGGGTGGCGCCGCCGCCGATCCTATTCACTCGCTCCTGGGCCAGATCGTAAATCCGGATTTTGCGGGTAACGCCCCGCCCACCGTGGTACCCAGCCACCTGCAGGGCCAGGTACAGCTTCAGGTGTTCCCGCCCACAGTTTCGATTGCGGACCAGGCAGGCACACAGTTCACTCTTTCCATCGAGATGATCTCCCGGTATTTTCCCGATCCCCACACCAGCCCGCTCGCCGAGTTTCTGCGGGGCGTTCTGCAGATAACTTGCCCCTTGCAGAAGGTCGTCAGCCAGTCGAGTGACATGGTGGATATTAATGTGAACGCCGATCAGGTGGGGATCAATTATTCGCCGAGCAACCAGGCGCTCAGCCCCGAAGACCAGGCGGGAATCAATCTTCTGATTCGCAACGCGCTTAGAAACAGTTTTCAACCGTCGAACACACTTCTGCCATCGAACTTGCAATTCGTTCAATTCAAGCTCCTGCCACAGGCGCCGGGATGCATCGCCATGCTTCTCAACCTGACTGCGACGGGCGCTGCTTTCCCTGGGAATCCTGGCACCATGAACACTTCGTTCGTCAGCGCCAATGATCAGTTCGCACTGGCCATAGGAAAGAATTTCATTCTCAGTTCGATGCAGCCGGTGCTCGATGGCATCAGCAGCCTGTTCCCTCAGGACACTCCGACATACACGTCGCCGTGGGGTTCGCACGTGAAGTACCGGGTTTCCCTGAGCAGCATTTCCATTGACCTTCAGGACACCGGAGAGATCGTACTGTCCATCAGCGTGGAAGCGCAGCAGTTGACGCATCACGGTTGGGCGCCTTCGACCATCACTGTTGCGGCTCAATTGCCCTTCGCGCTGCAGGCGGACGGAAACACGGCCGACCTGGTGCCGCTCGATAACATTAACGTAAACGTACATGCTTCGGGAGGCATCCTCCCGGATTGGCTGCTGGGACTATTCCAGGGCGACTTCGTCACCGCGGTAAAAAATGCCCGCGATCAGGCGCTCGCAAACAGTGGCGTGTTTGATCAAGTTCGCAGATTACTCGATGTCAATCAGAATCTGGGTGGCTTCCTTAACAGCTTGTTGGTTCCGCCGAGTAACCGCCCTTTGTATCAGCCTCCGCTCTTGAGCCTGGCCTATACCAATGTCGAAATTAAAGCCTCCGGGATCGTCTTGCATGGCTCGATCGCGGTTGCCGAGCGACGACTGGTTGCGATGCCCGGGCTTATGTCCGGCGGTGGCGTCGCAGTTGGAGGCTGGTCCGCTCCCTACGTCGAGTTCGAGCAAATTCCACCGCACTCCACCGTCGTCTACCAGCCGCGAGGACCGGATTACTCGGCCCTGAAGAGTTGGATCCCGGGAGGCACGATTGACGACTACGAGTGGAGCCGACAGGGTCAAACGTTTCAGACGGACACCGACAAGTTTGTGCTGCTGGCCTCGCCACCCGGAGTGGTGGGCACAGCCATGAGCGCGGCGGCAATTTCCCCGTTTCTGTCCCTTTGCCTCACGGTGCGAGGTCACAGGCTCTCGGCCTACGGCCCGGTGGTCACTGAGCAGGTGAGTGCCAGCGTTTGCGGATACAACCTGGTGTCGGTGCTTCCTGGCGGGCTCAAAGGAGCAGCGGCCTCGCCATCGGCCAGCGCGATGATAGCGCTCGCCCAGCCCAGCCCGGCGGGACAAGTGCAGGTGGTGGGTCATTTCGCCGCCCAGCCCGATGTAGCCGGCAGGGGCACTCCGAACCTCGTGGTGTACTTCGCCAGCGCCAAGACTGCCAACTTCGCCGATGTTGTGACCCGGGTGGTCAACTCCAGAAAACAACAGAACGCCGCCACCGTGGTTCTCGCAGTCGTGCCATCCCAGCAAATCTCGAAGTTGACGTATACGCCGGGCGTTGTCTATGCCGAAGAACGTGACCGCGTGTGGGCCCAATTATTCGGCGTCAACAGCACCGAAGAGCCGGTCACTTTGATCGTGAATCCCGAAGGGCGAATCTTGTGGGAAGCGGTGGGTGATGTCGACGAAGCTGCCTTAGCGGCGGCACTCGAGAAACATCTCGTCGTGTGCGGGTTTGGCTGGTCGGGGATGATTCGTTCCAATGTCCGCATCGGCCAACCCGCGCCCAACTTCCTTTTCAGCTACGCGGACGGCAAAAACCTGACTTTGCGCAAGCTGATCGGGCGCAGAGTCGCGATTGTGTTCAGCAGTGGGACGCCGGCAAGTCGTGACGCCGTGCGCACCGCGCAACAACCTTCTGCGCGGTCGAACTCGGACCCGCCTCTGGTGCTGGCAGTCAGTGATCAGGACCCCAAATCTGCAGCGGCTAGTTCGAGTGGCGGCAAGCTTTCTCCGATAATCGTTCCCGATCCAAAGCGCGAGATCGCGTCGGCCTATGGGGTACAGGTCTGGCCGACGACGGTATCGGTGGATGGTTCCGGGCTTATCGCGGCCATCCAGTTAGGAGCGCACGCGATGGCCACAACCAAAGCCAGCGACGCAAACCTTGAACGTAGCGCATAGCCGGAAGACGAGCTTTACACACGGCCCGTTGGTGAATCCATTACACGGGAGGCAACTCACATGTTTGACGCCTTTGTGTGGCTGACGCCTTTTCTGTTGCTGGGCATCGTTGCCCTTCTGGGTCTCGTCGGCTGTGACCAGGTACTTGGGTTAGAGCCAGTCACTCTCGCGCTAACTGTAAATCCTCCGACTCCTCCTTGGGGTTCGCCCGCGGGCGGAACCAACGTGACCATTGCCGGCGGACCCTTTGCAACCGACGCCGTTGTCGCGTTTGGGGGAGCAGCCGCTGCTTCGGAATTCGTCTCCGTAAGCAGTGCTCAGATTACCGTGTCGCAAACACCACTCCACTCGCCCGGCGCGGTTGACGTTGTTGTCACGACTGGTGAGGGCTCTGGTACAGCCACCAATGGTTTCACCTATGGCGTAGCTGAGAGTGGGAACGCCGTGAATTTCGCGACCGGGTCGTCCACGCTACAGTTGCCCCCAGTCGAGGGGGACTTCGTGGTCGTGGCTGCGTTGTGGAGTGGCGCTGGAACATTAAGCTTCACCGTAAATCCTCCCACAACTTTCAACCTGATTGCGCAGACGGACTTGCCCGCGGCCACCGCGGTCCATATCGCCATTTATTTCGCCAACAATCTGTCCGGTCCTGTCGCTATCCGCGGAGACCTGGCCGGCGGGTCGGGCCCGAGTTTCTCCCTGGTGGCCACTGGCTACAAGTTCGCCAACGCCACTCAAGCATTCACCCCTGACCAGTTCAACAGCATGCAGGGGACAGGCGCTAGTCTCGTGCTTCCCCTGGCGATCAGCGACCTTGTTCCGGGCGATCTGATTTACGCCGTGGCCGTTTCGCGCAACACTGCCGGAGCTCTTTCCGGAGGATTCAATGCGCCCGCCGACCCCAACGTTCAAGTCAGAACGAACGCCCCGGTTCCGCAGTATTTGCTGGTACAGGACAAGGTCGTGTTGCCGGCAGACACTGGATCATCTCCCTTCAATGTTGCCGCAACTGCGACTAGTCCGAGCGCGTCCTGGTTCATCTTCGGCATGCGCGTGCGCGTCGCCACATAAAGGCCGCATTTACCTGGGCGCAAGGAGTCGCATGCCGTGCAGCCCTGACGTTTTTGCAACAAGTGCCGCCTTTTCTCGCTTGGACGCGGGTGTGACCTCGGCACAGCCGGCTTACCGAAGTTCTCGACTCCTAATTACCTAAGCCATTAGCAGCATTACCTAAGCTAATTGGAGGCTGGGGCTGAATTTGCCGGTCCTTTGAGCGATCGAACCTGGGTGCGCGTCGCTTGCCTTCGTCAACTTGTCCTAAGATTGGCGGATCCGTGGCAAGAACTACCACTTCCATAGTGTCCTTCCGTACATCGTCCTATGGCACCATCGCGTTTTGACGCTTCTGGCAGACGGGGCGCAGAATCGCCTCAGCTCATCGCCACACAGCAGTGCGGTACTGGAGCCGACATGCTTGCCCTCCTCGCCCTCGTTTATAAGGTTGTGCCGTTCCTGCATTGCTCGCATCGTTTCTCCTGGCCGCAAACCGGGCCCGACGGCCAGGACTACCAGGTATGTCTGCGCTGTGGCGTTCGTTACCGCTATGACTGGAACGCTATGCGCCAGGTAGGCGAAGCAAAGATGCAGTCGGGAGCCTGGAGTTAGGCGGCTTTCCGAGGCTGGTTGGTCGCCCCGGATGGCAGGAAATGATTTAACCTCGACGCGCCAGGGCGCAGGTATGTCCCTCGGGCCGGTCACGTCGCTGATTTCGCCTCCCCGCCCCTTCTCAGCTTTATTTGACAACCCGCAAATTGGCCAGCTTCTGCGTCCTGCCTTGAATCTCTGCCTCCGCCTGCATCCAGTCGTCGAGATCATGGCCATCCTGACAGCCGCGCAACTGGAACAACTCAAATGCGCGCTTACGGATGCGCTCATCAACGTCAACGGCGGGGGTTGTTTCTTTCCTGGTCTGAGGTTTGGCAATGGCCATGGATATTTCTCCTTCAATATTTTTGGGCGAAATGCAGGTCGCATCCCACAATTGTGCGCAAACGCTAGTAGGAGGTGAGGGATGGGGAGCTGGTGCTTAACGTTTGCCTACTTTGCACGCTAACACCAGTGAGCAGCGACGTCAGTGACAACACTAGAAGTACAAGCGTTTGATTTTTATTCTATGCCCAAACTGGAACTGGGCCAACGGTGCCATTGATAACAACAAGACTTGAAGAAACCGTAAGTCCGAGCCAGGAGGCTTACTTGCCGCCTTCTCCGTCGCCGTTGCTGCCGGCGACTACGTCCACCACCACCTGCCGCCGTAGCGCCCGTTCCGCCACCTTGCTCTCCAGCACCCGCGCGCGATTCGCGGCCGCGGTTATCGGCACCAGCCGCAGAATGTTCTTACCGCTCACCTCCACTTCAAAGCGGAACCAATCTGTGCGGTAGAGGCGCCCCGAACAGAAGAAGGTAGCCGAGGCCGCCACCGTCCCACCGTACTCGCGGCTTCCCAGTGCGAGGAAACGATCTCCCACGTCTTCCATCCAGCTACGCCCGCCCACCAGAGGGTGGTTGAGGGGATACTTGGCGAAGGGCACGGCATCATGAATTTTGCGGATCTGCACCAGTTGCAGCAGAACCGAGCTCTTGGCCAAATTGGTAATGATAATTTTCGCGTCTTCCTCGGATAGCCGCTCGATGTGAATGTGCAACTCGGGCGCCCATTCCCGCTCGAATTGCTCCCGGGCAAGCTCCAGACTCTTGTCAGTGGCGGCGGCGTAGCGCAGAGTGGCGCGCGCCAGAATAACTGTGACCAAGGTGGTTACGATCGTCGCCAGCAGGGGAATAAAGCTGAGGATCGTTTGCAACGACGGGCGGCCAATGGAGGCAATCCAGTGCATAAGAGGAAAGTAGCGCTCAAATCCTGGCGGACGGGATACGCACTAAGCTCAGGTGAGTAACCATTGCTTCGGTTACCCACGTCCATACGGGGAGACACGCCAGCACTCGAGCTGCATTCTAGAGTTAGCCAAAAGCCGTGGCAGACGGCAACTGCGGGAGGTACAACAGCTTTGGTAACGGGACGCTGGTACGTCCGACGCGGCAGTACGTGTGAATAAGCGCCTGTTAGAAGCGAGATGCGGCCCGGTCAACGCGGCAGTGAGGCCTGGGTTGCAGCCGCTGATCGCGGGCTATGTTGCAGCACAAACTCTCCGATCTCTCTGGCAGCCCGCTTCCCCTCCGGCAGAAATGAAGCAAACACGTGCCACACGTGGGGCATGTCCTCATATTGGCTGAGCGTGACTTCCACGCCCGCAGCCTGCGCCCGTTCCGCCAGGCGCCGGGCATCGTCCAGCAAAATCTCGCTGCTGCCCACCTGGATCAGCAGGGGCGGAAGCCCTTTCAAGTCGGCGTGCAGTGGCGAGGCCAGCGGATTACGAGCGTCCTTACCACCCAGATACCAGTCGGCAAACTGCTGCAGACCTTCGCGCGTGAGCAGCGGGTCTACAGAGGCTTTGCTCACGATGGATTCGCCCGTCATTTCCAGGTCCACCCAAGGAGAGATGCAAACCGCGGAACTGGGGAGCGGTTCGCCGCGGTCGCGCAGCGAGGTCAGCAGGGCTACGGTCAGGCCTCCGCCGGCAGAATCACCTGCTACCGTAATCGTGCGCGGGTCGGCGCCCGCGCTCACCATGGAGCGATAGGCCAGGAGCGCATCTTCCAAAGCAGCCGGAAAACGGTACTCTGGGGCGCGCCGGTAATCCAGCACAAGGACCCTGGCCTGGGCGGCTCGGGCAATCCAACTGGCCATTTCGGCATGCGCTCGGGACGAGCCCAGGGCATAACCGCCCCCATGAAAATAAAGGATGGTCCGGCTGCGACCTGCCGGAGTAGTAATCCACAGCCCGGGGACCGGAGCAAAAACAGCCTCCACCTCCACATCCTCCGCCAGGCGGAAATTGGAGCGGTAAAACTCCTCCACGGTGTCGCGCATGGTGGTCAGGTCGGAGCCCCGGTCCGAAAGCACTCGTTGCCACATCTGGTAGGCTCGCGTCAGCTCTGGCGAACGGTTCATCCTCAACTCCCTGAACCTATTATCTATGTCCTGAGGGCAGACGGCACAACCGGTATCCGCCAATCTACCTCGGCCGCACCGCCCTGGGTCCAAGGCTGCGTTCGCTTTCGCACACCAGTTCCCACTAGCGGACAATTTCCACTTTGGGTAGTCGTCTCCAGTTCTTTGTAGGTTCTTGAATCCATTCAGTCTCTTTGTCGTCTATCCCTAGTGGCAAGACATTTGCTATTTATCGAGTGGGAGCGGCCATGACAAAACTCCTGACAATTGTTTTAGCCGGGTTCCTTGCGCTTCCCCTTTGCTCCAGCGGTTCCGTCACGATTCCGACTCGTCCCTTCCCCAATGGGCGCAAAACGGTCGAACTCAATCGTGGGTCGAGCCACTACGTTCCCAGGGCGCAGGTGCGCCGTAACTCGTCGCATCGGTCAAAATCAGCGGTATCCCAGGCCCGCACTCGGGCGGCGGAGCCGGCCGTGGTGATCCTTTATGGCAGCCATCCCTGGTCCTGGATGTAAAGCGGCTTAAATCCTGTTCACGCTGTCACTTTGCCGGGTGATGGCCGTCACAGTTCTGGCGTCCATGCTGTCCCATGCTGGCACAGAAGAAGATTTGAGAGCCGGCTTCTTTTCAGCCTGGACGCCGATGGAATTCGTGCACCTGTACGTGCGCCTGCAGTTACTGTTGACCATTTTTCTGGTGGTACTGCTGTGGTCGCTTTATATCCGCCTCCGGCGACAGGAATTCTTCCGCTGGTGGGCTTGGGCCTGGACTGCCTTCGCCGGATTTCTGGGTATCGCATCCGTGGTTCTGCAACTCCCGCCCCAGTGGCCGGCCTTGCGAAGCGGCGCGCTTCTGCTCTTGCTCATTTGCGGTTTTCTGCAGGTTCCCTTGCTCATTTTTGGAGCCTGGTCGCTGCTGCGCTCAAGCAAGCCAACCCGAGCATCGCTCAGGATGGCGATAGGCGCTGCGTTTCTTATTGCGGCATTGACCTTCGTCTGGTCAACGCAATTGCCAGCGAATTCATTTACCGGCTTCGCCATCCGCACGGCGCCGCGCACTCTGACTCTTTGTGTAGCTTTATTGTTTTGCGCAGGGGTCTTTCTCCGCCAGTGGTGGCGCAGCCGCTCCTGGGCGGCGGGGATTACCGGCAGCTTTTGCCTGCTCTATGCCGGTGACCAAAGCGTTTACACAGCGGTTTATGGCAAGCAATTGCTTGCTGGTCTGGCCTCTTCACCGGATTACTCCTCATTTATGCAGGCCGGTTCAACGCTCTTTTTCTTCGATCTCGTGAATTGTTTCGGCATCTGCCTGGGCATGGTTCTCCTTCTGGTTGAGGCGCACAAACGTACGGAAAATGCGTTGTGGCAAAGCGACAACCACAGCCGGGAAATCTCCGCCAGCAATTCCGCACTGCAAGCTGAGATTCTGGAGCGCCAGCGCGTCGAAGCGGCCCTGCGCGAAAGTGAAGACCGCTACCGCGATCTGGTGGAGAACAGCCAGGACCTGCTCTGCACTCACGACCTGGAAGGCAGGCTGCTTTCGGTCAATCTGGCTCCCGCGCGCATTCTGGAATATGAGGTCGAGGAACTGCTGCACATGTCGCTGCTCGATCTCATCGCCCCCGAATTTCGCGACCAGTTCTGGAACTACATTGCCAGGATCCGCAAAGAGGGCGTAGCCGAAGGTTATCTCTGCCTCCTCACCCGCAGCGGGGAACGGAGGGTCTGGGAGTACCACAACACGCTGCGCACTGAGGGCGTTCCTGTGCCCATTGTGCGTGGTCTGGCCCACGACGTGACCGAGCGTAAACGGGCTGAGCACGCACTGCGCAATAGCGAGCAGCAACTTCGGCAGGTGCAAAAAATGGAAGCGGTAGGCCGCTTGGCTGGCGGCATCGCTCACGACTTCAATAATTTCCTGCTGGGAATCACCCTCAACATTGAGCAGGCTCTGCGCCAACTGGGTCCCAAGGATTATTCCCTGATGGATTATCTGGACCAGGCCTTAAACGCCGCCTTAAGCGCCGCCTCGGTCACGCGCCGGCTGCTCACCTTCAGCCGGCGACAGGGGTTCCAGCCGCAATCTGTCAACCTGAATGATGTCGTGATTACCACCAAGGACCTGCTTGACCGCCTGGGCGGCGAAAATATCCACATCGAACTCAGGCTGCAAAGCGATTTGGGCCACGTGAATAGCGATCCCGTGCAGTTGCAGCAGGTAATTCTCAACCTGATGCTCAATGCTCGTGACGCCATGCCGCAGGGCGGCCAGATTACCATTCAAACGGAAGACGTCGAACTTCAGGAGATTCCCCGCGGAGAATCTTTTATTTCCCTTCCCTCGCCCGGCCGTTATGTGGTGCTCGAAGTATCCGACACCGGCACCGGCATGGACGCGGAAACACTGTCTCATCTCTTTGAGCCCTTTTTTACCACCAAGCAGGCGGCCACGGCGGCTGGCTTAGGCTTGCCGATTTGCTATGGCATTGTGACTCAGAGCGAGGGGCACATCTCCGTGCGTTCCGCGCCGGGACGCGGCACTACCATCCGTCTGTACCTGCCGCTGCTGCAGGGCAGTGGGAAGGAAGCACATCCCCAAAGAGCTGAACTTCCACTCTTCGATTTTGCGCATCCTCATGCGACGCGCACAGTTCTGGTAGTGGACGACACCGAGGTGGTACGAAATGCAGTTTCCCGTGATTTGCGGGGCGTTGGCTATTCCGTTTTGTCTGCTGCCAATGCCACGGAAGCCCTGCTGCTCAGCGACCAGCACAAAGGACCCATTCATCTCCTGGTGGCAGACGTGGTCATGCCCGGCATGAACGGCCGGGAACTTTCCCGCCATCTCTTGCGAAACCGCCCGGATCTGAAGATCCTGCTCATGACCGGCTACGACAAGGACACCATCGCCTCCGAAAATCTCGTGGACGCCTCAGAGACTGTGCTGTACAAGCCTTTCAGTTCGCTGGAATTGTTTGCCGCCCTGGGCAAACTACTGGACCGAGAAGCCGCCTAAAAACAGCGATGGGATACGCCGGCCGACGCGTCCTCGATCGGAACAGCTACTCGTAGCGCAGCGCCACGATGGGATCTACTTTCGCAGCACGGCGCGCGGGAACGTAGCTGGCCAGTGCGGCTACCGCGCCCATCACGACCACCATCAACACCAGGGTAAAGGGATCGAAGGCGCTCACCTCAAACAACTGGCTGGAAAGCACCTCCGCCAGCACCAGAGCCACTACCAAACCGGCAGCCGTTCCTGCCCCCACCAAACGCATGCCTTGGCCCACCACCATACGCAACACTTCCGGGCGCCGTGCGCCCAGTGCCATGCGGATACCGATCTCCTGCGTGCGCAGCGCCACCGAGTAGCTGATGATTCCGTAAAGCCCGAGCGCGGCCAGAAACAAGGCGATCCCCGCAAAGACCCCCAGCAGTGTAACCGCGAAGCGCCGTGGCCCCAGTGAGTCAGATACGCGTTGTTCCATGGTCTGCAAGTCATAAGCGGCCGCCTGGCTGGGGTCCACATCTTTGACCGCCTGGCGAATCGTGCCGGCCAATGCGGCCGGGTCGCCGGAGGTTCGCGCTACCAGGAACCCGCTGTGCGCGCCCGCCTGCAGCAGCGAGTAATAACGCATGCCCTTGCCCGTTTCACCCACCAGCGCGGACCGCTTGCTGTGGGCTACCACGCCGACGATGGTCGCCCAGCCACTGCCCATGCTGAGGCTGTTGTAGCGAATGCGTTGCCCCACCGGGTTCTGGTTGGGCCAATATTGGCGAGCCAGATTATCGTCAATGATGACTGCCAGCGGACTTCCCTGCCGATCCTGGCCGCTGAAATCACGTCCGCTGAGCAGGGGAATGCGCATGGTGGAAAAGTATCCCGGCGTGACCCGCTCTATGTTGCTGTGCGGACCGGGATCGCCGGGGGCTACCGGGCGCCCCTCGATCTCAAACGAGGATGCGTCGCCGCTATCGGAAAACGGCAGCCCATCTACTGCGGCGGCGGTTTCCACTCCCGGCGCGTGGGAGAGGCGCTCCGTTACCTGCCGAACGAATCCGATCTGCCGCCCGACATCGCTGTAGGCAGACGGGGAGAGCGACACCTGTGCGCTCATCACGCCGCGTGGCTCGAACCCGGGATTCACTTCCTGCAGATGCTGGAGGCTCCTCAAAAACAACCCTGCCCCAACCAGCAGCACCAGGGCCAGTCCTACTTCCCCCACCACCAGCGCCGACCGCAGCCGTTGCCGCCCTCTTCCCGCGCTGTTGGAACGCCCGCCCTCTTTCAGAGATTCGAAATCGCTGACGCGCGCGATCTGCCACGCCGGTGCCACTCCGAATAAGGTGGCCGCCAATACTCCCACCACAAGTGTGAACAAGAGCACGGATTCATCCATGGGAATAGCGATGGAACGGATGGTGTTCTCCGGCGCCAAGCCACGCAATGCGTCTACCGCGCTGAATGCCAGCCCCAGGCCCAGCATGCAGCCGGCCGCCGACATCAACAGGCTGTCCACCATGGTCTGGAGAATGAGATGGGAGCGCCTTGCTCCCAGGGCGGACCGTATTGCCAGCTCCCGTGTGCGACCCGAAGCACGGGCCAGCATCAGGCCCGCCACATTGGCGCACGTAATCAGCAGCACGAAGCCCACCGCCCCCAGCAGTACCAGCATGGGCGTGCGCAGGTCGCCATA
>DASYWT010000057.1:0-7857 GCA_035935775.1 Terriglobales bacterium
TGCTGCCGGAGTTCTTCGCTGTCCAGGCTCTCGCGGGCTTTGCGAAAAACGAACAGGTCCCAGGCTGCGTCGTCCGGGGCGGCGTGGGAAATTTCAACAGTGGCATGCATAAGAGCTACAAACCGTTAGAACGTGACCGCATGTTTCCGGATGCCCAACTCTGGAATGGTGCTGGGAAAATTCTCTCGGACGGAGTCATTCTGAGGCGCTTCAGCCCCGAAGAATCTCGCGTGCACTATCGCGCTCGATTACTGCGGCAGAAACTGGGCAGTACGTGGCGGGTCCCCGCCTTCACACAATTGTGCTGAATCAAACACGGAAAAATACAACTGGAAACTCCGTGGGACCACGGTGATGGTCTTAGCAGAATGGGGGCCTTTCGACTCGCAGGGTGGTCCGCAAGCGAACCACCCTTGCTCCGCTCAAGATGACATACGTAGAACTGCTTGCTACTCCCTCAAGTCTTACCTGAGCATAAACGGCCCACCGTCATCTACTCCAGCACAAAAATATTCTTGCGGGAGCAGATGTCTTTCAGAATTTTCGGCCACACGCTCACCGTCACCTCGCCCAGATGCGCCTTGCGCAGCAGAAGCATCAGGGTTCGCGCCTGCCCTACTCCGCCGCCGATGCTGAGCGGAATATGACTATTCAGAATGGCCTGGTGGTAAGGGAACTTGAGAAAGTCCGTCTGCCCCGCCATGCTGAGCTGCTTGCGCAGCGAGTCCGCGTTCACGCGGATGCCCATGGAAGTCAGCTCATGGCGGCGGCGCGTGACCGGGTTCCACACCAGGATGTCGCCATTCAGGCCATGCATGGGGCGGCCGTCCTGCGAACGCGTCTCGGTGACCCAGTCATCATAATCGGCGGCGCGATTCTCGTGCGGATACCCATCAGCCAGCGGCCAGCCGATGCCGATAATGAAGATCGCGGGGTACTTCTGCAGCACCTGGGTCTCGCGCTGCTTGCGCGGCAGGTCGGGGTACATGTCCAGGATTTCCTCGGCGTGCAGGAAAGTGAGCTTCTCCGGCAGGCTCGGGTATTTGCTGCTATTGAGCTGAGGGAATAATTCCTGCGCGTAACGCTCGGCGCCCACCAGCACCGTCCAGATCTTGTTAACGATTTCCTTCAGGAATTGCAGGTTGCGCTGCTCCGCTGTGATTACCCGCTCCCAATCCCACTGGTCCACGTAAACGCTGTGGTCGTGGTCGAGGAAGTAGTCCTTGCGCACGGCTCGCATGTCGGTGCACAGGCCTTCGCCTACGCGCATAGCGAACTGGCGCAGGGCCATCCGTTTCCACTTGGTGGCGGCCTGTACGATCTGCGCGTCCACCGGATGCTGCTCGCGGTCATTCGAGATGTGAAAAGAGATGGGGGTACGCGAGCCGTCCCGGTCCAGCAGGTCGTTGACTCCGCTCTCCGCATCCACCAGCAAAGGGACGGTAACCATCATCAGGTTAAGTTCGCGGCAAAGGTTGTCCTCAATGTAGCGCTTGACAGCAAAGATGGCCTGCTGCGTCTGCTTGCGGTCGAGCAGGGGGGTGTAGTCGTTGGGGAGGACCTTCTCCAGTTCGCGATAGTCGCCGATGCCGGGGCCCGCCAGATCTGCCCGCTTGTCTGCCAATACGGTGGACATAGCTCATCTCCTTGTTGATGCTGAAGCCTTATGGTCGCGCGAGCGGGTGGTAGGGCTCAGTAACCACGGTCACAGACGAATGTGCGCAGGGGAACCGCTCAATCGGGTTCTGATGGGGAGGTCCGAGAGATAGCTGATAGGAAATTCGTGTAGCACTCCTCGCAAACCCAGTCGCGGCCGTTGGTGTAGCCGGTGGAGTGCTCTGGGCCGGTTATGGTGTTCAATTCCCAGCCACAGATTTCACATTGCCCCTGCTGCCAAGCTGCCGGCTGCAGCTCGAATTTAGGATCATCTTTCAAGCTAAGGTCGAAGAAGGCCCGACCGGTGTCCTTCTCGACCAGGATGTCCATAGGCTTCCATTGTTGTTTGCGCCAGGCGAAGCGGGACAACGCTCGAATTTGTGGTTGCAGAGAGTCCCGATCCCACATTTGATTGTGGATCTGGACAAGATTCCGGAGCCCTTTGGCAGTGCGCTCGTCGTCGGGAAAAAGGTTAGCCACGCATGTGCGAGCGTCCTCGAGACGAACCCCATGCGACGTAAGCAGATTGGCAGCAAGAGACCGCGTTTCCCGCAACAGACCGAGCAACAGATGCTCGGACCCGATGTGCTTGTGACCGAGGCGCTCAGCTTCTTCCGCGGCGTAGGCAAGGACACGCTTGGACTCGTTACTGACCGGCATGTCCACGGAAGTCGAGACCGTCTCGCGCACGGTGGTGCGGGACTCGACTTCTTTGTGCAACGCTTCCAGCGACGTGTTGGGCAGGAGGCGCCGGCTGAGAGATGGGTCCTCGCGCACAAAGGCCAGCAGCAAGTGTTCCGTTTCCACTTGTTGGGCACCAAACTGGCTAGCCTCACAGCGCGCAAAGAAAATAACGCGCCTTGCCTTTTCCGTGTAGCGCTCAAACATGGCTGCGCTCCGCTCGGGGTAAGAGTGTACTCCGAATTCGGAAAAAGCAGGTCCTTCACTGCGCTCCCTCGCGTTCGCTCGGTCGCGCAGTTCAGGATGACAACTGTTAGGAAAGGCAAACCACAAAAGGGGACATCAATTGCGCTTCAAGGAACACAGGTTATCTACGAGAATTGCGCTCTAGGGAACACACGTATCTACGAGGTTTTGGCCGCCTTGGCCGGGATCCAGTAAATCTCTTCCTTAAGATTGTCTTTGCTGAAGCCCACGCGCTGCAGGATGCCTTTGCCGTTCTCGATCATCTGCGGATGCCCGCACAGGTAAGCGGTGGTGTTTTGAGAGCTCAAGCCCCACAGGTCGGCGTATTTGCGGATCAGATCGTCGGCGCGCCCGCGCTCGCCTTTCCAGGCGCTATCCTCCCAGGGACGGCTGATGGTGGCCACGTACTTGAGCCATGGCGCCTCGGCGGCCACCTTGCTGATTTCCTCGTAGTAACCGAATTCCCAGGAACGGCTGGCGCCGTTGAGCAGGTAGAGCATGTGGCCGTCGGGGAATTTACCCTCCTTCCAGTCGCGCTGAAGCGTGCGAATGTAGCTGACGAAAGGGGCGATTCCGGTCACCGTGCACACCAGGAGGTGATTGCGCGGACCGCGGCCGGAATCAAGCACAAACCTGCCCTTGGAGGATTTGCGCATGCTGAGCTGGTCGCCGGGTTTCAAGGCGTGAAGCAGAGGCGTGAGTTCACCATGCGGAACAAGCTCAAAGAAGAACTCGAGCTGCTCCTCGTAAGGCGAAGAAACAATGGAGTAAGCGCGCTCCACCAGCCGCATCGGTCCATCCACGCCCAGAGTGGCGTATTGCCCGGCCGTAAAGGTGAAGGGACCGCCGGGAGCTATGCGGGCAGACCACAGGTCTGGGGCAAACTCCTTGCATTCCAGAACGGTGGCCCGGTAGAACTTGCTCTCATCGAAGGGCATAAGCCGGCGGCTTGAGCAGCCGCTGGGAATTCAGGCGGCCTCCTCAGAGCCGTTCCTCCCATTCAGAAATATGATCCGCTGCGCCGGATCGGTGGCCTCGATGCGCCGGGCGAAGTCCTTGCCTCGGTCCGGATCTCGCCGGAGGTCCAGCAGGATCGCATCATAGTAGCTGGGATGCCAAAGCATCCCGGCTGCCATCCGATTTCTCGCCCAGTGTACATCATAACCGGCGCCAGCCAGTCTTTCGCGGAGGATAGCGCCCACGGTGGGGTCGTCGGCAACGAGCAGGACTCGATTAAGAAACGTCTCCGGTTCCACGGCGAACGGCAAGTCAAACAGATTGGTTTCTAAAAGATGAGATGCGCGGTGTGCCCGTGACGGTTTCGGGCAGGGCAGCAGAGCCCTGCGTCATCTGCCGCCAGGGTTGTGGCAGGCGCAGGTGCAGCCTGGCAGGGTGCACTCGTCGTGGCGATCGTCAGCCTGATCGGAGCAGCAGGGCGAAACCACGGCCGGCCAGCTTCCGGCAGCATAGCCAAAACAGGCGCTTGCCGGCGATGCGGCGGGGGCGGCACCGTGGGAATCATGCTCAGCCGTCATCAGTGCTCCTCCTGGAAACGTCCAACCAAACCTGGGTTTGATCCGCCCAACCCTGGGTTCCCGAAGAACCCGCCTCGGCTGATGGGGAACCCTTGCCAGCCTCAAACACAGGAGGTGGACTCGCCGACAAATCAGCCCGCAGGGCGGAACAGATATTAGCCCAAGGCGTGAATCAGTGCGCAGGGTGGAGCAGATATTAGCCCTAGGCGTGAATCAGCCCGCAGGGTGGAACAGATTTTAGCCCAGCGCGTGAATCAGCCCGCAGTGCAAAATAGATTTTAGCCCCTAGGCGTGAATCAGCCCGCAGGGCGGAACAGATTTTAGCCCAGGGCGTGAGCCCTGGGAAAATGGCTCATAAGAAATCGGAGCCCCTTCAGGGGCGGCACGCTAACCAGCACCAACGTGATCCGTGTCCAGACAACCGATTCTGGATTTGCTCTTACTTCGTGCCCTTTGTCGTGAAAAGCCCCTTAGAATAGCAACCATGTCACAACCTCCGGCAGAGCGGGAAGTGATTCAGGCGTTACAGGAGAACTGGCGCGCCGAGGTGCAGAGCGGGCGCATGTATCGCGAACTAGCCGAGCACGAGCGCGACGCTCGGCGCAAAGCTGTCCTGCTGCGCATGGCCGAGGCTGAAGAACGGCATGCGGCGCGCTGGGAAAAAAAGCTGCAGGAGCACGGCATTGAACCCAGCCGCGAAGACACCTGGCGGCAGCGGATGAGTCGCTGGTTCAGCCGCCAAGCGGGAACCGCCGCGGCCATTCGCCGTATGGAAGCCGCCGAAGAACGCGACAGCGCGCGCTACTCGGCGCAGCGCGACCGGGCGCTGGGAGAGGACAGGGAAGTAAAGGAGATCCTCGGCGGCATCGCTTTGGAAGAGAAGGCGCACCGCCGAGCGCTGCAATCCATGGTCCCCGTGCTCGGCCCGCGCAGCGTGCTGGACGCCATCCTCAAGCGCGAGCGCTGGCATGGACGCGGCGGCAGTTGGGTGGCCGACGCCATCTATGGCGTCAATGACGGACTGGGAGCCGTGTTCGGCATCGTCTCCGGCGTGGCCGGGGCCACCGACAATCAGCGCCACTATGTGCTCATAGCCGGACTGGCGGGCATGATCGCCTCGGCCCTCTCCATGGGAGCAGGCGCCTACCTGGCTGTGAAGAGCGAGCGCGAGGTTTACGAAGCCGAAATCGGGCGCGAAAGGGAAGAGGTGGAGGAGAATCCCGAAGAAGAAAAGGAGGAGATGGCGCTCTTCTACCAGTTGCAGGGTTTCAGCGAGGAAGAGTCGCAGCGCATGGCGGCACGGCTGGCGGAAAACCCGGAGCAGATGGTGCAGGCCATGGCGCAGCAGGAACTGGGCCTCTCCGAGCATCATTTTCCCAATCCCTGGGTGTCTTCTGGATCGGCTGCCGTCTCCACCGCCGTCGGTGCTTTCATTCCCATCATTCCGTTTTTCTTTATGGGCGGATTCCGGGCCGTGGTGGTGGCATTTGTAATCAGCATTGCCGCTCATTTTGTAGTGGGAGCATCGAAGTCGCTGATTACGGCGCGGCCCTGGTGGTCTTCCGGCCTGGAAATGACCTTCGTAGGAATTCTGGAGGCAGCGGTCACCTACAGCCTGGGGCTGGCTTTTGGGGCGATCGGCTAGGGGGAACTTCTTCGCGCAGATTAACGCGGATGAACGCGGATCTTTTCGCTTAAATCAAAATTCTTGCACCTGTCATGTTGAGCACGAAGACTCGCGTTGGTGCGAGTTAGGCCGAAACCTTTGTGGTGCGGGCGCCCCGCCCGCAATCCGATCTCAATCAAGAAGCGCCGGAGGGTACGCGGAGTCTTAATCGAGTCTCAAGTGCAAAAGCGAGGGGAGAACTCCTTGGGAGGGCTGCGTTGGTGTGAGACGCGCAGGGGTCCTTCCACTCGCGCTCCCACACGAGTTCGGTCGCACTCGGTCAGGATGACAGTACTCACCCACGATGACCGCCCAGAGCTAAATCCAATAGATTCAATGTGAAATAGATGCTATTCGCTGGCCGGCCAGTTGCGGCCACCCCCAGCCGGCTGCTAAAATCATACTGTACTAAAAGGGTACTATTTTTAGTGTACCGATTCGGTCTGGTTTAGAGTCTAAGCAATAGAGGGGCGAAGCGGGCCGCTAGGAGCTAGCCACATGATCAGGTTAGGGAAGCTGACAGATTACGGCCTGGTGCTGATGACGCACATGGCGCGGCAGCAGGACCGGGGGCTTTACACGGCGCGCGACCTGGCGGCGGAAAATTCGCTACCCCTGCCCACGGTCAGCAAGCTGCTCAAACAGTTGTTGCAGGCCAAGCTGCTGGTCTCGCATCGCGGCATCAAGGGCGGTTATAGCCTGGCCAAGCCGGCGCGGGAAATCACGGTGGCGGAAATCATAGCTGCTCTGGAAGGTCCTATCGCGCTCACCGAGTGCAGCACCGACGTGATTGGCCTCTGCGATTTCGAGCCGCGCTGCCCCATCCGCAGCAACCAGCAAATCATCAGTAAGGCGGTGAGCGGGGCGCTGGAGCGCCTGATGCTCTCCGACCTGGTCCAGCCGCTGCAGCTGGCGGCCATCAAGGATTCGCAAGGCAAGCTGGTCACCATCGGTCCAATCTCCGGGAGAATGCAATGAGCACTAATGTCAATACTATTCAGGACCTGGCCAACCGCGAGTACAAGTGGGGCTTCGTCACTGAGGTCGAGCAGGAGAAAATCGCCAAGGGGCTGAATGAAGACGTCATCCGGCTGATCTCGGCCAAGAAGAATGAGCCCGAGTTCATGCTGGAGTGGCGCCTGAAGGCGTACCGCCACTGGGCGTCGCTGGAGAAGGCCCAGGCCGAGCCCAAGTGGGCGAACATTCACTACCCGCCCATTGACTACCAGGATATCCACTACTACTCCGCGCCCAAGATGAAGAAGAGCAAGGCCAGCATGGAGGAAGTGGATCCGGAGATCCTGAAGACCTACGAGAAGCTGGGCATTCCCCTGGAAGAGCAGAAGATGCTGCAGGGCGTGGCGGTGGACGCGGTGTTCGACAGCGTCTCCGTGGCCACCACCTTCAAGGCCAAGCTGGCGGAGGCGGGCGTGATTTTCTGCTCCTTCTCCGAAGCAGTGCAGAAGCATCCCGAACTGGTGAAGAAGTACCTGGGCTCGGTGGTGCCTTATAGCGACAACTTCTTTGCGGCTCTGAACGCTGCCGTGTTCAGCGACGGCTCCTTCGTGTATGTGCCCAAGGGCGTGCGCTGTCCCATGGAGCTTTCCACCTACTTCCGCATCAACGCCTCAGAGACGGGCCAGTTTGAGCGCACGCTGATTGTGGCCGACGAAGGCGCCTATGTCAGCTACCTCGAGGGTTGTACCGCTCCCATCCGCGACGAGAACCAGCTGCACGCCGCCGTGGTCGAACTGGTCGCCATGGACAACGCGCAAATCAAATACTCCACGGTTCAGAACTGGTATCCGGGCGACAAGCAGGGCAAGGGCGGGATCTACAACTTCGTCACCAAGCGCGGCAAGTGCGCCGGCGTGAACTCGAAGATTTCCTGGACGCAGGTGGAAACCGGCTCGGCCATAACCTGGAAGTATCCCAGCTGCATTCTGCAGGGCGATAACTCGGTGGGCGAGTTCTACTCGGTGGCTCTGACCAACAACTTTCAGCAGGCCGATACCGGAACCAAGATGATCCACATCGGCAAGAACACGAAGAGCACGATCGTTTCGAAGGGCA
>DASYWT010000058.1:0-6548 GCA_035935775.1 Terriglobales bacterium
GTAGGAATGTGCGGCAGGTTACGAATCGGGCGGAAGTTGGCGTACAGCTCAAAGTGCTTGCGCAGGGCAACGTTGATGCTGGAGAAGCCGCCCCCAATCGGCGTGGTCACCGGCCCTTTCAGCGCCACTCGCGTGCGCTCAATAGACTCCAGCAGCTCTTTGGGCAGGTATTCGCCGTATTTCTCGTAAGCCTCCTGCCCGGCGTTGTACCTTTCCCAGTCGAATTTGAGGCCCGTGGCCTCCAGAATGCGCACCGTGGCGTCAGTGACCTCAGGCCCGATGCCATCGCCGGGAATTAATGTGATTCTGTAGGCCATGCTCTGATCAGATGCCTTAAATGTGCCGACGGGCGATTTCTGCTGTTGGTTGCGAACGGCTCTGTTGCCGACTACCAACTACCAACTACCTACTACCCTTCACTCTGACTCCTGAGCCCTGACTCCTGACTCCTGTGTTCCTACACGCTTACTCCTCCCTTCGCCTTGGGCGGCTGCGGCGCCCCTTCTTTCGTCTTCAGGAGGTCCTTCAACTCGGTCATGAATTCCTGCACATCCTTGAAGTCCAGGTACACGGAAGCAAAGCGCACGTAGGCCACTTTGTCCAGCTTCCGCAGGCGGTTCATTATGAGCTCGCCGATTTCGCTGCTTTTGCGCTCGCGCTCCGCCGAATCAATCACGAAGGCTTCCGCTTCGTTGACGATCTGCTCCAGCTTCCCCATGGAGACCGGGCGCTTCTCGCAGGCGCGCAGCAACCCGTTCAAGACTTTTTGCCGCTCGAATTTCTCCCGCCTGCCGTCCTTCTTCACCACCATGTAGGGAATTTCGTCAATCCGCTCGTAGGTGGTGAAGCGCTTACCGCACTGCAGACACTCCCTCCGACGGCGGATGGACTCAGCTTCTTTGCTCTCCCGCGAATCCACCACCTTGTCGTTGACGAAGCCGCAAAAAGGACACTTCATGTCGCGCTGAAAATTCAGCTATAAACCGATTGTATCAAGGCGGTTGCAAAGGGCGGGCTAAGGCTGGTGCGGCTGTGGGGGCTGAGGCTCCTGGCGGGCGGCGCGCGGCCGCTCCCCGTCTACCGCGTCGTCCGCCGCCGTCGTCGGGAAGACGTGGGGGTTGCTTCCCGCCAAAAGCGGTTCCGCTTGTTCCTCCCGTGCTTCTTCCTTGTGGCTCTCCGCCGAGAGCTTGCGCAGTGAGAGATGCCCGCGGTGCGCAAAGTACAGCCCTGTGGGAATGCAGGCCATAAACGTCACCAGCCACAGCAGGATGCCGCAACTTACCGCCGCCTCCGGCGGGATTCCGTAAATGACCTGTAAGGCGCTGATCACAGCCAGCTGGCTGCCGCCACCCACGGCCGGAAGTTGCGCTACCGAGCCGATCATGCTGAAGCCCATCAGCAGCAGCACGTGGTCCACATCCATGTTGCTCAGGTGAGGATGGTCGCCAACCTTCTTGAGCCGTTTGCCTTTGCGGCTCAGCCACAAATCGCCTTTATATTCGATCAGGTCGTAACCCTTGGCGCGCAGAGCCGGCTGCAGTTCCTCCACCGCATAAGGCCCCAGGGGTTGTCCTGCCAATTCCGGCACGTCGGCCAGTTTGGCGGTTTCGACATCTACAGACGGAGGGCCCTGTTCCACTACCTTCTCCCCCGGGTCGGGCGGATAGGAGTGCGTCACCTCTCGGTACGCCAAAGCAATCAGGAACCATATAGCCAGCGAAAGCACCACCAGTTTGGCAAACGACCTGGCGCTGGCCACGGTGTTCAGTCCCTCACCGAAAGCACGTACCTTCTGGTCTACGTGGTGCGCCAGTCCGGTAGACACCTTGGAGGTCACTCCATGCAGAAACTTGGCGACTTGCGGGCCGCGCCTGCGGATCATGACCGCAACCAGGGTCATGAACGCTACCAGCACGCACAGGACGACCGCCGCCAGTTGAAACTTGCCGACGTAGGGGTTGGCTTTGATCTTGGCCGAGAAGAACACGTCAATGGCCATCAGCACGGTGAAGGCCCCAGTGTCGAAGATGCGCTCGACCGTCCACACCCCGATCTGGGAGGAAACAGTGACATCTTCTTTCTTTGCAATCAGGTAGGGGCGAATGAATTCCCCCGGCCGGCCCAGCAGCGCCAGCCCGGCAAAACCGATAAATGTGGCCGGCACCAGGCCTTCCATGTGCGCCTGGCACACTGGCTCGAGAAATACTTGCCAGCGCATCGCGCGCAGGATGTAGGTGAGATAAATCAGGGCGACCGCTATCACAATCTGCAGCGGGTGGACGTGGCTGGCCGCCCGAAAGCGCGCCCAGTCAAAGGATCGCCAGTGCTCCACCTGCAGATACACCAGCACGCCCAGGACGACAACGACAACGGAGGTAGTGAGGATGCGCTTCTTGGTCATGCGGGCGCCGGGCCCAGGGGCAAACCTCCAAACTAAATGACCCACTCCGGCAGGTCAACGCTGCTGGCGCGTCCGCGAGGGGGTTACGAGCCTGTTCCTGCCTGCTTCTGGGTGGAGCGGCCGGTCACCCGCGGAGGATTGGACACGCTCTGGCGGCTACCGCGGCCCACAACCTTCTTACGGGCCTGCGCTCGTTGCTCCGCCACTTTCTTGCGATTGAACTCGCGAATCACCTTGGCCACGTAGGCGTGAGTCTCGCGATAGGGGGGTACCCCGTGATATTTCGCCACCCGCTGCGGACCGGCGTTGTAGGCGGCCAGCGTCTTGGCCATGTCACCGTGGTAGTAGTCCAGCAGTTCGCGCAGGTAGTGCGTGCCCCCGTCCACATTGGCGGCGGGATCAAACGGATTCTCCACCCCTAACTTGGATGCCGTTCCCGGCATCAACTGCATCAGCCCCTGTGCTCCCTTAGGTGAAACGGCGTGCGGGTTAAAGCTGCTTTCCGCGTGAATCACGCTGGTAATGAAGTCGGAATCAATCTGGTGCCGAGTGCTGGCCGCGCTCACCGCCGCATTCACATCCTGACCGCCAGGGTCAGCAGCCTCCGCCCGGCGTGGCGCCGCATTGTCCTTGTCAAAACGAACGATTTCCGCTGTGGGGATATCTACGTAGCTGTCATTACCGGAGCTCAAATAGAGGCGTGTGACCTGATCCAGAACCGCGCGGTGGTCGTGGCGGATGGAAAAGCCATTGCTTAAAACGGCAATTTCGCCAGCAAAGGCACTACAGGCTCCCAGAAGCAGCAAAACTCCGATTTTGGAGAAAAACTTCATCGAATTTGGAGTGGAGCCCTAAACTGCTGTTTTTGCGCCACTTAGTACCTGCTCCACCGCCGTGGCCACGCCCGCTTCGTCGTGCAGGCCGGTAACCATCCAGCCCCGTCCGCGCAACTCTGGGGAGGCATTTCCCATGATAACCGGGATACCGGCGAAGACAAGCATTTCGATGTCGTTGTAGTTATCACCAATGGCCATGACCTGTTCCCGGGGAATACCGCGATAACTTGCCCACCGTTCCAGGGCATGCCCCTTGGAGCAGTCCTGGTTGAGGACATCCACGATGCACAGGTCGCGCAAGGGGTATTCCGTGCGCAGGACGGTGATGCGCTCCCCCAGTCCGGAATCCGCCAGCGTTTGCAGCGCCCCCCGCATGCGCTCAATCGTGCCGCAGAACATGGCCTGCACCGGATCGCTGACCAGCGCCTTCTCGATCGGCACCACGAAATCAATAAACTGCATGTTCTTTTCCAGCCAGCGCTGGATGCTGCCGGTCAATTCGTCCATGCGCTCCAGCACCAGCGCTCCCTTGGTTTCGGTGTCAAAAGTGAGCACAGTGTTGCCGCGATATTCGCGCATGGCGGCGACCAGTTGGCGCGCTGTGGCCACGGGCAGAAGGTCGCGATGAAACAGTTCGCCGCTCAAGGAGCGCGTAACCGCCCCATTGGAGCTGATCAGCCACAGGTCAAAACCCAGTTGCTGCGCAATAGGCAGGGCAAAGGTATGGCGGCGGCCGGTTACCAGGATGATTTCCACCCCGGCTTCGTGCGCGTGGCGCAGTGCTTCCAGGTTGGCGGAAGGAATCTGAAACTGGCTGTTCAGCAGGGTACCGTCAATGTCTATAGCCAGCAGGCGGATGGGCGGCTTCACTGCTTAAATTCTAGCAGAGGAGCGCCGGCCCACCGCCTTTCCACTGTGGCGGCATTATCCCTGGCCGGCGCTCGCGGTTTTCGCCGCCGAACGCCCGCGCGGCATGAACGGAAGCAGCATCGGCACACGCTTGCGGTAATCCAGATAGGATTGCCCGTAGATTCGAGTCAAATCCCTTTCCTCAAAAAAGATGCCCACGAGGATGTAGCCGGTCGCCGCGACCGAAAAGAGCAGGTGCCCCAGAGTCATCACCGGCACCGCCCAAAAGGCGATAACAAATCCTAAATAGATAGGGTGGCGCACCATGCGGTAGAAGGCGGGGGCCCGGAATGGCGGCAGATGGAATTCCTGCCCGCGGAAATAGCGCCACACCTGCTCCAGTCCGAACAGTTCAAAGTGGTTGATCAGGAAGGTGCTGACCAGCAAGGTTGCCCATCCCACCCAGAACAGGACGTCAAGCGCCAGTTGGCTACTCGAGTTGTGCACCGTCCACACCACTCGCGTGATGGGACGCCATTGCCACAGCAACAGGGCTAACACCGCGCTGGCCGCCAACACATAAGTGCTGCGCTCTATGTGCCACGAGATCAGCCGCGTCCACCTCTTCTTGAAGCCGTAGCGCGCCATAACGCTGTGCTGCAGGGCAAAGGCGCTCAACAACAGCAGGTCAACGATTATTGCCGTGGTTGGCGGCGAGACTTGCCCGTGATCCACAGTTTTGGGCACTAGAACATTGCCTAAGAAAGCGATGGCATAGAGAAAAGTTGCGAAGAACAGAACGTAGGCGACGACGCCGTAAAGCAAAGCAAGACTTCGCTTCATAGCACACCCCCCATTGCGCGAGAAGGATGCACGCAGCCCCCACATTTGTCAACGGCTGAGCCGCGGAGTTGGCTGAATCCCTACTTTGCCATGCTATAGTTCAGGGAATATTCGTTCACGATGGGTTCGATCTTCTATTTCTTTTCTTGGGGGATCATCCTCCAGGCGCTGGCGATTGTGCACTTCATCCGCCGCCGGCCGGATACGTGGTGGATCTTTATCATCATTTTCGGCGGCGCCCTCGGGGCCATCATTTATCTCCTGGTGGAGGCCGTCCCCGACCTGGGGCTGTTACGCCAGTCTTTTAAGGTTTTTCCGCGGCGCAGCCGCATCCGCGAGCTGGAATTTGCCGTCCTCGATAATCCTTCAGCGGGAAATTATGAGGAGTTAGCCGATCTCTACCGGGAGGACGGCAAGTACGCCCGCGCCCGCGAGAGTTATAACAAAGCGATTTCGCCCCGCACCGACCACCCCGATCCCTTCTATCATCGCGCCGTCTGCAACATGGAACTGGGCGAAGCTGCCGCTGCCATTCCCGACCTGGAGAAGGTGGTGGCACAGGATCCGAAGCACGGCTACTATCGCGCCCAGGGACTTCTGGCGCACGCCTATGTGCTCACCGGGCAGACGGACAAGGCAGCAGCATGGTTTCAGCAGGTCACGGAAGTTTCCACACTCTCAGAAACTCAGTACAACTACGCTACGTTTCTTGCCTCTCAACATCGCGAAGCCGAGGCCCGGTTGTGGGCGCAACGTATCCTCAGTAAAAAGCCCACCATGCCGCGCTTCCAGGCGCGCCAGGAGCGTCCCTGGTTCCGCCGCGCGTCTGGTTTGTTGCGCCGCCTGCCCGCGTAACCCCAGTCTTCACCACAGAGACACAGATTAAATTGATGATTGACGATTTTCGATTGATGAATGGCTTCGGTGCGCGGCAGGAAACACGGATTTTTCACTCGTCATTCTTCAATCAACAATCGTCAATTGCCGTGCTCTGTGCCTCTGTGGTGAAGCTTTGTTAGACTTTCGCGCGATGGCCAAGATCACTTTCCTGGAATGCACCCGCTGTGGCGAACACCTCGCCGCCGACCAACCGCAAACCATCTGTCCGCGCGATGGCGGCGTTTTATTTGCACGTTATGACTTTCCAACCATAAAGAAAAACTTCAAGCGCGAATCTCTGGCCAGCCGCGAGCCTACGATGTGGCGCTATCGTGAAGTGCTGCCGGATGCGGCGCCGGTATCGCTCGGAGAAGGCCTCACACCTCTCGTGCGCAGCCGCGAGTATTCCAACGTTTACATCAAGGATGAGGGTCTGAATCCTACCGGGTCGTTCAAAGCGCGCGGTCTTTCCGCTGCGGTGACGATGGCCCGCGCCTACGGCCTTAAGAAGCTGGCTATTCCTTCCGCGGGTAACGCGGCCAGCGCCCTGGCTGCTTATTCGGCCGCGGCCGGCATGGAAGCCCACATCTTCATGCCCAAGGACGTGCCCCGAGCCAACCTCGTGGAATGCCGCAGCTATGGCGCGCACGTCACTCTGGTAGATGGACTTATCAGCGACTGCGCGCGGCTGGTTGCCGAACGAAAGCAGGCGGAGGGCTGGTTCGACGTGACCACATTGA
>DASYWT010000059.1:0-3583 GCA_035935775.1 Terriglobales bacterium
GCTGGCGATGAAATAGAGGGCGCCGGGCTGGGCTTTATCGGCGATGACCAGGTCCATGAGGGCGTCCAGAGGCTCTTTGTGTTCGGCGGCGGCAATCTGCGCCACCGTCATTCCGTTGAACTTCTTGAGGTCCGGATTCACGATGCCGGCTACCATCACGCCGGTTGGCCCGCCGCTGTCGAAGTAAAGGTTCTCCCAATCGGGATGATCACCGCTCGTGATCTCGCGCTTGATGCGGGCGCGAACCGCCGGCTCATGCAGGCGAGCCAGCATTTTCTCGGTCCCGCCATCGGCCACCCAGGGAGGCAGGGATGAGGCGAGCGCGGTGCCTCCCGCGAGGTAGGGATACATGTCGGCGGAAACGTCCTGTCCTGAATTACGTGCCGCGTCAATCATGCCCACGATTTTCGGCATGGATCCCCAGCGGCTTTTGCCGCTGACCTTGAGATGGAAGATTTCCACTGGCAGGTGAGCTTCCTGTCCGATGCGAAGGGCCTCGTTGATCGCGGCTATTTCGCCCTGGCCCTCGCTGCGCATATGGGTGGCGTAGATTCCGCCGTAATGGGACGCCACTTTGGCCAGCTCGACGAGTTCGTCCGTCTTGGCGTAGTGCCCGGGAGGATAGATGAGGGCCGTGGAGACGCCGAAGGCTCCCTGTTCCATGGCCTGTGCCACCAGGGCTTTCATCTTTTCCAGTTCTTCGGAGCTGGGGGCGCGATCGGCGTCGCCCAGAACCGCCTCCCGCACCTGCGCGGCCCCGACGTAAGTGCCAATATTCAGGGGCGTTCCTGTTTTTTGGAGGCGCGTGAAGTACTGGTCCAGCGTTGTCCAATCTACTTTCAGGTGGTACTGGTCAAGAACGGGTTGCACTTGCCCGAGGGTCAGGGCATCCTGCGGCGCGATGGATGCGCCCTCGCCCGTAATCTCGGTGGTGATGCCCTGCGACAGCTTGCTGAGGGAGCGATTGTCTATGAGCAGGGGGTATTCCGATTGCCCCAGCATGTCAATGAACCCCGGGGAAACCACCAGGCCGGAGGCATCAATGATCCGCCCCGCGGTTGCTCCCTGCAGATTGCCGATGGCAGCGATGCGGTCGCCGCGAATGCCGATGTCGCCGGAAACCCAGGGATTTCCGGAACCGTCAACGATTCTGCCGTTGCGCAAAATCACATCGTAATCGTCTGCCGCGGATGTGCTCGCGGCGCCGGCGGATTCATAGGCGGCTGAGGCTATTTCTCCCAGCGCTTCCCCCACCAGCTTCTGCGCGGCTTCCGGATCATCCATCGGAACCGACACCATGTTGGCGTAGAGTGCCAGGGCGAGGTGCTGGCCATTGGCGGTCTCCATGTACCCGGCCAGTCCCTTGCCGGTAACCATCAGGTTCTTATTGAGGGCGTCATAAACCTCATAGGTTCCGGTTTTGGCCTGAACGTGTCCAGCGGCCGCTGAGTTCACCTCGATGTTGTAGAGCGTTCCGTCTCTACCCAGCACCGGCAAACCGCGGTGAAAATCTGCAAAATTCTTCTGCCGGGACATGAACTCCAGATAGTGAACGATGAAATCAGGCGTGAAGAAAGCGTTGCCGCCTGCGCCGTCACTCTGGGAAGCGGCGGTCCAGTCGAGGCCCGCCTTGATAAGAAACTGCCTTTCCAGGTCGAAGCCCGCCTGATCAATTTCCTTAGACGAGTGAGCGAGCAGCGCGCCCAGCAGAAATGGTCCCATGCTGGCATGCAGGTTCTGGCTCACCTTCAAGGTAATCTTCACATCCTCCTTCAGTGGCGGAGAGACATGTTCGGCGATAAGGTTTTCTCCCGTGTAGTTGCCGGCCAGGGCTTTGAAATCGGGTGCGGGCTCCGTGCCGGGAAGAGCAATCTCAACTCCCAGTTGACGCAGCGCCTCACTCAAGACAAACGCCGCGTAGCGGCTGGGTTCAGGCACCGCGTAGGCATTCATTTCGCTGCGCGCGCCCAGTCCCATGCTGCCGGTCATGGTTACCGTGCGGGTGCCATCGGGATTGAGCTTTTCGTCGGTGTAGTTGATGTCAGACCTGGAGCCAGCCTTTGCCGTGACCGCATGATTGATGAATTTGACGTACGCGGTTTCAGGCGAGATGCGCAGTTGCAGGGGAGCGCCGACAGCCGCGCCGGGAGTGGTGATCACGTCTATCACGTTGTCATTCACCACCATGGGCGAAATCACCACGTTCGTGCCGAGTTCGCGGCTTCCTTCTGGAAACAGGCCCACATCCACCAGCACGTGGCCGGTAACACGCCGAATCCCCTTGTCCGTGATTTGCCGTGCCAGCTCGCGAACTACGAGCAGGGGATCCCCCAGGCCTTTGCTGTCCGGCCCGCCGTAGCTGTGATCCATGTTTTCGAAAGCTAAGGTGCCATCCGGCTGAATCCGGCCCGAAAGATCAGGGTCGCCGCTGGCGACGACCACGATGTCGCCGCGCAATGTGCCATTTTTTTCGACCGGGCCTGTGCGGTAAATCCGGGTATGGAAGCGGTAATCGCCGCCAAGCTGTTCAAGCACTGTCCCTTCGGTCAGGAGTTTGGTTGTGGAGCCGGGAACGAACAGCTTACCGGCATTCATCTGATAGATCGGTTTTCCTGAATCCAGAGAATAGAATTCGATGCCGAAACTGGAGTGGGCAAACTCGGGCCGGCTGACGATCTTTTGGATACGCTCCGCCAGGGAAGGCGCCGGCTGGGCGATTGATGATTGCGGCAAAGAGGACAGCAGTAACACCAGAGGCACAGCCATGGCGAGCACGGCATAAAGATTTTTTTTCATCATTTGACCTTTTGCGTTTGAACCGGCATAGCTGTATGAAAGCCGCGGGAGTCAGCTCCTGGGGGATGTTGAAGAAGCGCCCACCATGGCGGCAGCCTTCCATTCCGCTTTGCGCACCGTATAGCGTTCCACCAGCGTGCGATTCACGGCGAATCCCAGGCCGGCTGTTTGCGGCACAGAGATGGTTCCCTTCGCGCTGACCTCGACCTCGGGCTCGATGATGTCCTGCTCCCAATAGCGCCGGCTGGCAGAGACGTCGCCGGGCAGAGTAAACCCGGGCAGAGTGGACATGGCAATGTTGTGGGCGCGGCCAATTCCCGATTCCAGCATCCCGCCGCACCACACCGGAATTCCATGCTGGCGGCACAAATCATGAACCTTGCGCGCCTCGCTGTAACCTCCCACTCGCCCCAGCTTGATATTAATAATGCGGCACGCCTTGAGTTCGATCGCGGTACCGGCATGGTGGGCGTTGTTGATGCATTCGTCGAGGCAGATTGCCGTCTTAACCTGCGATTGCAACTTGGCGTGGGAGTAAATGTCGTCCCAGTGCAGCGGTTGCTCCATCATCAAGAGCTGGAACTGGTCCAGTTTTGCCAGGTGCCTGGTGTCCTGCAGACCATAAGCCGAATTAGCGTCTACCGATAGCAGGGTGGAAGGAAACTGTTCGCGCACCGCGGCTACGTAATCCAGATCTTTTCCGGGCTTGATCTTCAGCTTGATGCGCTGATACCCGGAATTCACTTCCTCGCCCACCTTTTTCACCAGGGACTGAGGGTTCTCCCGA
>DASYWT010000060.1:0-3904 GCA_035935775.1 Terriglobales bacterium
GACGCGGCCTCTTTTCTAGGCGCGTCGGTTGGCCTGCTGGGTGTGGCTTTGATGGCTAGCTATCTGCCCGCGCGACGCGCGACCAGGGTGGATCCCATGGTGGTGCTGCGGTACGAGTAAGCCGGGCTGCCCGCTCACAAGCGGGGTCGCCCACGTAATTGAGGCAGGAAATGGAAACTTTGTTACAGGATGTTCGTTACGGCTTGCGCATGCTGCGCAAGAGCCCGGGCTTCACCGCCGTGGCCTTGCTGGTGCTGACCGTTGGCATCGCGGCGAACGTGGCCATCTTCAGCGTGGTGAACACGGTGCTTCTGCGACCGCTGCCGTACTACGAACCCGGCCGCCTGGTCATGGTATGGGAGAGCCTGCCCGGGATCGGCTATGGCCAGGTGGGCACCTCGAGCGCTGAGTATCTCGACTACCGCGATCGCAACCGCGTGTTCGGCGGAATTGCCGGCTACAAGAACGATACGGTGAACCTGACGGGCTCCGGCCAGCCGGAGCGCATTCCCGTTACCCACGCCAGTGCCAACCTCTTTTCCGTGCTGGGAGTGCAGCCTGTAATCGGACGCACCTACACGGCGGAGGAAGACCGCCCGGGAGGGGCCAGGGTTGCAGTCCTCAGTTATGGGTTGTGGAAGGTCCGGTATGGCGCCGATCGTAACATTCTTGGCCGGCCGATTGACCTCGACGGGCAGCCCTACACCGTGATTGGGGTGATGCCGGCGTCATTTCAGTTTCCATTTTCCACGCTGCCCTATTCGGAGCGGGCGGAACTCTGGACTCCGGTGGCGTTTACGCCGGATGAAATTGCCGACCGCGTGCGGGAGTTCGGCACATTCACGGTGGCGCGCCTGAAGCCGGGAATTTCGCCGCAGCAGGCGCAGGAAGATGTAGTGCGCGTTGCCGCAGAGTTTCAAAAGCAGAACCCTAACGTTTACAGCGGCAGCATTTACGTGAAGCCGACGGCCAGCCCGCTGGCGGCTGACGTCGTGGGCAAAACCCGTCCTATGCTTCTGCTGTTAATGGCAGCCGTAGCCTTCGTGTTGCTGATTGCCTGCGCCAATTTGGCCAACCTGCTGCTGGCGAGGGCCACGGCGCGCAGCCGGGAGATGGCGGTGCGGGCGGCGCTGGGCGCCTCGCAGGCGCGCCTGCTGCGGCAATTCCTGACGGAGAGCGTGCTGCTGGCCGCGGGCGGCGGCGCCCTGGGAGTCTTCGCCGCGCTCTGGGCGATCCGCCTCCTGGTGGCGTTTGGCCCCGAGCAGGTGCCGCGGCTGCAGGATGTGGCGATTGATCCCAGGGTGCTGGCGTTCGCTGTCGCCATTTCCGTGCTCACCGAAATTCTGTTCGGGATAGCCCCGGCGTGGCGGGCTTCGCGCGGCGACCTGCAAGCCGGATTGAGAGAAGCCGGCGCGCGTGCGGGCGTCGGCCGGGAGCGGCTGCGGCTGCGCAACGGGCTGGTGGTGCTGGAAACCGCGTGCTCGCTCCTGCTGCTGGTGGGCGCCGGACTGCTGCTCAACAGCTTCGTGCGCGTGCTGAGTGTTCCCCCGGGCTTCAATCCCCACGGCGTTCTGATTGCCCGCACTCAATTTGACGATACGCGCTACCCCAAGGCGGAACTATGTGCCCGGGCGGAACGGGAAATCATGGCCCGCCTGCGCCGCCTGCCGGGAACGGAATCGGTCGGCTTCGTCACCAATCTTCCGCTGGCGGACGCCAGGGGAATAGGTTTCCGCATCGAGGGAGGCCCACCCAACCAGTTTCACAACGCCGACAATGCGCTGGTCAGCGAGGATTACTTCCGGGTGATGGGAATCGCCCTGTCACGCGGGCGAGCGTTCCGAGAGCAGGACAACGAATCAGCGCCGCTCGTCGCCGTCATCAACGAGACCTTAGCCCGCACCTATTTTCCGGGGCAGGATCCGCTGGGCAAGCGGCTGCTATGGGGTGACCGGACGCCGTTCACGATTGTGGGGGTGGCCAGCGATGTGAAGTTTTCCGCCCTCGACGCCGATGTTTCTCCCATGATCTACATGTCGAATTTCCAGGTAACGAGCGGCGTCAGCCGGCACGCCGTGTTCGTAGTGCGCACCACGGGCGATCCAGCCAGCCTGGCGACTGCGGCACGCCATGCAATCGGGTTAGTGGACAAAGACCTGCCCGTCTTCGGCGTGACCACGATGGACGACGTGGTGGCGGCTTCCGTGGCGCAACGCCGCTTCAGCATGAGCCTGCTGGGGGCATTCGCCATTCTGGCGCTGCTGATGGCTGCCATCGGGCTCTACGGAGTTCTCTCCTATTCGGTGAGCCAGCGCATGCACGAGATGGGGCTGCGCATGGCGCTGGGGGCGAACCCACGCGACCTGCTGCGCCTGGTGATTGGGCAGGGAATTCGCGTGGCTCTGGCGGGAGTGGCTGCCGGCCTGCTCGCCAGCTTTGCAGCCACGCGCTTGCTGGCGGGAATGCTGTTTGAGGTGAGTCCGCTTGATCCGCTCACCTTTGCCGGCGTCGCAGCAGTGCTGCTTGCAGCCGCGCTGCTGGCCAGCTTTGTTCCCGCGCGGCGGGCGACCAGGGTGGATCCGATGGTGGCCCTGCGATACGAGTGACGAATCCCACCTTTGCAAAAACCGCAAAGGGAGGGCTCCGGCAGCGATTTGAGGTGGATATGGAGACTTTGCTGAACGACGTCCGCTACAGCCTGCGCATGCTGCGCAAGAGCCCCGGCTTCACCACGGTGGCGCTGTTGACGCTGGCCCTGGGCATTGGCGCCAACGCCGCTGTCTTCAGCGTGGTGAATGCCCTGCTTTTCCGTCCTTTTTCGTTCCCAAGGTTGGAACAGTTGACGCTGGTGCGCGAGAGCAGCCCCAGTCAGGACGCCGATTTTGATACGGATACCTTCGCCGCGGGCGATTTCTACGACCTGAAGAAGGATGCGCGTTCGTTTCAGGATCTGGCTGCCTCCTCATTCGCCAATCTCAACATCGGCGACAAAGGCCGGGTTGATGGCGTGGAAGGAGCGGCCTTGTCGGCCAACTTCTTTGCTGTTCTGGGAGTTCAGCCGGCCATGGGCCGCGGCTTTACGCCTGAAGAAGAACAGCCGGGGCACGACCGTGCACTGATCGTCAGCTACGGTTACTGGCAGCGGCGATTTGGCGGCGATCCCGGCCTGCTGGGCCGCACGGTGCAGGTCAATGGGCGCGCAGCCACCGTAATAGGCATCATGCCGCCCGGATATGCCTACCCGGTGGGAACCGAAGCCTGGGTGCCGCTGGCGCTGAGCGCTGAGCAGAGGGCTGACCGTGTGCAGCCGGCGCTCTCGCTCGTCGCCCGCCTGCAGCCGGGAGTTTCGGGCAAGCAAGCCGAGGCCGAACTGCAAACCCTGGCGGCGCGGCTGCAGAAGCAATATCCCAAACCCAACTCGGGGCGGACGATTTTGTCCCTGCCCATGCGCCAGGAAGAATACGAATACACGGCGCCCATATTCCTCATGTTGCAGGCGGCCGCGGTATTCGTGCTGCTGCTGGCCTGCGCCAATTTGGGCAATTTGCTGCTGGCCCGGCTGATTTCGCGGCAGAAGGAGCTGGCGGTTCGAGTCGCTCTAGGGGCCACCAGCAGCCGGGTACTGCGCATTCTACTCACGGAGACGATGTTGCTGGCGGTGTCGGCGGGAGCGGTGGCCACGGCCGTGGCCTTCGCCGGAATCAACCTGATCCGCCAGAGCATTCCTCCAGGCATTACCAAGTGGGTGGCCGGCTGGGAAAATATCCGCCTCAATCCGCCGGTGCTCGGTTTCACGGTAGCGCTGGCGATAGCGGTCGGCGTGTTGCTCGCGGTGGGCGCCAGTTTCAAGACGGCGCGGCTCGATCCCGGTCGTGCCCTGAAGGAAGGCGGCGAACGCACGGCC
>DASYWT010000061.1:0-15964 GCA_035935775.1 Terriglobales bacterium
CAGGCGGCAACTGCTCTGACTCCGGCGACTTCTCGAAAATAGGTGTGGTTCCTCCAGGCTGTCCTTGCCCCACGGTTGAAACGTTGATGTTGATTTGTGGAGCTAGGGTCTGCGATTGCGACTGCTGCTGTTGCTGTAGAAGTTGAGTCCGGATTTGCTTCGTATCGCCTTTTGCTCTCCACGACTGGATAGCTGCAACCAGCGCGGCAACCGCCGCAATTGTGTCAGCAATCGTTTTTAGATCCCAGGTCATCTGCCCGTTTCTGGTGGCTGTACTTGCGCGGGCGGCGTTTGCGGCGGTCGCATAACAACAAATCCGGCTGTCTTCAACAGATCAGTTCCCACGTACACGTTGAACGAGTACAGCCCGTAATCGGGTAGTGGCAACCCTGCAATGTTGACCTGAATTTCCGCCGCGCCTCGTTCGCCGACTTGGACAGTTCCCTCAAAGGCGGCGAGACTTCCACCCGTTGGCCTGATGATTTCTACCTTAAAGGATACGGTTTCATTGGGCTGTCCTAAGAGCTTCACAGCCAATGATGATTGGTGCAGTGTTGAAGGGACGGCGGGCGCGAAGACATTATCAAACACGCCGATCATACACATTTTTCTTTGCACATCGAGGAAGGCGTAGTCGCACAGAATTGCCCAATCGCATTCGACCATGGTGGGGGAGTACTGCTACCTCCAATTTCCTCTTCGTTCTGGCAATCGTACATCTACTTAGGAGCTGGCAGCAAATAAAAAGCGAATAGGCTGCATGCTCGCCCCCGCAAGTTGCCATCCAGCCCCTCGCATCTACGCTGCATGTGGCATCGTCGAATCAAGCGGGCAGCTCAGCACACCATTCGGGCTGCAAGATCGCGCGGAGACCCCGCTAATCCAGGTACATTGATTGTTTCCATCCTTCACTCTTCCAAAATCGTCTATTTAGGGTACCCTTTACTTAACCGATGGCCGGCAATATCCACGAAGAAGAGATACTGGGAAAAGCCTACGACAGCCGCCTGATGCGGCGTCTGCTCACCTATCTGCGTCCCTACAAGTGGCAGGTGGGCCTGGTTCTCACCGGCATCCTGTTCAAGGCCAGCGCGGATGTCCTGCAGCCTTTCCTGGTTAAGGTGGCGGTGGACCGCTATCTTGCCCCGACCAAGGCGGCGGCCCATAGCTGGCTGGGCTCGCGGCTCAGCAACAATGCCCTTACCGGTATCGGCGAAGTGGCCGGTCTCTATGTAGCCAGCCTGGTGTTCAGCTTCCTGCTGGAATACATGGAGACCTACTACATGCAGTGGACCGGGCAGATGGTGATGTTCGATCTGCGCAGCCAGATCTTCCGCCACCTGCAGCACATGCACATCGGCTTCTTCGATAAGAACCCGGTCGGCCGCCTGGTAACCCGCGTTACCACCGATGTGGACGCGTTGAACGAAATGTTCACCGCCGGCGTGGTCTCCATTTTTGAGGACGTCTTCGTGCTCGCCGGCATCGTGGCCATCATGATGAGCATGAACTGGAAGCTGGCGCTCATCACCTTCGCCGTGCTCCCCTTCATCTTCCTCGCCACCATGATTTTCCGGCGCAAGGTGCGCGACTCCTACCGCCGTATCCGCGTGGCCATCGCCCGCATTAACGCCTACCTGCAGGAACACGTCAGCGGCATGATGGTGCTGCAGCTGTTCAACCGCGAGAAGCGCGCCTTCGAGAAGTTCAAAACCATCAATGCCTCGCACATGGACGCGTTCCTGGACGCGATCATGGCCTACGCCGTCTACTACCCGGTGATTGAAATCCTGTCCGCCACCGCCATTGCCAGCGTCATCTGGTTCGGTGGCAGCGACGTGATAGGGCACATCACCTCCAGCAGTCTGGTGCTCTCCCGCGCGGGCGGCCACCTCACGTTTAAGGTAGTCACCGCCGTAACCACGCTGGGAACGCTGGTTGCGTTTATTCAGTACGCGCAGCGCTTCTTCCGCCCCATTCAGGACCTGAGCGAGAAATACAACATCCTGCAGTCAGCCATGGCCTCCGCCGAGCGGGTCTTCAAGCTGGTGGATACGCCCCCGCAAATAGTCTCCCCCGCCGTTACCAGGGTGCCCGCCGGCCCCGGCCGCATCGAGTTTGACCACGTCTGGTTTGCTTATCGCAACATTCCCATTGGGGGCGTGGATGGCCAGGATGGAAAGGCGAAAACCGCGGGCGAGGGCGCCCGCGCCAGAAGCGAGGCGGAAGAGCCCGACTGGGTGTTGCGCGACGTCAGTTTTGCCATCGAGCCGGGCGAAACCGTGGCCATCGTCGGCCATACCGGGGCAGGGAAGACCACCATCATCTCTCTGCTCATGCGCTTCTACGATGTGCAGCAAGGCGCCATTCGCATTGACGGCGTGGATGTTCGCGACATGGACTTGGACGACCTGCGCCGCCGTTACGGCGTGGTCCTGCAGGATCCTTTCCTCTTCAGCGGTACGGTGGAGCAGAACATCCGCCTGGGCTCATCCTGGATCGAGGACGAGGCTGTCGAGCAAGCCGCCGAAGAGGTCAACATCGCCGACTTCATCCGCACCCTGCCCGAGGGCTTCAAGGAAAGCGTGCGCGAGCGCGGCAGCACCCTTTCCACCGGCCAGAAACAGCTCATCTCCTTTGCCCGCGCCCTGGCTCACGATCCCAAAATCCTGATCCTCGACGAAGCCACCTCCAGCGTGGATACGGAAACCGAGTTCCGCGTGCGCGAAGCCCTCACCCGCATGGTGGAGGGGCGTACTTCCATCGTTATCGCTCACCGCCTCTCCACTGTGCAGCGCGCCGACAAAATCCTGGTGATGCACAAGGGCAAGCTGCGCGAAATGGGCACCCACCAGGAATTGCTGGCCCAGCGCGGCATCTATTGGAAGCTTTACCAGTTGCAGTACAAGGACCAGGAAATCCCCACCGGCACGCCCGTCGCCGGCGACGACTAAGCGGATCGTCCGAAGGCAAACAAATCCAATGTCATCCTGACAATTCAATGGATCCCTTGTCATCCTGAGGAAGCGCGAGCCGCGCTTGCGCGGTGAGCGCGGACGAAGGACCTATGCATTTGTCATGGCCGAAACTTCACCTTACACACGCTGCTGGACAAGACCGCTGCTGTTTTCACGATGGAGCCAAGTCGTGCTCGGCCGAAAGAGTCGTGGGCGTAGACGAAACCGGCGACGGAATCTTAATCAAGGCGAGGACTGTTCCAGCCAAGAGGTAGCAAACCGAGATAAGCAGAAACGCAGCCGAGAGGCCGCCAGTCCGGTCGTTGAGCCAGCCAACAGCGTAGGGTCCAATAAAGCCGCTGATCATGGAGATGGAGTTGATCATCCCAAGACTCGCGGCGGCCGCGGTCCCGGTGAAAACCATGGTCGGCATGGACCAGAAAGCAGGATAGAAAGAATAGAAGGCGACTCCACCAATAGCCAGCAGAGCCATGGAAATCGAAAAGTTCGAAGCGCCTACGATCAACAGATAGGCGGTTCCCGCACACACCAAGGGAATGCTGGCGTGCCACCGGCGCTCACCGGTTCTATCCGAGTGCCAGCCGTTGAGCAGCATACCGAAGATTCCCAGCAGGCCCCACAATGCAACAAGAAGAGCCACTCGCGAAGCGGGCAGGCCAGAGAGCCGCTTGACAAACGTGGGAATCCAAAAAATCACGGCCTGCGCGCCGATTTGGGCGAGAACGGACGGAACGATCAGCATCAAAACGCGCTTGCTACCGAGAGCCCGCCAGACCGTGTAGGAGCGAATTTTCTTTTTGACAGTGGTCTCCGCTTCCAGTTCTTGCGAGATCCAGTTGCGTTCCGCTTCCGAGAGCCAGCGAGCTTGTGCTGGCCTGTCGGTAAGGTAAAACAATGTGACGATGCCGAGGATGATCGGCGGAATTCCTTCGATGATGAAGAGCCAACGCCAGCCGGCCATTCCAAACCAGCGAATTGATAGCAGCCAGCCCGCAAGTAAAGAGCCGAGCACGGAAGCTGTGGGAACCGCCGCCATCAGCCAGGCGATGGCTTTGCCTCTGTCCGAGAGGCGAAACCAATGCGTCAGATACACAATCATTCCCGGAAAGAAGCTAGCTTCGGCTACTCCGAGAACAAACCGCGCGGTATAGAACTGATGCGCTGTACGCACGAAACCGGTCACGATGGTCACTATGCCCCAGCTGATCATGATTCGGGCTATCCATTTGCGGGCGCTCCAACGTTCAACAATGATCGCTCCCGGAATTTCAAACAGAACGTAACCGACGAAGAAGATGCCGGCCCCGAACCCGAACATGCGATCACTGAAGCCTAGATCAGCACTCATGCGCAGGTTGGCGAAGGAGACGTTGACACGATCCACGTACTGAATGGCGTACAGCAGAAACACGAACGGCAGGAGGCGAATGGCGATTCGCCGGCGCGCGGTTTGTTCCACCTGTGAGGTTTTCATGCAGCACCCCGGAGGCCCGCAGGAGACTGCGGCGATTCGCGGCGCTATCTAAGTCTTTTCTGCGACGTACACGTAACGCGAAAGCCGAGCCTCCCTGGCGAGGTCAGCTACGACGGAAAGGAATTTCTGCAGACTTTCGTAGGCCGCGTCGCCTTCGATCCGGCGCAACGCTGAACTCCGCGCTTCGCGAGCGCTCTCTCGCCGTTTAGCGATTTCGCCCAGTTCAGGTGTTCGATCCTCGCAAACAACCACCCGCAGGCCACACCGCACAATGACCCGCTCGTCGTAACCGCCAGGAACGAAGAGGTAAAAACCAGAGAGGCTTCGAACTGCGGCCTCCGCATCCGTTAGAGGCCCGGTCACGACGGCTGGATTGGTGAAAAGGACACGGCCTCCGGGCTTCAGCAATCGAGTCCAGTCGGCGAGCACCCGCAGACGATCCGTAAAATGGTTAATGGCGTCTACACAGGTGATCGCGTCGAAGCTGGATTCGGGAAATGGAAGTTGCTTGTCCGCGTCCACAACACGAAACTCTGTTCGGTTTTCCAAACCACGCTGACTGGCAAACGAACGAGCTGTCGAGATTGCCTGTTCGTGAACATCAACGCCGGTAAGAGTGCAATCGGTTAGAGCCGTAATTCGAAGAGCCGGACCGCCAGCCCCGCAAGCCACATCGAGCAGGGTCTTGCCAGCAGCCAGGCCAAGCCAGCTTAGAAATTTGTCCTGCTCGCCCGCGGTAAGCCAGCTATTCTGCCCAATGTCTTCGCCGAAGGCTTCGCGGCGAATTTCCGCATAGAGGTTGGTCTGGAAATTCCCGTAGGCGGCGTCGTACTGGGTGGTGGTCATTCTGATTTCCCATGCCGCTGGGATTAGGGGTCACGACGAAGCCCGACTTTATCACGATTTACTGGCAGTGGGTAACTAGTTTGTCCACCGGACAAGAACACCCTTTGCCAACGACCAACGGCCTCCATCAGCGCCGGGGCCCACCCTGTGCGCCTCCTAATCTCCGACGGCGAAGCTTTGGGCGATATGTATGGCGCGCAGCTCATTGAAGCCCTGCGCCGCCTCATCAAGGCCGTCAGACCCGCCAAACCTCAATTTCCGGTTTGCTTGTCATCCGGTCTGCACTGCAAGCAGGGCTGCCGGCAACCGGCTCGTAAAACGACGAACGGTGTGGGACGGGACGGTGATCCCGACGCCGATATCAAGGCGTTAATTCTTCTGTCGCTCGACTGGCGGAATCTATATTCTTCAGACTGCCCATTAATCACGGGTCTGGCCCAGAGGTTCAAAGATGAAACAGTTGAAATGGATAGGAATTATCTTGCTCGTGATCGTCCTGCTCCTGGCGGGAGCCATCTCCTTGACCATCGGTTGGCGACCATTCATCGGGCCCAAGGCACGCCCGCTCACCGACCGCAAGTTCGAAGCCACACCCGAGCGCTTGGCGCGCGGCAAATATCTGACCGAAAACGTGCTTGACTGTTTTGCATGCCACAGTCAGCGCGACTGGACCAAGCACGACGCGCCCTTGATCCCCGGAACCGCAGGCGGCGGGCAGGCGCCTTTCCCGCTCGAAGGGTTGCCCGGCAAGGTCTACCCGCCCAACATCACGCCCGACAAGGAAACCGGTGCGGGGAATTGGACGGACGACCAACTGGCGCGCGCCCTACGCGAGGGCATCAGCCACGATGGCCGCGCTCTGTTTCCTATGATGCCCTACGAAAACTACCGTCATCTTTCCGACGAGGACTTGGCTTCCGTTATCGTTTACTTGCGGTCGCTCCCGCCTGTCCATCGTGTGATCCCCACGACCGACTTGATTTTCCCGGTCAAATACCTGATTCGCGGTGTCCCGCAACCAATCACCGCTCCCGTCCCGCCACCCGACCTTTCCACGCCCGTAAAGCGCGGCAAGTTCCTCGTTCGCGTGGCGGGCTGCCGCGACTGCCACACCCCTCAGAAGAATGGGCAGCCGCTGCCGGGGCTTGACCTCGCGGGCGGATCGGTGATGCGAGGTCCGTGGGGGTATGTCGCGAGCAGCAACCTTACGCCGGACCCTTCCGGGATTTCTTATTACGATGAAAAACTGTTCCTCGATGTCATGCACACCGGCTACGTCAAAGCGCGCAAGCTTGCGCCCATCATGCCCTGGTGGGTCCATCGCGGCATGACGGATGAGGATTTGAAGGCAATGTTCGCGTACTTGCGAACCGTACCGCCCGTCAAACACCACGTAGACAACACCGAGACGCCGACGCCCTGCAAGGTCTGTGGATTCGTGCACGGCGCGGGCGACAGGAATTAACTAGAATCTTTGTCGCGTGGAGCCCAAGTAACCCTGCTACTTACCAGGCGGCGCCACTACCGTCATGCCATGATTGCGTCCCGATCGGCAATACTGAAATCAAATCTGTCCGGCGGGTGAAGCACATCTGCGCTTTGGCGATGTCGCATAGGGGTAGCGGCAAAGCTCGTAGCCTCCCTGGTTTCACCCGGCAATCTCCTTGCTGAACTCGCAACCAAAGCTTGCTATTCTGAACCCATTACCGAACTGGCCTTTGCCCATTGCCCACGTCCTACGACCAGCGACGAACGACTGTTTCGCCCGCCACCAACCACCAGCAGCCGACAACCGTCCGCCCCCTGCGCATCCTCATTTCCGCCGGCGAAGCCTCGGGTGACATGTATGGCGCGCAGCTCATTGAAGCCCTGCGCCGCCGCCGCCCGGATGCGGAAATCTTCGGCCTGGGCGGCGACCGCATGCGTGCGGCCGGTTGCGAAACGCTGGTGGACGCCAAAGACATCGCCGTGGTCGGAATCACCGAGATTCTCCGCCACCTGCCACGCATCTACGCGCGGTTCGGCCGCCTTCGCCGCGCCATCGCCCAGCGCCGCCCGGATGTGGGCGTAGTCATTGACTCCCCCGCTTTCAACCTGCGCGTGGCCCGCGCCCTGCACCGCCGCGGCATTCCGGTTGTTTACTACGTCGCCCCCCAATTTTGGGCCTGGCGGCAATGGCGGGCGCGCATCGTGCGCCGGTACGTGCGCCAGGCCCTGACCATATTCCCCTTTGAAGTTGAATTCTGGCGTCACTGGGGCGTGCCGGCGGAGTTTGTCGGCCACCCCCTGGCCCAGGTGGTTCGGCCCAGCATCAGCCGCGAAGCAATGGCGCGCGCGAACGAGCTCGACCCTGCCAAGCCCTGGATCACCCTCATGCCGGGCAGCCGCAGCCGCGAAGTCGAAATGAATCTGCCCACCCTGGTGGCGACCGCCGCCCGCCTGGGCCGCGGCTACGAATTCCTGCTGCCCGTAGCCCCCACGCTGGAGCCCGGATTCCTGCGCCATTTGGCCGGGGAGGGAACCGCCATTCGCCTGCTGAGTGATGCCCGCGGCGCCCTGGTTCACTCCCAGGCGGCGGTGGTGGCCAGCGGTACCGCCACGGTGGAAGCCGCCATGATGGGCACTCCCTTTGTCATGGTCTATCGCGTCTCGCCGCTCAGCTTTGCCCTGGGACGGCCGCTGGTCAAACTGCGCCACTTCGCCATGGTCAACCTCATCGCCGGGGAGGAGGTCATTCCCGAACTGGTGCAGGCCGACTTTACCGTTGACAATGTCATTTCCCGGCTGCAGCCCCTGCTGGCAGACACCACGGCGCGGGCCGCCATGCTGAACGGCCTGGCGCGTGTTCGGCAGCGCCTGCAGGCGGGCCAGGGCGGTCACACCCAGCCCGCGGCTGAGCTTGCTGCCGAAGCAGTGCTGGCTGCGTTATCCTAGAAGTGCGGAGCGAGAAAGCTGACCCCGGTTCCGGCGCGGCAGCTTCGGAACACTGGCCCGGGTCGGCAGGAAAACGGCAGGAAAGCAGACTTCTTCGCATCTTTTTTGCCGGAACTTACATCGAAATTTGATAGCTCTCCGGGAGACAAAATGTACTTTGTACCAGTAAGAACGAAATCCCGGGCATTCTTGTGCCTTGTCGCAGTGCTGGCTTTGCTGGCGGTTCGCCCGGCGAAAGCTGCGGAAAAGCCGCGGCTGCAAGTGGATAACTACGACATTGACGCCCAGTTGATTCCCTCAAAACATCAGTTGGTGGCGCGCGCCCAGGTCAAGTTCACCGCCTTGGAAGACCTGAACGTAGCTGTTTTTGAATTGCACAACGACCTGCGGCCCACCCGTGTCCTGGACGCCGATGGCAAAACCCTTTCCGTGGAGCGCGTCACCCAGGACTCCACCATTCGCATCGCGCTGCCCAACGGCCTGACCAAGGGTTCTTCCACGACCTTGACCATTGACTACGCCGGCACGCTGGAATCCGGCGACAACAGCCCGGTGCAGGGCCTGAAACTGGCTTATGTCGGCCCCGAGACTTCCTACCTCCTCTATCCCGGGCGCTGGTTCCCGGTCAGCGGCTACGGTATAAACCGCTTTACTGCCACCATGCATGTGACCGTGCCGGTGTTCATGACCGTGATCGGCAGCGGCGCCACCACCGTGGCCAATGGCGCTCCGGCGGTCGAGGAGCCGGCGAAAAGTCCCGCTCCTGCGCGTCGCCGCCGCGGCGAGCGCGAACGCCTGCCCGCCCCCGCAGGTGAGGCTGCCTCCAGTGGCGCTGTCCACACCTTCACCCTGGTCTGGGACAAGCCCAGTTTTCCCGGCACCATCATAGCCGGCCAGTTCGGCGAGAGCGTCTATACCGCCGGCGGCCTGAACATTCACGTATACTTCCAGCCCCTGCACAAGAACATCGCTCCCCAATATGGGGAAACCGCAGCCAAGGAATTTCAGTACTTCTCCTCCCTCTACGGTCCGGCTCTGTCCAGCAGCTTGAAAGTGGTGGAAATTCCCGACGATGCCGGCCTGCCCACCTCTTGGGCGCCCGAAGTGGCGGCCATGTCTTCCGGCAACATCGGCGACAAGGTGAACTATCGCCTTCTGGCCAATACCATTGCGCATCAGTGGTGGGGCGTCTCCGTGAGCCCCGCCAGCATGAGTGACTGGTGGCTGAACGATGGCTTCGCCCGCTATTCCGAAGTGCGCTACGTGGAAGAAGCAGCCGGAGAGTCCGCCTTCGAGGAGATGATGAAGGACGTCAGTGTGGGCGCTCTCGCCTACGACACTGTCCCTCTGGCCAGTGTGGGCAAGTTAGACCCGTTCTCACCCGAGTTTCAGTCGCTCACCACTGATAAGGGCGCGGAAATCCTCAACATGCTGCGCTGGGTAATGGGTGACGACAAGTTCGACAACACCATGCGCGGCTTCGCCATCCAGTTTGCCGGTAAATCCGCCACCGTGGCCGATTTCCAGAACCTTGCCCAGCAGCATTACGGGGATCAGCTCACCTGGTTCTTCACCCAATGGCTGAATTCCACCGGCGCTCCCGACTTCAAGAACAAATACACCGTGTACCGCCTGGGAAGCGGCAAAGGGTTCCGCATTGTGGGCGAGATCACGCAGGACCTCGACCTGTTCCGCATGCCCGTTGAGTTGAAGGTGGATACCGACGGCAAAACCGAGCAGAAGCGCATCGAAGTGGTGGGCACCGATTCCCCTTACACGGTGGACACCTACGGCCGCCCGCGCCGCATTGTGATTGATCCCAGTGACTGGGTGCTGAAGAATTCCTCCGACATCAAGGTGCGCACCTCCATCCTGCGCGGCCAGGGCTTCGTCAAGCAGGGCGACCTGGCGCAGGCGCTTTCCGAGTTCCAGAAGGCGCTGGAAATCAATAAGAACAGCTCACTGGCCCACTACCGCATTGCCGAGGTCTTTTTCCTGCAGCACAACTACCAGGCCGCGGCCAACGCATACCGCGAGGCCGAAGCCGGCGACTTGGATCCCAAATGGACTGAGGTCTGGAGCCACATTCAACTGGGCAAGATTTTCGACCTCACCGGCCAGCGCCAGCGCGCCACCAACGAGTACCGGCAGGCCCTGCAGACCAACGACAACACCCAGGGTGCTCTGGAGGAAGCGCGGAAGTATCTGCAGAGCCCCTATCAGCAGAAGCCGAGCAGCGGGCAGTGAGCGCAGTTGTCATTACCCAGTGCGCAGCACTCAGCCGCTGCCTAAAAGTGGGCGGAAGAGACTACTGAGGGACGCGTACCGAGCGCGGAACTTTTCCAAAAGAGCCTTCGGAAGGGCGCGGCTTCAGATGCGCCGTGCTGTTGTCCCACTCTCTTGCCATCCTGAACCGCGCGACCAAGCGTAGCGCGGGAGCACGGTGAAGGACCTGCTTTGACCCTGTCGCCCCGCAAACCTAAAAGGCGAGCCGCATATCTTTGGCGCCTGGCGATGGAGGCTGGACAAAGAAGCCATCCCGTGATTCCCGCTAGGGCGGCTTCCCCTTTGTCGTAAGTTCTAAAAACGGGGAACGTCCGTCTGTCCCCAGGTTTTCCACAGGTTTTCCAAAAGAGCCTTCGGAAGGGCGCGGCTTCGTTGCGCCGTGCTGTTGTCCCACTCTCTTGTCATCCTGAACCGTGCGACCAAGCGTAGCGCGGGAGCACGGTGAAGGACCTGCTTGAACCTGTCGCCCCGCAAACCTAAAAGGCGAGCCGCAAATCTTTGGCGCCTGGCGATGGAGGCTGGACAAAGAAGTCATGCCGTGATTCCCGCTAGGACGGCCCCTGTGTCGTGAGTTCTAAAAACGGGGAACGTTCCGTCTGTCCCCAGGTTTTTCAGGTTTTGCGGCGAAAAAAAGGCGAGTCGGATGGCCCGCCTCAAACTCGAAAAAACTGCGCCTACTTCGCGGCCATCGCCTTCACGCGCACGCTTAGGCGCGACTTGTAGCGGGACGCGGTGTTCTGGTGCAGCACACCCTTCTGGATGGCTTTGTCGAGCGAGGATACAGTCTGCCGATAGGTCTGCTCTGCCTGCTCCCGGTTGCCGGCGGCAATGCTCTCCCGCATCTTGCGCAGAACGGAACGAAGCTGCGAGCGGTTGTTTCGGTTGCGTACGGTGCGCTTTTCTGTCTGCCGGGCGCGCTTAAGCGCCGAAAAATGATTGGCCATGTCTGCTGGTCTGCCTTGGAAGAACTTAGTTGGCTGATTGCGACCCTTTGATTTTACGGGAGGCCCTCGAAATGGTCAAACCAGTGGGCGCGGTAGCTTGCTTGGCCACTGATCCCACGGCATTTGCTGCCGACAAAGCAACGTATCTTCCCGTCCTTTGCCATCATCCAATTTACCTGTAAAGAGGGTGAGTGCGCCTGGTGGTCATACCCGTTGACTCCGGCCCGGCAGGGGGGTACCCTACAGCCAATGGTAGTTGCTTGCACTGGGTGGCGAGCATCCCGGCCTACTCTTTCTTCGTGCACAAATTCTTTTGCGCCCGTCGTTCTCCTTGGGTGTGCTACCTGCACGATGCCCCCTTCTGCTTTCCAGCCGCTCGTAAATGTGCGGCCAAATCCCCTGATGACAGTGCCTTGGGAGGTTAATACCCGACAGTAAATGAAGAAAAATATCGAAATCAGCTCCAACATCGGCACTCTGTTTGGCACCCGGGACGAAAACCTGCATCTGCTGGAAGGCGGTCTGAACGTCACCATAAACCTCAAGGCCGATTCGGTGGAGATTGAGGGTGCCGCCCGTGATGTAGCCCGCACCGAGCAGGTTTTCTCCGACTACGATCAACTGCAGCGCTCCGGTTTCGTCTTCAACAACGGCGACCTGGGCAGCATGCTGCGCATTGTCATCACCGATCCCAACGCTACCCTGCGCAGCCTGGCGGACGCCGGCAAGCAGCGTTCGTTTGGCCGCCGCACCGTGCAGCCCAAGAGCATCAACCAGCGCCGCTACCTGGAAGCCATCGAGAAGTACGATATGGTCTTTGGCATCGGACCTGCCGGCACCGGCAAAACCTACCTGGCCGTAGCCATGGCCATCTCCGCGCTTCTGGCCAAGCGCGTCAACCGCATCATCCTGGCTCGTCCCGCGGTTGAGGCCGGCGAGCGCCTGGGTTTTCTGCCCGGCACCCTGCAGGAAAAGGTTGATCCCTACCTGCGCCCGCTTTACGACGCGCTTTACGACATGCTCGATCCGGAAAAAGTGGACCGCTTCCTGGAGAAGAACGTGATCGAAATCGCGCCCATCGCCTTCATGCGCGGGCGTACGCTCAACGACTCCTTCGTCATCCTGGATGAGGCGCAGAACACCACCTCCGAGCAGATGAAGATGTTCGTCACCCGCCTGGGCTTCAATTCCAAGGCGGTGATTACTGGCGACATTACCCAGATTGACCTGCCCAATTACCGCCGCAGCGGGCTGCTCGAAGCGGTTGACATCCTGAAAAACGTGGATGGCCTGTCGTTCCTCTGGTTTGACGAAAGCGACGTGGTGCGCCATCAGCTGGTGCAGCGCATCATCCGCGCTTACGATGAGCACAAGGTGAAATTGGCTGAAGACCAGATGTCGCTTTCCCTGGAAGGCAAAGGGGGCAACGGCAACGGCAAGAGCGCCGCGCCGGCGGTAGAAAAGGAGACGGCGGCCGAGCCGGCTCAGGAATAATCCGCTAAGCTTGGACGGGAGGGCACCTTCGCGAGAGCCATCGCGCCCGCACTTTGGCGTGATGGGATGTCTCGGCGGCTCTCCCCTTTGTCTTTTGGAATCTCTGTGATTATCCTCAAGAAAAAATTGCCCGGCACCAGCAGCATCCAGCTCGCGCGTTTCCTCACCCGGGCGCAGCGGGCGGCGAAGCTGGCGGGCGAAGTCAATGTCCTGGTGGCCGGCAGCCAGGAAATCCGTGAGCTCAATCGCCGTTATCGCGGCCGGGATGAGGTCACAGACGTCCTCTCCTTTCCCGCGGATGGCGGGGCCGGTAAGGGCTTTGCCGGCGACATTGCCATTTCCGCCGACTTAGCCGCGCAGAGCGCGCGCCAGTTCGGCCATGCTCCGGCGGAGGAATTGAAGGTATTGTTACTGCACGGGGTTCTGCATCTGGCGGGATACGATCACGAGCGCGACAATGGGCTTATGGCGCGAACCGAAAACCGCCTGCGCGCTCAACTCGGATTGCCCGCGGCGCTGATTGCCCGCAGCCGCGACGATGATGCGCGTCCGGCCCAGCTGCGGCCCTCTTACGTCACGCGGCGGAAGGAGCCGAGCCGATGAGCGTGATCGCCCTGCCTATCGTGCTCATGCTGGGTGTGCTTACCCTGGTCTCCTACGTGGAGCGGCTCTACACCGAGATCGGCAAGTTTCTTTCCCGCGAATTTCAGGACAACATTGACGTTTTCGAGCAGCGGGTGGAGCCGCGCCTGAAGGTGAGCCGGCCGCGCGCCGCTCTCTCCATGGCGGTGCTCACCCAGCTCAGCACGGCGGCCATTGCCCTGATGGTCGGTTATGCCGTCTTCCATGAGAAGGGTTGGAATACGCCGGAGATCTTCCAGGCCACCATCAGCCTGGTGCTTATCGTTATTGTCTGCAACCGGTTGCTGCCCTTTGTTTTCTTTTCCCGGACCAAGGGCACCTGGCTGGTGTCGCTGGTTCCGGTTCTGCGCGCGCTCATCTACCTGATCATGCCGGTCACCCTGGTCATCGGCTTCTGCCAGTCGGTGGCTTCGCTCACCCGCGAGCACGCCGAAGAGGCGCCCGACCATCCCGCTGAGGCCGTGGACGCTTTGATTGAAGCCGGTGAGGAAGAGGGCATCCTGCAGGAAGCGGACCGTCAACTCATTCAGTCGGTGGTGCAGTTCGGAGAAAAAACCGCGCGCGAGGCCATGACTCCCCGCCCGGAGATGGTGGCCGTGCCCGTGGACACCACCGTAGAACAGTTCCTCGAAATGCTGCGTGTCAGCCGCTTCTCCCGCGTGCCCGTCTACCAGGGCTCGCTGGATAACATCAAGGGCATTGTTTTTGTTCACGACCTGCTGCAGGTAGCCGACACCGACGCGCCCTTCCGCACAGTGGGCAGCCTCATGCACACCGATACCTATTTCGTCCCCGAAAGCAAGCGCACCGCCGAACTGCTGCGCGAGATGCAGAAGAACAATGTGCGCATGGCCATTGTGATTGACGAGTACGGCGGTGTCGCGGGCCTGGTGACCATTGAGGACCTGGTCGAGGAAATTGTGGGCGAAATCCGCGACGAGCACGAAACCAAGGCCGATATCGTGCGCGAGGCCGACAACTCCTACCTCGTGCCCGGCAACATGGACGTGGATCGCCTCGACCAGTTGTTCGGCGTGCGCCTCGATGGACACGAGGCCACCACCGTCGCCGGCCTGGTCAGCGAAATTCTGGGCCACATTCCCCAGAAGGGTGAGATCGTCGAGGGCGAGGGCCTGCGCTTCGAAATCCTCGAATCCACCGACCGCCGCGTGGAGCGTCTGCGCATCAAGGCGGTGCAGCCTGCCGTCCCCCAGCAGATCAAGCTGCTGTGAACCAGCCCTTGGCATTTAGCAGTTGGCATTTAGCCCGTGGACCTGAGTGTTCGCCAGAATTCATTCCCAGCTCGCCGGAAGGTCTTCCGCATCTCGATTCAATGACTAACTGCCAACTGCTAATTGCTAACTGCTGCCTGCTGCCTGCTGACTGCTGACTGCTGACTGCTAATTACCACCAACTGCCAACTACCAACTACCAACTACCAACTGCCAACTACATAAGAAGCTATTCGACTAAACTAATCTCAACTGGACCACAAGCCCAGCCCCGCAGGGGCGGTATAGTAAAGCCCAGGACGGAAGTCCTGGGAACGGGTGTCCAAAGATCCCGGAGTGCCGAAGGCACGGCACAGGATTCTTCGACGCGCAATCGTGGTGCCGTCCCTTCGGGACTCGGCGCATTGTTCCGCATCTTTACCCACGACTTCTGTCCTGGGCTTTATCACTTTGTCCCTACGGGACTATTCTTAGGGCGCCTACGCAATGCCGAATTACTGTTAGTTGCTGACATGCCTCTTCGCTCGGGTTTCGTCACTATCCTCGGCCGGCCCAACGCCGGCAAATCCACCCTGCTCAACGCTCTGGTGGGCGCCAAGCTGGCCATCGTCACGCGCAAGCCGCAAACCACGCGCAACCGCATTCAGGGCATCCTCAACCTGCCCGCAAAGGGCAAGCGCCCGGCCGCTCAGATCATCCTGATTGACACCCCCGGCATTCACCAGCCCGACAGCGCCCTGGGCCGCAAGATGATGGTCGAAGTGCGCGAAGCCCTGGAAGGCTGCCACCTGGTGCTGCTTATCGTGGACGCGGCCAAGCGCGGTGGAGAAGGCCTGGATGAGCACGTCTTGCGCCTGGTCAAACAGGCGGGCACGCCCGTGTTTCTTCTGCTCAACAAGATTGATCTTGTCCGCAAGAGCGACCTGCTGCCCCTTATCGAGCGCTACAGCAAGCTCTACGAGTTCAAAGAAATCCTTCCCATCTCCTCCCGCAAGAAGGACGGTCTGGATGAGCTCCTGGACGCCATCGTGGCCGCGTTGCCCCGGGGGCCACGCTACTTCGCCGAGGACGAACTCACCGACCAGCCGGCGCGCTTCATGGCCGCCGAGATCATCCGCGAGCAGGTGCTGCTGG
>DASYWT010000062.1:0-8483 GCA_035935775.1 Terriglobales bacterium
GTACTGCGCGTATACCTGGTAGTCAATGTTGGGTGAAAGCGCGGGGAAGCGATAGGTGCCATCCTTGCCCACAATGTAGGTCTTCACGCCCATAGTGCGCGTATCCGTCAGGTAGACCACGGAGTCACCCAACGGGCTCCCGTGCTGGTTGCTGACCATGCCGGTCAGGGTGCGGGTTTGCGGCGCGTGGTCCTTTACTGGGTGGAAACTGGGCGCGGGTAGCTGAGCCGCGACCAGCGTCACTGCCAGCATCATGCCCGCTACAACCGCCAAGGTCTTCTTCACAAAGACCTCCTATTTTCCTCGCTACAGATTGAGCTTCTACTCTGTTAGATGCAACCCAATATCAACCCGAATGTCGTTCTGGACCTCCACCGTGACCTGGGGCGGGGTCCAGGGGTTACTTTGGTCACCCTTTTTGGGCTTCTTGGGCCGCTTTACGTCCGCCCAAACCACGTACTTGCCCGCGGGCACCAGTTGCTCAAATTCGCCCACATGATTGGAATAGACCTCCCAGCGGGCCTTCTTTTCGCTGGCCCGGCGTATCTTGACCCGCACGCCATATACCGGCTGGTTGTCGCGGTCCCAAACCGTCCCGAAGATGAGGCCATCATGCCTTGGTTCGGCTTTTTTGTCGCGGGGAAGGGGAGCAGCACTCGCCGGCCAGGCCAGTCCCATCACGCCGAGCAACAAGCACAATACCATTGCTGCGCCCGTGCGGCGGTTCCGTCTTGATTGTGCTGGATGCAATTGGATTGCAGAGAGGAGACGCACTAACCGCGCTACCGCCCCGCGGTAGCGCTAGGAGTAGTCGCCGTCCTCTTCTTCCTCTTCTTCCTCGGATTCTTCTTCTTCCTCGATCGGGTTCAGCTCGAGGGGATTCGTGGTGACCACCTCAAAGTCGGTGCCACACTCCGGGCAGGAAACAATTTCGCCCTCGTCCACCTCGTCTTCCTCGATGTCGAGATTGGTTTCGCACTCCGGACAAAGAACCATAAATGCCTCCAACCTATGAACGCCTCTCCCTGAGTATCTTTTAGAATCTCTTCCGCCCAGCGTCAAGCCCGCCAGGAGCGGGCGGCCCCTTCGTAACTTGAGTGTAGGGGACAGCGACATTCCTGCGCCTGACAACCAGTTCAACCTTTTGTGGTTCCTCTGGTGGCAAGTGATGATGCACCAGGGAGGGCGGTTGCCAGAAATTTTGGCCCTGCAGGACGACCCTAAGGGGACTCGCTGTGCGCCGTCTTTCCCGCCAGCAGATCGAGGGCGTGGGCAAGAATGTCAATTACCGCGGCCAGGGATTCCGTGGCTCCCCGGGTACTGCCGGGCAGGTTGAGCACCAGTGAAGCGCCCCGTGTGGCGCAGATGGCGCGGCTGAGGGCCGCCAGCGGGGTTTTCTTCATGCCTTCGGCGCGCATGCGCTGGCTGATCCCGGGCACTTCGCGGTCACAAACCGAGTGCGTCGCTTCCGGGGTTACGTCGCGGGTCGCCACGCCGGTGCCGCCGGTGGTGACTACCAGCCGGGCCTGCTCGCACAACCGCACCAGCGCGTTTTCAATGTGATTGCGCTCGTCGGGCACGGCTTCGCGCGCCACTACCTTGTAGCCGGCTCTCTCCAGCGCCTCCGCAACCGCCGGCCCGGAGCCGTCCTGCCGCGAGCCGGCCGCAACCGAGTCGCTCACTGTGAGCACGGCCGCGCTGCGCGGGGCGGCTTCAGCTGTCGAGGACATTGTCTTCCGCGCCCCGGTTGGCTTCATCGAGCAAGCGCAGCCCTTCCATCAGCAGCCCTTGAGTGGAAAGCGTGGTGCTCTTATCCTTGCTGCGGCCGTCGAAATCAACCTGAAAGTTCCCCTCCGTCCAGGAGAGCACTTTGTAAACCGCGGCGTCACCGGCCAGGCTGCCGTACGCCGCGTGCTTGATCTGTCCCTCGAGGAAGAACATCTCGCAGCGCTCGTTTTCATGGGTGATGATGAGCGAGCAGCTCTTGCGGCCCATTTCCAGCGACTGCACCAGGTCAATCACATTCATCTGCGCCAGGCTGCCACGCAACGCGCTGCCCCCGGGCGCTTCCTTGGCCATCTTTTCCAGGGCGATCTTGTCAATCACGCGCTTTATTCGGTTCGTGGCTTCCTTGATGAAGAAGGGCTTCTCCAGCATCTCGTCCACCGGCTCCTGCATGCTGAGCTTGTCGGCAATGTCGGACTTGCTGGCCAGCAGAATGACCGCCGTGGCGGCGGTGGCAGGGCGGCTCTTGAGTTTCTCCACCAACTGGCGGCCGTCCATGCCCGGCATCTGGTAATCGCTGATCAGCAGGTCAGGAGGGTCATCCACGGCCTTGAGCAGGGCATCAGCGCCATCGCTGGCCGTGCTGACGGTGGCCAGGGAGGACAGCGCCTGACGTAGCATTCCCAGTACCATGGGATTGTCGTCCACCAGCAGCACTTTGACATTGGCGGGCATTTCAGCCTGAGCTCTTGCCGGCGCGCCTGTACTCGCCGCTCTTGCCGCCGGACTTGTGTTGCAAAACCACCTCTCGCACTTCAATACCCTTGTCCAGGGCCTTACACATATCGTAAACCGTCAGGGCGGCAATGCTGGCGGCAACCAGGGCTTCCATCTCCACACCTGTAGCGGCGGTTGTGGTTACCTGGGAGCTGATAGCGACGCCATTCTCGCATAGCCGTACTTGCACATCAATGTGGGACAGGGGCAGGGGATGGCACAGAGGAATGAGTTCGGCGGTGCGCTTGGCGGCCATAATCCCAGCCAGGCGAGCCACTTCCAGGGGGTCACCTTTGGGATTCTGGGGCAGCGCCGCGATCACCTGCGGGGACATGGCTACGAAGGCGCTAGCCTCGGCGGCGCGGGTTGAGGCCGCCTTGGCGGAGACGTCCACCATGCGCGCCTTGCCTGCGGAATCGTAATGGGAAAGCTTCTTCTTAGCCATTTGCCGGCTAAGCCCATGTTACAGCAGGGGCAGGATTTGTGGCGCGGGGGCGCCTTGCCGACTCTATGCTTCAGGTGAGCCGGCGCGCGCAGAATTGATTTTAAGGCCGTTGTGCATGACTGGCATGGAATCAGTTTCCACTGGTCTATTTCGGATGGTGTGCGAAAGGCAACAGCAAGTGGCTGGTTGCGGCTAAGAGAAGGGTGTGGCTTTGGTCAGCGCCGCGGTATTCATGCCGGACGGGATGGCGATCACGTAGACGAGCAGTATAACTGGCGAAATTGGACTTAGAGCGTTTCATTGTTGAGACAGGGAGTGCTCACATTCCGCTGCAGCGGCGAATCAGCTCCTCAGCCACACCTTCACGGTCTCCCCGGCTGCAATGCGCTCGCGGTCGGGGGGAACCACCACATAGCAATTGGCGCGCGCCGCGGCGGCCATGTCGCCTGAGCCCTGCCACGGCGCCAGTTCAACTTCCAGGTCGCCAAATTGGCCGCTGAGGAGGCCGGGAAGGAAGCGGGTGAGCCCGGTCCGGACTTTGATCTCGCGCCTCAGACGCACCGGGAAAAACGCCAGTGGGCGCGGCGTGGCGCCGCCCAGCGCCTCCAGGATTGGCCCGGCAAAGAGTTCGAAGGTCACCATGGTGGAAACGGGGTTTCCCGGCAGTCCGAAGAAATATTTTTCTCCCGCCCGCCCAAACACCACCGGCCTTCCCGGCTGGATGAGGGCGCCGGTGAAGAAGAACTCCGCCCCCAGTTCGCCCAGCGCCTGCTCCACCAGGTCGTATTTGCCCATGGAGACGCCGCCCGCCAGCAGCAGCAGGTCGGCCTGCAATCCCTGTTCGATCAAGCGCCGCAGTTGCTTCAGTTCGTCCGGCGCGATGGGCAGCAGCACCGGCAGGCCGCCGGCGGCGCGCACCTGCGCGGCCAGCGAGTAGCTGTTGGAATTGCGAATCTGGTTAGGACCGGGAATGGCGGCAACGTCCACAATCTCGTCGCCGGTGGCCAAAATGGCCACCCGAGGCAAGGCGTGCACCTGAAGACTCGCTTTGCCCACCGAAGCCGCCACGGCCACACCCGCCGCATCCAGACGGTGGCCGGGTTTCAGCAGCACTTCTCCGGCGCGACCCTCGCTGCCTCGGGGCACGATGTTCTCGCCCACACCGGCACTCTTCTGGATTTCGACGGTGTGGTCGTCGCGCGACGTATATTCCACCATAACCACAGCGTCCGCGCCTGTGGGAACCGGCGCGCCCGTCATGATGAGCACGGCTTCGCCGCCGCGCACCTGCGCAGGCGCTTCTCCGGGAGCGGCGCCGGCCTTGCTCTCGCCCGTAATCTTCAGTATGGCGGGAACGCGGGCCAGGTCGGCAGCCCGCACCGCATAGCCATCCCTTGCTGAGCGAGGAAAGGGCGGAAAGTCGCGATCAGCGACCAGAGCGTCCGCCAGCACCCGCCCGTCCGCCCGCGCCAGTTCCACCGTCTCCGGTCCAGTTGGCAGCACACCCGTGGTGTGCTGCTCCACAACGGCCCGAGCCTCTTCGAAGGTCAGCACCGTGGCTGCGGCCTGGCTCATGCTCCCGATGATAGCGGAAAGTCAGGGGTCAGGACCCAATACTCGGAAACTACATCTCATGTCCGATCGCTGGCGCGAGGAACTGGTGTAATGGCAGCTCATGCCGGCAAAGGACAGGAGGCGAACAAGGCCCTAACTGCTGTTGCGCAAGGGCTACTCAGAGTTCCGGGCCCTGCAATCGTCGGCTGACGAATTTCTGGTCACGAAGCGCGGCTTCTATGGCGGGTAGAAGCTCGCTGGCGGTATCTACTTTCAGAACATACCCCTTTGCTCCGTTGTTCAAAGCCGCGCGTACTACCTCCGCATCGGTGTTTTGAGTCACGAAGATGACCTTCGCGTGAGGGGCCACCTGCTGTATTCGTTTGGCGGTGTCAATTCCGTTCAGGTGGGGAAGGCCGATATCGAGCAAGATCAGATCTGGTTGCAGTTCCTGGACCTTCTGGATCCCTTCCAGGCCATCAGAAGCTTCAGCGATGACCTGCAAGTCCGTATGCGCCCTCAGCATCGAACGGATACAACGCCGCCATGGCGCCCAATCCTCCACTAAGAGAATGCGGTATTTTGCGGACGGCCGTTTTACGGCAAATGGGCTGGCGGGGGAAAAGTCGCACAACATTATGGCTCCTTGACTATGGACGTGCTCGGGGGTGCAGGAACTCGCCGGAGCTGGCGCATGCGGCGGGAGGATGCAGACGAGAGGAGCAACATTCATGCCCCTATCGTCTCCTCACTATCACTGCGCCGCTGTGACCCGAGTCACTGAAAGATGTGACCGCGGTCGCTACAGCTGAGCGGCTTTGCATGCACGTTTCCGGTCACGAGCAACTCTCACCGGAGGGAGAAAAATGAGAAGCATTTCTCGAGGTTGAATACCGACCTGCACCGAAAAGCTGCTATTATCGGCATTCCGTGGGAGGCACGTATGCGTTCGGCTCTCACCTTCCTGCTCTTAGCAGCCTTCTTGCTGCCCGCTTTCCCGGCCTGTCCCGCACAAACCATTAACCCCCAAACCGGCGCCATATGCGAGCCGCCGCCTCCCGAGATGAACGCCGTACGAAGCAAGGCGGGAGCGGGAGATGCAGCGGCGGAATACGAACTGGGCCGCACAATGCTCAGCGCAAGACCTACGGATTCCGAATTTGAATCGGCCATGCCCTGGTTTCGGCGTTCTGCTGAGCAGGGATATGCTCCCGCCGAGTACGTGTATGGCGGCGTCTTTCGTGAGGGGCGCTGGAAGAATCCGCAGCAGTTGGTTTATTGGTGGACGAAAGCAGCGGAACAGGGTCACGCCGACGCTCAGCTCTGGCTGGGCGCGTTCTACGAGCAGGGACGAGACGGCGTCGAGCGAAATTATCCGCAAGCCTTCAAGTGGCTTTCCAGGGCGGCGAAACAGGGCCAGCCAGACGCCCAGGTCTCGCTCGGCCAGATGTACGAAGATGGCGAAGCAGTTCCCGTAAATTATCGTTGGGCGGCATACTGGTATCGCAAAGCGGCCGACCACGTCGTTGACTTGGGCGGCGCCGGACAAGGGGCAAACCGGCTTGCCCAACTTTATGAGCACGGACATGCCACGTCACAGGATTACATCTTTGTGTACCTGTGGTATGCCTTCACGCAGGATGCGCAGGGAATGAACAAAGTGGCAAAGGAGATGGCCCCGTCTCAAGTTGCGGATGCGCAGCGTAGAGTCCGGGCGTGGCTCAACCCCCGTCCGCCTTGCCCGTAGCGCCCGAGCCACAGCTCGCTGAACCCCACCGACCGGTGTTTCTGCCCTTTGCCCGTGTGCCGATGCCAAATCTATTGCAGAGCAGAAAATAGAGCCTGCTTCCATCGTGGGTTGTCAATGGCCCAGCACACTTTGGCCTTCCGCTTTTTGTCCACCAGGGGGGCCCAAAGCGCCTGATTGCGCTCGTCCCCAGCCACATTCAGCCGGTCCACCACCGTCATTCCTCGTGTCAGATCACTGTGCGTCTCGATATCCACAAAGTGAGTGCTCCACTGCGTGCCCACGCTGGGGTCAAGGGCCACGCACATAGCTACAGGGTCGGGCAGCGAGATGCCGTCTTCTCCGGTCTGGATTTTGTAAGCCTGCCGCGCCTGGCTGTTGCACTCGATGGCGAAGCGGGCCACATCACTGTTGAATCCTTGCAGGCGCGCGATATCGTTTTGGCCCACCACAGCTTCTCCTCGTGAGAGCTGCCAGCCGATCAACTCGATGGGAAGGCCGCTGCGAAAGACAATGCGCGCCGCCTCGGGGTCCACCCAGATGTTGTACTCGGCGGCGGGAGTTACGTTGCCCTCGCAGCAGGGCGCTCCGCCCATGACCACGCAGCGGCCGACCCTGGAGGCGATGTCGGGCCGCTTGGCCAAGGCGAGTGCCACATTGGTGAGCGGCGCCAGCGTGACCAGCGTCAGTCCGGGATTGCTCTCGGCCGCCGCAATGATGGCATCGGCGGCATGCAGCGGTTCCGGCGTCTGACGGGGAGCGGGATAGTTGTGATCTCCCAGGCCGTCGCGCCCGTGAAACCAGGTGGCATTCTGATAGGGATGAAGCAGCGGCTTGTCTGCGCCCATATAGACCGGAACATGAGCGCCGCACAGTTCCACTGTGAACAGCGCGTTGCGAGTGGATTGCTGCACCTCAACGTTGCCGGCCACCGTGGTGATGGCAACCACGCGGACATCGGGTGCGCGCAGCGCCATGATGAGCGCCACGGCATCGTCGGAAGCGGTGTCGGTGTCAATCAGGAAGGAACGGGGCACGCGCGTAGCATAACAAAGCGGGAACTCAGCGGTTATGGTTCTGCCGCCAGCGCTAGTGTCTCAGGCGATCTATCCTGGATTTCGTGTTGGGGAAAGGGCCAGCTACTTGGGTAATCGGGGATAACGCCGGCCGCCACGCTACAATCCGCACAAACGGAGTGCGCGACTGGGCGCAAGTGCTGGAAAGTTCATGAAACTCAAAAGGCTCAAAATACCAATCCAAGCGACGCGAGCGGAGCGGCAGATGGCCATGCCTTTGGGGTTGATTATTCTGTTCGCGCCCGGCCTGGGGATCACCACGCTCCGGTCCTTTAGCCTCACCGGTTTCTGGCCGGTGTATATTCCGATGGCTGCGCTGGCCGCATTGCTCGCCCTCATTGCGGTGAAAGTTCATCGCAGAACCCCGGGATCCCTGACCAGGGCGGCGTGGGCCTATGCGTTTGGTTGGGCTGCGGTAATCGAGGTTTTGTATGGCATCTTTATCCTGGCAACCGGACGGGTTCCCAATAGGTACGCCGTCTTATACGTTCCGCGCTCGCAGTCGAAGATGAATTTCCTGCTGGCCGTAATATGGAGCGTGGTCGCGTTCGGATTATCGCGCTGGAAAGCAAGGACCGCCTAGTTTTCATTCCGAGCGCCCCGTGTCTAACGCCCCATGGAATCCATTTGGGCCTCTCCGTGCCTCGGTGTCTCCGTGGTGAATCGGGGTTTAGCGCTCGATTTCGAACTCGGTTTCGCCCGCCGGCTCGGCCTTGGGTGGCTCGGGCTCGGGTTCGGGCGGCGGTGGGCCCACCAGGTCGGCCAGCTCCAGGCGCAGGTTGCCGGGATTGGTAGCGTAGGAGAGGCCCGTTTCCATATCAATGACGCCGGTACGAATCAGCTTTTCTATCTCGCCATCGAAGTGCTGCATGCCGTCCTGATTGCCGGTGCGCATGGCATCGAGAAGAGTTTTGCCGTCGCGTTCGCCTTTTTCCACGTACTCGCGGGTGCGCAGGGTGGAAGTAAGGATCTCGATGACGGCCACCCGGCCGCTGCCATCTTTGCGGGGCAGCAGGCGCTGGGAAATGATGTAGCGGAAGGAGCGCGCCAGTCGGTTGCGGATTCCCTGCTGCTCCGATTGAGGAAATACGCCGATGATGCGTTCCACGGTTTTGGCAGCGTCAATGGTGTGCAGCGTGGAAAGCACCAGGTGGCCGGT
>DASYWT010000063.1:0-1850 GCA_035935775.1 Terriglobales bacterium
CTCCTGAGGCTCAACCTGGAAGAATGCCTTGCGCACTGGCACCCCCGTCAGACATGCTTTGCCCCCGAAATAGCGTGCGGTCGGTTCAAAAGTAACGGCAGCCCGCGTCACGAACCTCGCAAGAGCGCGATTCGTGAACCCAGGCGCAGCGTTGGGCTCCACCAATACGGTTGGAATGCGCATCAGCGCTGCCTCCAGCAGTACCGGGCCGGCAACATAACCCCCCAGGCCCAGCGCGACATCAGGTTGAAAACTCCGGAGCACGCCAAAGGCCTCACGAAAAGTCGTCGGCAGCACGGAGGCGTTCTTCAGCCGGCGCCACCCCCGAATACCCTTCAGTCCTGCCGCAGTAAGCGCGCGATAAGGAAACCCGGAGGATTCAATCAAGTGCGTCTCCAGGCCCCGTGTTGTTCCCAGGAACTGGAAACGTACACCCGCTGAGAGATACGAACTCCGGCGGCCAAGAAGCTCTTCCGCCACTGCCAGCGCCGGAAAAATGTGACCGCCGGTGCCGCCGGCCACAACAAGCACGCGCAGTGGATCTTCGGAACCGTTCGGGATGGCCGCTTCCTCCGACAAGCCGTAAGGCAGCTGGGATGCTCGCTCTGTTTCAGCTTCGGTTGTCTCAAGTGGCATGTTGAGAGATGTTCAACAGGATGCCGACTGCTACCAAATCCATTAGCAGCGCGGAGCCCCCATAGCTGATCAGCGGCAATGGAATGCCCTTCGTCGGCAGAAGGCTGAGCACCACGCTCATGTTGACAAGGGCCTGGCCCACCAGCATGGTTGTCAGTCCGACTGCCAGCAGCCGCCCGAAGTCATTGGGACAGCGCGATGCCGCCCGCAGGCCACGCCACAGGATCACCCCGAAGAGCGCCACCACCAGGAACGCGCCTACAAAACCCAGTTCTTCACTGATGACCGCGAAAATGAAATCGTTATGTGGCTCGGGAAGATAAAACAGCTTTTGCTTTCCTTCCATTAAGCCGACGCCGGTAATGCCGCCCGTGGCCACGGCGATCTTGGCCTGCAGCGCCTGAAAGCCCCTACCCAGCGGGTCCTTGTCGGGATCGATGAAGGCTACGATGCGGTTCCAGCGGTAGGGCACTCGATAAACGAGAAGGTAAAACATGGGCGCTGCGCAGGCCAGAGGTACACCCAAATAGGCTGTCTTGAGTCCCGAAACGAAGAGCATGGCGGAGACGACAAACAGGATGGCCAGCGAGGTTCCGAGGTCCGGTTCCTTCAGGACCAGCGCCACTGTAAGGCCAGTCAATAGACCCAAGGGAGCCAGCGTGTGCGGAATATCGTTCACCTCACCGCGCCGCGATTCTAGAAAGTAGGCCAGAAAAATCACCAGCACAAGCTTGGCAAACTCGGAAGGCTCGAAGCTGAGCGGTCCGAGGTGAAGCCAGCGATGGGCGTTGTGGCTGCTGCCGGAGAGAAGCGCGCCCACAAGCAGGATCAATTCCACAGCGATCGCCGGGAACACAATAAGAGAATTCTGAAGGCGGCGGTAATCGAAGCCCATCAGCGCGATCATGGCCACCAGTCCCGCCGCGGCCCAAATGAGCTGACGTTCCACAAAGTAGTAGCTGCTGCCGTAACGCTCCGCGGCCATGACGGCCGAGGCGCTATACACCATCAGCGCTCCAAACAGCACCAACACCACGACCACACCGAAGAGGATCTTGTCAGACTGAAGCTTTCTAGCCATTGGTATCCGGTGCTGCGCTCTCTAACTCATTTCTTGGGGGGCGAGGTATCTCGCGACGCATCGGCGTCCACTTCGGCAGGCTGGCCGCGCTGCCAGCTCCCTTGCGGACTGGCCTCAGTAACCTCAAAGAAGA
>DASYWT010000064.1:0-19334 GCA_035935775.1 Terriglobales bacterium
AAAGCCAGAACGATGAATGAGGCAGTGGTTTTCATTTCGCTTTTCTCTCCTTTAACGGTGGGCGCAATACGGCCCATAACGGGAAAGGCATTTAATCTGCCAATCGCCGGCTGCGCTATTTCTCTGGCGCTGAATAAGATAGCTCACCCGCTCCGCGAAACGCCAGGGCCGCAACCGGGGGAAAATACACGCCATAGCGTGTTATGCCGCAACCGACTGCCGCCGCTGCCCGACTTCCGGCCCGCCCGGCCAGCCTAAGTCCCTGAAAAGGCTCCGCCCGTACTCAGCATCCCCGAGCGCCCGCTTTGGCAGGACGAATGCCCTACCAGAGTTGATCTTGGGGGCTGCCCGTGGAACCGAACCTGATGGTGATCGGCCTGAACCACCGCACGGCACCGGTGGCGGTGCGCGAGCGCTTCTTCATCAGCGAGACCCGTCGGTGCCAGGCACTGGTGGAACTGAGCCACGCCGAGGGCATTGACGAGGTGGTGGTGCTGGCTACCTGCAATCGCACCGAATTCATCGTCTGGTCGAGCGAGCCCAGCGTGGCTGCCAATTCGATCCGTTCCTGGCTCACCCGTGAGTACGGGCTGAAGCTGTGCGAGTGGCAACATTTCTACCGACTGCTGGACGAAGCCGCCCTGGTGCACATCTTTCGGGTGGCTTCCAGCCTGGATTCCATGATCATCGGCGAGCCCCAGATCATCAGCCAGGTGAAGGCGGCCTGGAACCAGGCCCAGCAGGTGAGCACCACCGGACGTTTCCTGGATGCGGTGCTGCAGAAGGCGCTGACGGTTTCCAAGCGGGTGCGCAATGAGACGAATATCGGCTCTTCCGCGGTTTCCGTGCCCTATGCAGCGGTAGAGCTCGCCAAACAGATTTTCGGCTCGCTGGAGGACCGCATTGTGCTGCTGCTGGGCGCGGGAAAGATGAGCGAGCTTTCCGCCCGCTACCTGGTAAACAACGGCGCCCGCCAGGTGCGGGTAATCAACCGCACCTTCGAACACGCCGCCGAAATTGCCGAGAAGCTCGGCGGCGTGCCCGTCGCTTTTGAGGACCGCTGGCCGCATTTGGTGGAGGCGGACATCGTGATCAGCTCTACCGGATGTCCGCACATCATCCTTTCCAAAGACGAAGTACAGCGCATCGTGCACGAGCGCGCCGGACGGCCTCTGTGCCTGGTGGACATTGCTGTTCCCCGCGATATTGATCCTGAGGTCAAGCACGTTTCCGGAGTCTTTCTGTACGACGTGGACGACCTGGAGCAGGTGGTGAAACACAACGCGGGCGAGCGCCTTGCCGCCGCCGAAGACGGGCAGAAAATCGTAACCGCCGAAGCGCATGAGTTTCGCCGCAAGCTGCAGGCAGAGCGCGTGGTGCCTACCATCGTGGCCCTGCGTCAGCATCTGGACGAGATTTGCCGGCAAGAACTGGACTCCTTTTGCCATGAGTTCGGGCCCTTCAGCCAGGATGAAAACAGGGACCTGCACACGGTGACGTCGCGCATTACCCAACGCATCGCCGGGTCGTTGGCCCGCGAGCTCAAGGAACTTCCAGAGAAGGTGGAACAGGAACAAATGACGGCCGCAGTTCAACGCCTGTTTCACCTCGGTTCGCCCGCCAAGGCGCTTGCCGGCGCCAATATAGGGAAAGGAAACTGAACATGGCCAAGGAAATGGAACGTTCACGATCGCAGGCACAGACCACGTGGACCGCCACCCAGGCTTACGTGCTGGCTATCTTCTGCCTGGGATTCGGTCTGGTGCTCGGATATCTGTTCCGCGGGTCGGCGCCGGTGACCTCGACAGCCACGGCGGCAACCACGCCGGAGCCGGCGGCGCCGGAGGGCATGCCCGGCATACCCGCCAGCCTGTCGGCGCCTGGAAGCGGGCAACTGACTCCGGAGCAAACGTCGGAGATGGTGCAGAAGGCCGCCCAGCCGCTGCTCAGCAGCTTGAAGCAGAATCCCCGCGATTTTGAAACCCTGGTCAAGCTGGGAAATCTGTACTACGACTCCAAGCTGTACCCGGATGCCATCAAGTACTACGAACAGGCCGTGAAGGTGCGGCCGGAAAACTCCGATGTGCGCACCGACCTGGGGACTTCCTACTGGTACACGGGGAATGCCGACAGGGCCATTGCCGAATTCAACCGCGCCCTGAAGGACAATCCCACTCACCCCGGAACTCTGTTCAACATGGGCGTGGTGAAGTGGCAGGGCAAGATGGACCCAGCGGGCGCGGTGCAGTCCTGGGAACGGCTGCTCGAAACCAATCCCAATTATCCGCAGAAGCAGCAGGTGCTGGACCTGATCGCTAAGGCACGGCAGCACGCAAAGGGTTAGCAGTCAGCAATCAGCACTCAGCAAACAGCATTCAGCCAGTGTGCAATTCGCAATTAGCACTTAGCAATTAGCCATTAGCATTTAGCATTTAGCCCTTGACGGATTGCTTCCGCGAGGCGACGACGCGCTGTGGCGCGGGCGCACCTTAAGCAAACGCAGCGCAGGCTCTAGCCCGCGGTCCTTGCTCCGCAGGAGGGAGTCATCCCGAGCGGCCTTTAGGCCCGAGGGATCTGGCGTGCGGCACATCAAGGCAATGCACGCGAGATGCTTCGGGGCTAAAGCCACCTCAGCATGACTCCTGGGCATTTCCCAAATGCCAAATGCGCTGGCTGAATGCTGAGTGCTGACTGCTGAAGGCTGGGTTCACTCCACCACAAACGCGCGCAACCGGCGCAGCAGCGATTCCGGAGCGTCGGCCTCCAATTCCACCAGGCCGTCGCGATATTGACGGGAGAAGATGCGGGAGCGTGCTTCCAGCGCCGAGAGCAGCTTGCCTTCGCTCTGCGGCACCTTCAGGCGCACGCGGCTGATGGGATCTTCCACCAGCATCTGGTCAATGCGGTCAAGCAGCGTAGTCAGGCCACTGCCCTTGAGAGCGGAAACGTGCACCGTGCCGGCGTCATCGCGCAGGGCGTCGCGCTCGGCCGCGGGGAGCAAGTCAACTTTGTTAAGGACATGCAGGCGAGGCTTGCCGGCGGCGTCCAGTTCCTGCAGCACAGCTTCCACCTGCGCCGCCTGCTCGGCGGCGATAGGGCTGCTGGCGTCTGCCACCTGGAGGACAAGCGCCGCCCGCTGCACTTCCTCCAGGGTGGCGCGAAAAGCGGTAACCAGAGTATGGGGCAGGTTGCGGATGAATCCCACGGTATCGGAGATGAGCACCTTGCGCCGCGAAGGCAGCGTGACCGGGCGAATTGTGGGGTCGAGGGTGGCGAACATCTTGGGCGATTCCAGCACGCCGGCGCGGGTCAGCGTGTTGAACAGCGTGGATTTGCCCGCGTTGGTATAGCCCACCAGGGCGACCGTGGCCACGGGCACGGATTCGCGGCGCTGGCGCTGCTGGGCGCGGCTGCGCCGCACCTGCTCCAGTTGTTGCTGGATGTGGCGGATGCGGCGATAGATCCGGCGCCGATCGGTTTCCAGCTGCGTTTCGCCGGGTCCGCGGGTGCCGATGCCGCCGCCCAGCTGCGACATTTCAACACCGCGTCCGGCCAGCCGCGGCAGCAGGTATTCCAGCTGCGCCAATTCCACCTGGAGCTGGCCTTCACGGCTGCGGGCGTGGCGGGCAAAGATGTCGAGAATCAGCTGGGTGCGGTCAATCACGCGCGCCGAGACTTCGTTTTCGACGTTGCGCTGCTGTGAGGGCGTGAGCTCGTGGTCAAAAATGATTAGGTCGGCGGAAACCGAAGCCGCCGCGCCGGAAATTTCCTGCAGCTTGCCCTTCCCGATGAGGGTGGCAGGATCGGGTCTGTCGCGATGCTGGAGAAACTCGCCCGCCAGTTCGGCGCCGGCGCTGGCCGCGAGCTCGCGCAGTTCGGCCAGCGACTCCTCGCCACTGAAGCGCGCCGGCCGGCGTTCCTGGTGCTCGGAAGTGTCGTCAGCAGCGACGGTGCGGCGCGCCATTCGCGCTTGCGGCGGCACCGCCGGTTCGCTTCCGCCGGTGCGCCCCCGCGTGGGATAGTCAATTCCCACCAGAAAGGCGCGTTCCGGTCTGCCCCAGCGGCCGGCGCCGTCTGCGGAGGCGCCCGCAAGCGAGGATTTGCCGGACTTCAACTTGGCTGACACACGCAAGGACAGTACTGCTCCTAACCTTCCGTGCCCGAACTCGTACCCGCGGTGGCAACGTCCGCCGAGGCGTGCTGCGCTGGTTTTGCTTCGGCCGTCGGACGTTCCAAGTGCATGGTCTTGGGCATCACCACGGTGGAGATGGCGTGCTTAAAGATGAGCTGCTCCTGGTTCCCCGTCTCCAGCACGAGGGAGTACTTGTCGAAAGAACGGATACGGCCCGTCAGCTTGACCCCACTGAGCAAATACAGGGTAATGGCACACTTGTCCTTGCGCGCCGTATTGAGAAAAGAATCCTGAATGTTTTGCGCCGGCTTGCTTTCCATCTGCCGATCTCCTTTGTTCGAAACCGCCAGTCCACACACGATGAAAGCGCGGGGAATCGTGAGCGTGGACAAAATCAGCTGCCCCGCAGGAACGCATGAACCGGGCCACTCCGCACGGGACAAATGTACGATACGGCGTTAGGCCGTAGTTTTCAACCTCGCCCCATCACCGGCAAAACTTATACAATCGGCTGCTCCGGCTTGGGGCCGTGAGCACACCGTACAACGTTCGGAGGCTCGAATGGCAAGCCCGCTCCTCGCTCCACTCGCCCAGGTTGTCCCGGGCTCTCCCGCCACCGCCCAGATCATTATTCGCTGGATACATTTTCTGGCTGGGATTACCTGGATCGGGCTGCTCTACTTCTTCAACCTGGTGAGCAACCCGGTCCTGAAACAGATGGATGCGGGCACACGGGCCAAGGTGGCGCCCGCCCTGCTCAGCCGCGCCCTGTGGTGGTTTCGCTGGAGCGCGCTGGTCACGGTGCTGGCCGGAATCGCCTACTGGATGATGATTGTGACCGCTGACGCGCATAACGCCCAAGCCTCCCCGGGCACGGCCATCTGGAGCTTCTTTCTCATCTGGACCGTGGCTTTCGCAATTGAGAACGGCCTGGTCATGCCGCTGAAAGGGCCGCTGAACAATGGTTGGGTGTTAGGTCTCCTGGTAGCCATTGATGTGGCCGCCGCCAGCTATCTGTATGTGAACTTCAACAATCACGGCTGGGAGAGCAATCGCCTGCTGGCCATCGGCATTGGCGGCGGCATTGGCTGGATGCTGCTGTTGAATGTTTGGGGCATCGTGTGGCGAATCCAGAAACGAATCATTCTGTGGACGCGCGCCTTCGCCGAACAGGGCACGCCCATGCCCGAAAAGGCGCAGCGCATGAGCCGGCAGGCGTTGCTGGTTTCCCAGATCAGCGCCTGGCTGACGCTGCCCCTGCTCTTTTTTATGGGTGTGGCCAGTCATTTTCCGCTGTTAGGGAAGTAGCTGTTGTGGGTGGTTGGCTAGCAGCTATCCGCTCTCAGCTTTCAGTTTCAGGCACATTGGCGGAAAGCCGACAGCCAAGGCCGGCGGCCCAACTGGTTTGATATTCTGAGAATTGGCTGAGAGCTGACAGCTGACAGCTGATAGCTATGAGCCAAGAGCCAACAGCCAATGGCCACATTTCCTCCAATAGACGAACAACTCGCGCTCATCAAGAAAGGCGCGGTCGAAATCATCCGCGAAGGCGAACTGCGCGAGCGCCTGGAGAAGTCGCGCGCCATCGGCAAGCCCCTGCGGGTGAAAGCCGGCTTCGATCCCACCGCTCCCGACCTGCACCTCGGTCATACCGTCCTCATTCACAAGCTGCGCCACTTCCAGTTGCTGGGGCACACGGTCATCTTTCTGATCGGCGATTTCACCGGCATGATCGGCGACCCCACCGGGCGCATGGTCACGCGGCCGCCGCTCACCCGCGAGCAGATTGACGCCAATTCCAAAACCTATCTCGACCAGGTCTATAAGATTCTCGACCGGCAGAAAACCGAAATCCGCTACAACCGCGAGTGGTTCGGCAAGTTCACCGCCGACGATTTCATCCGCCTGGCCGCCAAGTTCACCCTTTCGCAAATGCTGGAACGCGAGGAATTCCACAAGCGCTTCCAGGAAGAAAAACCCATCTCCATGCACGAACTGCTCTATCCCCTGGCCCAGGGCTACGATTCGGTGGCGCTCGAAGCCGACGTGGAACTGGGCGGTACCGATCAGAAATTCAACCTGCTGGTAGGGCGGGAAATCCAGCGCGGCTACGGGCAGCCTTCGCAGGTGGTGCTAACCACACCCATCCTGGAAGGCCTGGACGGCGTGCAGAAGATGTCGAAGTCTCTGGGCAACGCCATCGGCCTGACTGAACCACCGCTCGAGATGTACGGCAAAGTGATGTCCATCTCCGACCAGATGATGTGGCGCTACTACGAGCTGCTGACCGATGTGAGCACGGCAGAGATCGGCAAGATGAAGGAAGAGGCTGCTGCCGGCCGCACCAATCCCATGCAGTACAAAAAAGAGCTGGCGCGGCGCATCGTGGCCGACGCCCATGGCGAAGCCGCCGCCGTCAAAGCAAAAGAAGACTGGGCGCGGCAGTTCCAGAAACGCGAAACGCCGGAAGAAATTGAGACGGTCAGCGTGGACCGAGCCAGCCTTCGCCCGTTGGAGTTGGAACGAAACTCCGAAGCAACGTTGCCGTCTGATGCTTACAGGCCGGCTCTTCCCCCAAGGTCGGACAATTCGCCATTATTTCTGGTAAGGCTCGATCGTTTGCTCGCCGAGGCCGGCTTGGCCGAGTCGGCATCGGATGCAAATCGAAAAGTTAAACAACGGTCCGTGCAGATTGAGGGCCAGGTAGTAGAGAAAACAAAGATCGTCATTCCCCTCCCCTGCACGCTTACCCTGCGCGTCGGCCGACAGATCCGCAGAGTGGAAATTCGATAACACAAGGTCCTTCGACTCGCGCTCGTTTCGCTCCACTCAACTCACGCTCGCTCAGGATGACATGCCAAAATGAATTGCTGGTGACCTGAGTGGGCGGATAGCGACGCCGCTCCAAGGACCATTCTCATTAATAGAAACCCTTTCCCCCCGTCATGCCGAGCGAGCCGAGGCCGCGTCAGCGGCGAGGCGAGTCGAAGCACCTTGTGCTTTCTTAATGGAGCAGGCGCAGGGCCCTTCGACTCGGATGCGCATCTGTATAGCGCATCCTCGCTCAGGATGACATTCGTAATTTTGTATTTCCCAAAATGGATTTTTTACCGCGGAGAAATGTTCGAATCGGCGGCGGGCCTCCATGAGCAGCGTTATTCTGAAAATACCAATAACTTTCAAGTGTCATGCTGAGCGAGCCGGAGCCGCGTCAGCGGCGAGGCGAGTCGAAGCACCTTGCGCTTTTATGCGTGAGCATCACTACTACGTGTACATGATGGTCAGCAGCTCGCGGCGGGCGCTCTACACAGGAGTAACCAACAATCTTGAGCGCAGAGTATTCCAGCACAAGAACGATGAGTTCGAAGGCTTTTCGCAACAATATCAAGCTCATCGGCTGGTTTGGTTCGAGAGATACAGCAACATTCACACCGCGATTGCCCGCGAAAAGCAGCTCAAAGGCTGGCGGCGAGCGAAGAAAAACTGGCTGGTACAGATGACGAACCCAGGGTGGAAAGATCTGAGCACTGAGTGGGGCACACCGATTCAACTGCTCACCCCAAAGTAAACACAGGGTCCTTCGACTCGCGCTCTCCTCGCAAGCTCGGCTCGCGCTCCCTCAGGATGACATTCGTAAGATGAATTGCTGCTGTGACCTGAGTAAGGGGGTTGGCGACGACGTTTCATCTATAGAGGTGTTTTGACTAAAAGAAAACATTTTCACCTGTCATGCTGAGCACACCGGAGCCGCGCCAGCGGCGAGGCGAGTCGAAGCACCTTGCGCTTTCTTGATGGAGCAGGCGCAGGGTCCTTCGACTCGGATGCGCATCTGTATGGCGCATCCTCGCTCCGGATGACATTCCCAAAATGAATTGCCGGCGCGGCAAAGCGGCAAATTCCCGCGTGAGCTCGCGCCGCACAACAGTATGCTTAAAGCGAAGATTAATTTTCCCTCTGTCATGCTGAGCGAACCGAAGCCGCGCCAGCGGCGAGGCGAGTCGAAGCACCTTGCGCTTTCTTGATGAGACGCAGGGTCCTTCGACTCGGATGCGCATCTGTAAGGCGCATCCTCGCTCAGGATGACATTGCAGCGAACTCCTCTGTGGTGAAAACGCTCGGAGTGATTTAATCTGCGCGGACGATGCGCGCGCTCGCCATTCTCGGTCCTCATGCAAAGGAAAAAGACCTGGCCCCTTTCCGCGCGCTGGGTGCCGAGATTGCGGCGGTTGAAAACCTGAGGCAGGCGAGTACGCAACAACCGGCCGATGCCGTGCTGGTGCTGGGCGGCGACGGCACGGTGCAGCGTCATCTCGCTGATCTGGTGCGAGCGCGCCTTCCCCTGCTGGTGGTGCCTGCTGGCAGCGCCAATGATTTCGCGCGGGCCCTGGGATTGCGCATGTGGGCGGACTCCCTGCACGCCTGGCGACGATTCCTGGCTGACGGGGAGAACATCCGGCAAATAGATGTTGGAATATTGAACTTCGCGGGCGAGGACGCCCGCTCCACAACACCTCCCACCTATTTCTCTTGTGCGGCTGGCGCGGGCGTAGACGCTGAGGTGGCTCGGCAGGCCAATTCTCTCCCCGGCTGGGCGCGGGCCCATGGTGGATACTTTCTGGCCGCAATTCCGGCGCTCCTCCGCTTCCGAGCGCAACCCATGACAGTCATGGCCACCAAGGGGGATGGGAAGCCTCTACGCGTGATTTCCGAAGCCGGCATCCTGGCGGTTGCCGCCAACACGCCCTGGTATGGACACGGCATGCGCGTAGCGCCCCAGGCAGCACTCGACGACGGCCAGATTGAGGTCTGCTTTGTGCGCCGCATCGGTAAGCTGCGGCTGCTGCGCTTGTTTCCCAAAGTCTACCGGGGAAGCCACATCGGCGTACCGGAGGTGGAATATTTCCGCGCCGCGCGTCTGCGCATTGAGAGCCAAAGCCCGCTGGACGTCCATGCCGACGGCGAACTGGTGGGCCGAACGCCGGTGGAGGTGAGCGTGGCGCCGCGAGCATTGCGGGTGATTGCTGAGTGCTGAATCCTATCCTGACAACTGACCCCTGACTCCTGGCCACTGGTGTTAAACTACGCCTTCTTATGGCAGATGAGTCTCAACCGCAGCGGCGGGCGCGCGCGCTACTCTGGATTCTGATCGGAGGCGGCGCCTTCTTTCTGTTCCTGCTGGCGGTATTTGCCCTGCTTTACATCACCCTGCGCCCGGCTGGTGAGGCGTCCACCTCCGTCTTCGGTGGAGGCGACAAAATCGGCGTCGTGGATCTCGAAGGACTCATCGTTACTCCCGAGATTGTGGTTCGCCAGCTTAAGCGCTTCGGCGATGACGACTCGATCAAGGCCATCGTCCTGCACATCAATACGCCCGGCGGCGGCGTGGCCGCCACGGAAGAGATTTACCAGGAAATCCGCCGCGTCGAGCGGGAAAAGCACAAGAAGGTGATCGCCTCAGTGGAAACCGTGGGGGCGAGCGGCGGCTACTTTGTGGCGTCGGCCTGCAACAAGATTTTTGCCGACAAGGGCAGCATCGTGGGCAGCATCGGCGTAATTGCCGAGTGGGTCAATTACGGCAAGCTCCTGGACTGGGCGAAGCTGCAGGATGTCACCATGAAGGCAGGGAAATTGAAAGATGCGGGCTCGCCCACCCGTCCCATGACCCCAGAAGAAAAGGCGTACTTCCAGGGTTTGCTGGACAACATGCACACCCAGTTCATACAGGCGGTGGCGGATGGCCGTCACCTGAAGGTGCAGGATATCGAGTCCATAGCGGATGGGCGGGTGTGGACGGGGGATCAGGCCTTGCCTCTGCACCTGATTGACCAGATCGGCGATTTCCGAGCTGCGGTGACAGACACGGCGCGCTCTGTCGGCATTAAGGGTGAGCCGCAACTGGTACGTCCCGAGAAAGAGCGGCGCACCCTCCTGGACCTGCTGTTCGGCGACCTCTCCAATTTCCTCCCTGACCGCCTCAAGCTGCTGCAGAAGCAGCAGGTTGGCTTTTATTACGTCTGGCAGTAAACTCAGGCTTCCGTACGAGCAGTAGAAAACCCGCCGTTTCCCCGCAGCGGGTTCGCGCTATGTCCTCCCAGGTCATTAGTGTCGGCCAGATGATTTCCCACTACCGCCTGCTGCGCAAGCTAGGGGGCGGCGGAATGGGAGTGGTGTACGAAGCCGAGGACCTGACCCTGGGCCGGCATGTGGCGCTCAAGTTTCTTCCCGATGAGCTCTCCAATGACGCGCAGGCGCTGGACCGTTTCCGCTGGGAGGCGCGCGCCGCATCCGCGCTGAACCATCCCAACATCTGCACCATTTACGAAATTGGAGAAGCCGCCGGCCAAACCTTCATCGCCATGGAATTGCTGGAGGGCAAGACCCTGGGCGAGATTATGCACGGCCAGCCCTTGCCGGTGGAGCAGGTGGTGGATTGGGGCCTCCAGATCTCTGAAGCGCTCGATGCCGCGCACATCAAGTGCATCCTGCACCGCGACGTCAAGCCGGGAAACATCTTCGTAAGCTCGCGGGGGCAGATCAAACTGCTCGATTTCGGGCTGGCCAAGCCGACCCTGGAGCGGCGCCTGGCGCAAACCGTCAACGAACCTACCGTGGCTATGCCGGTCTCGCAACTGGAAGCCACCAGCCACGGGCTTACCCTAGGCACGGTGAGCTACATGTCGCCCGAACAGGCGCTGGGCAAGGAACTGGACGCGCGCAGTGATGTGTTCTCGCTGGGAGTGGTGTTGTACCTGATGGGCAGTGGCGCTCTGCCCTTTAGCGGAAAGAACCCGGTAGCGACCTTTGACGCCATTCTGCACCGCACCCCCCAACCTCCGGGACAGCTTAACCCGGCGCTCCCGCCTGACCTGGATCGCATCATCAGCAAGGCTTTGGAAAAGGACCGCGAACTGCGCTATCAGTCGGCAGCCGAGCTGCGCAGTGATCTGAAGCGCCTTAAACGGGACCTGGAATCAGGACCACTGCGGGTTTGGGTGCACTCGGCGACGCCTCCGCGCAAGCGCCGTCTTCCGGGTCGAACCGCCGTTCTTGCCGGCACTGCGATCGCGGCGACTGCTCTCGCGCTCCTTTTGTGGTTGCGAACGCCCGCCACGCCGGCGCGAGTAGTGGGATCGGTGCAGTTGACCAGCGACGCGCTGCCCAAGTCATCACTAGTCAGCGACGGCGCGCGCATCTACTTTTCGGAAGAGAAGGGCGGGCAATTCCTGCTGCAGCAAGTTTCCACCGCCGGCGGCGAAACCGCTCCCCTGGCCACGCCCTTTACCAGCGCCGACATCTTTGACATCTCCCCAGACCACTCGTCGCTGTTAATCACCACGGAAGCCGGTAGCACGCAAACTGAAACGCCGCTCTACCAACTGCCCATCCCGGCTGGTTCCCCGCGCGCTGTGGGCAATGTCCGCGCCCACTCGGCCACCTGGACTCCCGACGGCCAGTACATCGTTTACGGTAACGGCTCCGATCTGTACCAGGTGCGGCCGGACGGAGGCCAGCCACACAAGCTCATAACGTTGCCCGGCGCTGCCATGGACCTGCGCTTTTCGCCCGATGGCGCTTGGATCCGCTTCACCCTGCAGGACCCCGAAGACAATACCTCCGAGTTGTGGGAAGCGACGTCCGATGGCAAGCAATTGCGGCGGGTGCTCGACAGGCGCTGGAACCAGCCTTCGCAGGAGTGTTGTGGAAGCTGGACTCAGAACGGCAAGTACTTCTTTTTTGAAAGCTCGCGCGGCAATAGCCATAACATCTGGGCAGTGAGAAACGCGGATTCCCTTCTGAGTCGGAACAATCCCGTTCCGCAACAATTGACCGCCGGGCCTCTCGCCTTTCTCTTCCCCGTGCCTGGCAATGAGGGCAAGAAGCTGTTCGTGGTGGGGCAGCAGTTGCGCTTCGAATTGCAGCGCTACGATCAGACCGTGCGCCACTTTCTGCCTTATCTGAACGGGATTTCAGCCGGCGAACTGGACTTCTCCCGTGACGGCAAATGGCTCACGTACGTCAGCTATCCCGACCACACCCTGTGGCGCAGTAAGCTGGATGGCAGTGAACGCACGCAGCTTACCTATGCTCCCTTGCAAGCGCACCTGCCACACTGGTCGCCCGATGGCACGCAGATCGCCTTCATGGCTTCGCAACCGGGCCAGCCTTGGAAGCTTTACCTGATTCCCACCCAGGGAGGCACACCCAAAATGCTGACCAACGAGAGGGTGAATGAGAGCGACCTTACCTGGATGCCGGATGGCAAGTCGCTGGTCTTTGGCCATATGCCCTGGCTGCAATATGCCAACTCGTCAGAGTCGGGGATCGAGATGCTGAACCTGAATACGGGCCAAATCTCACCCCTGCCCGGCTCGCAGGGCTTTTTCAGTCCCAGGGTTTCACCCGACGGGCGCTACGTGGCGGCTTTGACCGCCGACTCCAAGAAGCTGATGCTGTATGAGTTTGCGACCGGCAAGTGGTCGGCTCTGGCGCACGCCACTTTCGCCTACAACAATTGGTCGCATGACAGCCGTTCTGTTTACCTTGAAGATTACAGCCGGGGAGACGATATCGTCCGAGTCAGCGTACCGGGGGGCCAGCTGGAGGTGCTGGAAACCGTGAAAGATGTGCCCCGGGGCTCAGACCCATGGGCCTCCTGGCTGGGCTTGGGACCGGATGACGCTCCTCTGCTCATGCGTGACCAGAGCACCCAGGAGATATACGCCCTTGAGCTGCAACTACCCTGATTCGCCATAAATTCCTGATTGGCGGTAAATTATTGAGTTGACAGGCGGCCCACCCCGCGAGGCAGAATCTTGGCACTACTGTTGCGCGGGAAAATTAGGGGTCTAGGCTGGGTACAGCCATCCCCCGGCTCCAACCCAAGCATGGGGAGCACCCCGCGTTAAGAGGGAGCGGAAAGAGACATGACCAAAGCCGATTTAATTGACGAGGTATCGCGTCTGGCGGAATTGACACGGAAGGACAGCGAGGTCATCGTCGAGACCATCTTTGACAGCATCGTGCGTTCGTTGCGCGTAGGCGACAAGATCGAAATTCGCGGTTTTGGCAGTTTCCGCACGCGTCAACGCAAACCTCGAGTGGGACGCAATCCCAAGACCGGCGACCGCGTAGAGGTACCGGCCAAAAAGATACCTTTCTTCAAGCCCAGCAAGGAGTTGAAGGATCTGGTGAATACGGGCGCTGAAGCGAGTTCAACGCCGCCGGCGGCCGGCGGCGCAGCGCAGTAGCAGGCCGTTGGCATTTAGCTCTTGACCCTCTGTTGGCGCCCAAAAGCTCCTTCCGGGCGGAGTTGCCTCTCAGATTTGGGATTTGCGGCCGTCTCACTTCCCCGCCCGTCTAACGGCTAAGTGCTAATAGCTAAAGGCTGTTTTTCCATGGTTTTCGTCCTCGACAATTACGACTCCTTTACCTACAACCTAGTGCAGTATCTGGGCGAACTGGGAGCGCAGGTGGAGGTGCGGCGCAACGATCAAGTGACTATTCGTGAGGTGGAAGCGCTGCACCCGGAGCGCATTCTGCTCTCGCCGGGGCCATGCACTCCGCAAGAAGCCGGCATCAGTATTGACCTGATCCGCCATTTTGCCGGCAAAGTGCCGCTTTTAGGCGTTTGCCTGGGCCACCAGGCAATTGGCGCCGCCTTTGGGGGCGAGGTCGTGCGCGCCCGCAACCTGATGCACGGCAAAACCAGCGAAGTGGAACACGATGGAAAGACGATATTTAACGGTTTGGCCTCGCCTATGACGGCGACCCGCTATCATTCCCTGATCGTCGCAGAAGAGGGCCTGCCGAAGGACCTGCAGGTCAGCGCTCGGACGCGGGAGCGCGACGGATCAAGCGTCATCATGGGATTGCGGCACCGCCGGTTCCCAGTGGAAGGTGTGCAGTTTCACCCCGAAAGCGTGCTTACCAGCGAAGGCAAGCAACTGATCCGCAACTTCCTCTCTCTCTAGGGAAACGTTCCCAGAAGGACTCACCCTCACCAGAGTTCCAGAAACGGCCGGCGAGCGCCCTGTGTACTGTAGTCCCCACCCATCACAGGCTTGACAGGGCAGCCAACTCAGGCCCATGCTAGCAACCACCTTCTGGGAGGCTCCATGGCCGAGCGCCAGCAGGACAAGCGCGCTACTCGCCGTTTTTCGCTGCGGCTGCCCATCTCGGTGAAGTACCAGAACGGCCCCGCCGGGGAGAAAACCGCTTTCACCCGCGATGTAAGCGCCCGCGGCATTTGTTTCTATCTTGACAGTCATATTGGAGAGGGCACGGAGATCGAATTCACCCTCACTCTGCCACCGGAGATCACGCTCACGGAAAGCATCCGGGTGCGCTGCAAAGGCACTGTGGTGCGCGCCGAACAGGCCAGCAACAATGGTCAACTGAGCGTGGCGGCGGTCATCAACGAGTACGAATTCCTGGCTGAGAGTTGACCTTTGGGGCAGTACGCCCCAGGGCTCAGCCACTTCTCTGGCACGCCTACCGGTGGTATCGTTCAGGCAGGTTTCCTCACAATGAGGTCACGAGTGTCGCAGTTCGCGCTGGCGGTGCTGCTGGCAGTCATGGCCGCGACCAGCGCGAGAGCCCAGCCTGGCATGGCAACTGTTGAGCACATTGCGGTTGTGCCCAGCAGCAAGGGATTGAGTGTGCAGATCACCGCCAGCCGAGCGGTAAAGCCTCACCTGACGCGGCTGGACAATCCCATTCGCATCGTCATTGACCTGCCGGACACGGTGTTGCCGGGCGGGTTGCGGCGCATCGAGGTCAACGGGAAGGACATCAGCGAGGTTCGGGCCAGCCAGTGGAAACAATCGCCGCCCATCGCGCGCATTGTGGTGCAACTGAAGAGGGCTCGCGAATTTTCCGTAATCAGCACTGGCAATAAAGTGGCGTTGTGGCTGCTGCCGGGAACCGCCCAGGCGGCGGCACAGCAGGAGCAGCAACCGGCCCAGGCAGTAGCTCAACCGGCGGCAACGCAGCCCGCTGCGCCGGTTGCGGCGCCGGTTTATCAGCCCGCCACCACCTATGAACCCGTGGCGAACTTTACCACCCTGCGGGGCGCGGAATCGGTGAGCGCGATGGGCAATCCGACAGTCCTCCGCCTGCCGCGCGGTGGAGAAATTCACGTCTGCCCCGGGACCACGCTTTCCGTGACGCCTTCCAAGAATGGCCGCGACCTGATGCTCGGGCTGAGCACGGGAACGATTGAGACACATTACCCGCTGGGCGCGGCCGCGGATGTGATCCTGACGCCGGACTTCCGAATTCTGCTGCCTGGCCCGGGCCAATTCGACATGGCGGTGAGCGCCGACCGCCAGGGCAACACCTGCGTGCGCACCCTGCCGGGAAACACTTCAGCGGCGGTAGTTTCGGAAATCATGGGCAACGACACCTACCAGGTGAACGCCGGCGATCAGGTACTGTTCCACGGTGGTCGGCTGCAAAATGCAAGTTCGGCGGCAACGCTTGACTGCGGCTGCCCGCTGCGCACGGTGCCGGTGATGCGCGCAGAAATGCCAGCGCCCCCGCCCGCGGAGACCCCGGCCGCGGTATTGGCTCCGCCCAACTCCGGCCCACCGGCGGGACGCGGCACCGGTGTTAATGATCCTGCGCCGGCGACGCCCAGCGGCACTCCAGTACAGGTGGAGGCCCCTTTTATCTTTCGCGCCACCCAGCCCAAACCTCCAGACGCTTTCCAATTAGCAGAGCTTCACTTCAGCAATGGGCCTCCGCCGGAGTTGCTCACCGTCAGAGTGCCAGGTCCTGCGCGGGTTACCTACTACAAGGCGCCCCGAAGCAAGTCCAGCGCCAATAACAAGCCGCACGGCTTCTTTGCCCGGGTGCGCGGATTCTTCGGCAGCATGTTTCGCTAGGGGTACCTGCCCCTGTCCTGAGGGGGGGGATCACTTTCGCCTTCTCTTTGTGACAGCGGACACAGGCGGATGTTCGATTTCTGGCCTATACTTTAAGCGGGGTAGAAGCAGCGATGCCCATTCCCGCTGCGCCAGAAACGCCGATTGCCGTGCAGGCGGCGCCTGCGTCGGAAGCCGCAGTCCCACCGGCCGAGCAGACCATCCTGCCCACTCTGTTCGGCGAGGGTTATGGACTCTACGGCACCAAGCCCATCACGTTTGTCTTTTCTTTCGCAGGGCACACCGTGCTGCTGGTGCTGGTGGTGTGGTCCTCAATGTTCGTGGTGAGCCATCGTAAACAAATCCTGCAGCAGGTGGTGGGAATCGTCACCGACATCAGCCCTTACGTGTTGCCTCCCTCAAAAACCAGTGCCGGTGGAGGCGGCGGTGGAGGCGACCGCGACAAGTTGCAGGCATCCAAAGGCGCGCTGCCCAAACTGTCCGATCAGCAAATCACGCCCCCAGCCGTGGTCGTGCGCAATGAGAATCCCAAGCTGGCGGTAGAACCCACAGTTGTGGTGCCGCCGCAGATCCATTTACCGACCACGGGCCCCGTGGGCGACCCGCTCTCCAACGTGCTGGGGCCGCCTTCCAGCGGCACCGGTTCAGGCGGCGGAATCGGCAGCGGCAGCGGCGGTGGCGTGGGCAGCGGACGCGGCCCGGGCGTGGGACCCGGCTATGGCGGCGGCATTGGGGGCGGAGTTTACCGTGTGGGCGGAGGAGTAAGCGCGCCGCGCGCCTTATACGCGCCCGACCCCGAATACTCCGAGGAAGCGCGCAAAGCCAAGTACCAGGGCACGGTGGTGTTGTGGGTGATCGTGGGACCCGAGGGACGGCCGCACGATATCCGGGTCCAGCGGTCGGTGGGGATGGGCCTGGACGAAAAGGCCATCGAAGCCGTGCGCACCTGGCGCTTCGAGCCAGCGCGAAAAGATGGCCAGCCGGTGGCTGTGCAGATCAATGTGGAAGTGAACTTCCGCTTGTACTGAAGAGCAGGTTTCGAGTTTCCAGGTGAAGAAGGGCAGGTTTCAAAGTTTCAACGTTTCAGGTCTCAAAGTTTCGCAGGTTTCAAGGTTCAGAAATCCAGTTTCAAGTTTCAAGTTTCCCTGGCAGCCAGACGGGCTTGAAACTTTAAACTCGAAACACTTTGAAACTTGCGAAACCTTGAAACTTTGAAACCTTCGCTCCTAGCGCCGCATGGCCTTGCGAAAGGGCGCGACTTTCTCCCGGGCCGCTTCCTTGGCCGAACTGGCCCAATCGCCTCCCTTGTCAATCATGTCTTCCGCGGTTTCTTTCCACTCGGAGAAGGCGTCCACGGCATCTTCATACTTGCGGCGCAGCAGACGGCGGGTCTTCTTGCCTTCGTGGGGCGCGAGCATGAGGGCGACTAAAGCACCGGCTCCTAATCCGATCAGCAGGAAGGTAACGGCTACGCCGGCGCTTCCGCCGCGGCGCTGCGAACTTTGATACTCTCCAACACGTTCATATTCAGCCATACATTTCTCTCCTGGTCTCTCTCCTATGAAAAAATGGTAGTCGCGCTGGGGGAAGCAGGCAAGGTTGCGCTTGCCTTCCTTCTGACCCTAGCCAGTTCTCACCTGCCGGGAAGCTCTGGTTCCTGTTGATTAGAAAAGCCGGAAGGGTCGGGTGTTGTCTTGCAGGAAAAAGATCGTGAGCTGCGGTTCGCGGGCGGGGCGCCCGCGCCACACTGCGGGGCCGCGGTTCCCAAGTTTCCCATCCATTGTGTAAACTAAAGTGTTTGGCTGCTCTCTGCGGCGGCATTCGCTGGCCGCGGTATCCGCCGGCCTCTCACACTATTTCAGGCAAGGAGAAGTTTCCCAGCATGGCTATTCCCGCAACCCAGCTGCGCCCCGGCATGGTCATCAAACACAACAATGACCTGCACGCGGTGTTCAGCGTCGAGCACCGCACCCCCGGCAACCTGCGCGCCTTCATTCAGGCCAAGCTGCGCAACCTGCGCACCGGGGCCATGTTCGAGCACCGCTTCCGCTCCGCCGACGCCATCGAGAAGATTACGGTGGACGAGGTAAAGATGGAGTACCTGTACAACGATGGCGACAGTTACTACTTCATGAACACCGAGAACTACGAGCAGACCTACCTGGGCAAGGACGTGCTCGGCGACGCAGTGGATTATCTGATCCCCAACCTGCAGATTGACGTGGAATTCTTCGACGGCAAAGCGGTGGGCGTGGAACTGCCGCAGACCGTGGACCTGACCGTGGTGGAGACCGAGCCCGGGCTGAAGAGCGCCACCGCCAGCAGCGTGACCAAGCCGGCCAAGACGGAAACCGGGCTGATCGTGCAGGTGCCGCCGTTCATCAACGAAGGCGAGAAGATCCGGGTGGATACCTCGGAGGGGGCGTATCTGTCGCGGGCCTAGCTAATTAATGATTGAAGAATGAAGAATGACGAATGAAACCTTAATTGACGACTGAAGAATGATGAATGACGAATGAAAGTGGCAGCGCGGCCGGTTTTTATTCGAAATTCTTCAATCATCATTCATCAATTCCGCATGACTTCAACTGAAAAGAACGCTTCAACCCGTGCTCGCCGCTTCGTAGTGCGCGGGCGGGTGCAGGGCGTGGGTTTTCGCTGGTTCGTGGAGCGCGAGGCGCATATGCTGGGCGTTTCCGGATGGGTGCGTAACAACGCCGACGGTAGCGTGGAAGTGCTGGCCATGGGCACGCGCGAGCAACTTTCCGGCTTGCGCTCGCGCCTGCAGCAGGGACCGCGGGCGGCGCGGGTGGATGCGGTGGAAGAAAAAGATACCCAGCCGGTGGCTGGACTCAAATCATTCCGCATTGAAGGAGCCTGGTAGATGGCGCAGCCGAGCGGCCGCACCAATTGTGACCACCTGAAAAAGCTGATTCGCGAAGTTCCTGATTTCCCGGTCAAGGGAATCCTGTTCTACGACATCACCACACTTCTGAAAGACCGCGTGGGCTACGCCACGCTGATTGACGCCCTGGCCGAGTACTACTTGCCCAAGAAGCCGCACCTGGTTCTGGGAATCGAGGCGCGAGGCTTTATTTTTGGCCCGGCGCTGGCCTACCGCCTGAACGCCGGTTTCGTGCCCCTGCGCAAGCCGGGCAAGCTGCCGGCGGCGACGGCACGCTGGGACTACGAACTGGAGTACGGCAAGGCGGCGCTGGAAATCCATCGCGATGCCATTGAGCCCCGGCAGCGCGTAATCATTGTGGATGATCTGCTGGCCACGGGCGGAACCGCGCAGGCTTCCGTGCACCTGGCCA
>DASYWT010000065.1:0-5407 GCA_035935775.1 Terriglobales bacterium
CTGGCGCTTACCGCCAATCAGGATTTCCTGCTGGCGCTGGATACGCAGTCGGACGATGTGGCGGTGATTCGCATGAAGCGCCTGGCGACCACATCCAAAATCAGCAGCGACCGCGCGCTGTGGGCCATCGTTCCGGTCGGCATGCAGCCTAACGACATCGTGGTCAAAGCGTTTTTCCTGACCGAGCGCGAGGCGCGGCGCTGATTCAGCCCATTTCTGCGACCAGGGTGCGAAGCAACTCGGCGGCCGGCAGGGAGCGGGCGCGGGTAACACCTTGCCCGGCCCAGAGATTCAGGAATCCTGCCTGGCCCTGCTTTCCGGCGGCGGCGCGCATAGGGCGGGTAAGGGAGTTCTGCAAGGGGAAGGGCAGGATTGCCGACTCCTTGTTCTGCAATCGGGTGATGAATTCGTTGCGCAGGCCGCGCGCCGGTCGCCCGGAGAAAGCGCGCGTGATCACAGTGGTGTCGCTCTTCGCGCTCAGGACGGCATTTTTGTAGGGTGGGGAAGCGCCGCATTCGGGGGAGGCAAGAAATGCAGTGCCCAGCTGCACAGCCGCAGCTCCGGCCTGCAGCGCGCGGCGGATATCGCGGCCGTCCATCAGGCCACCCGAGGCGATGACGGGGAGGGATACCGTAGCACATATGTCGCCCACCAATTGCAGAGTGGGGACCATGGATGATTCGAAGGAACCGGCAAAAGTGCCGCGGTGAGCGCCGGCTTCCGCTCCCTGGGCAACAAGGCCATCAACTCTCGCTTCCTGGAGCAGTCGGGCTTCTTCGACCGTGGTTGCCGTTCCCAGCACCAGAATGCCGCGTGAACGCAGACGGCTGATGTCCGCTGAGGCTGGAATTCCAAAAGTAAAACTAAAGACCGCAGGGCGGGCTTGCAACACAGCCTCCAGTTGCTCCGGAAAGCGATCCACAGGCGTTGGGGGGAGAGTTGGCGGCGCGATACCCAGCTGGCGATGAACTTCAGCCAGGATGGCCAGCATGGGCTGGGGATCAAGCGAAGTGAATTTGCCGAATCCGCCGGCAAACAGGTTCACGCTGATGGGTTTATCGGTGAGCTCGCGGGTGCGGCGGATGGTTGCGGCAATTTGCTCAGGGGTCTCATAGGCGCAGCCCAGCGAGCCCAGCCCGCCGGCATTGGCAACCGCCGCTGCCAGTTCGGGAGTGCCGGGGCCGCCGGCCATGGGGGCAAGGATAATGGGGAACTCGATGCCGAGTGTTTTCAGAAATGAATTGCCGGACAAACAAGCGCTCCGATGAGAATGTTCACAATTCGTACGATGAATGGATGCTTTTCATTTGTAATTGGAAACAGCGATTTTTGCAGGCTCGACAAGTTGCGTGCAGATCGGAGAGCTAACCAATACGTCATGCCCCGTATAGGAAGTATGCAGCTGTGGGCTGGCGGAAAAATCCGTGTAAAATCAAGATTCAACCATAACTTGCTGCTCAAACACGATGCCCGATAACCCTACACCACCGGAAACGCGCGAAGAGCGCTACGATGCTCACCGCATCGAGCAGAAATGGTTCGACCGCTGGCAGAAGGATCCTGCGCTCTACCGCGCCGAGGCCGGTTCCACCCGGCCTAAGTATTACGTGCTGGAAATGTTGCCCTATCCTTCGGGAGCGCTGCACATGGGGCATGTGCGTAATTATTCCATTGGCGATGCGCTGGCGCGTTTCATGTGGATGAACGGCTACAACGTGCTGCATCCCATGGGGTGGGATTCGTTCGGCTTGCCGGCGGAAAACGCGGCCATCCAGAACAATACGCCGCCGCGGGAGTGGACGCTGCGCAACGTCTCCAACATGAAGTCGCAGATGAAGCGCCTGGGCTTCGCCTACGACTGGCAGCGCGAGGTGACCACCTGCTTCCCCGAGTATTACCGCTGGAACCAGTGGTTCTTCCTGAAGCTCTACGAGCGCGGGCTGGCCTACCGCAAGAAGAGCAAGGTGAACTGGTGCCCCAAGTGCGCCACCGTGCTGGCCAACGAGCAGGTGGTGAAGGGCTGCTGCTGGCGCCACGAAGACACGCCGGTCGAGCAGCGCGAACTCGAGCAGTGGTTCTTGCGCATCACCAACTATGCGGAAGAGCTGCTGCGCGATTTGGACACGCTGGAAGGCTGGCCGGAAAAAGTCGTGGTCATGCAGCGCAACTGGATCGGGCGCAGCGAGGGCGCGCTGGTTGACTTCAAGCTCGAGGGCAAGGCAGGGCAGTCGGGCGACAAGATCAGCGTGTTCACCACGCGCATTGACACTATTTTCGGCGCGACTTCCATCCAGTTGGCGCCGGAACACCCGCTGGGGGCGGATTTCATTGCGCAGAATCCTGAACTCGGCGGCAAGGTGGAGGAGCTTCTCAGCGAGCAGCGCAAGGCCAGAGAAGTGGGCGACGTGGGCGCCATCGAGAAACACGGGGTGGACACGGGGCGCTTCGCCATCAATCCGTTCAACGGAACGAACCTGCCGATCTGGGTGGCCAACTACGTTCTGATGGACTACGGCACGGGCGCCATCATGTCGGTGCCGGCGCACGATGAGCGCGACTACGACTTCGCCAAGAAATACGAGCTGGAGATTCGCGTGGTGATTTTGCCGCGCCGGGAGCAGGAGCCGCCGGCGGCAGGCGAAGAGGAAGAGCCGGTGCTGCCTTTTACCGCCACCGACAGCCTGCTCATCAATTCCGGGCCGTTTAACGGGCTCTCCTGCAGCGAGGCCATGAGGAAGATGTCGGAGTATGCCGAGGAGCACGGCTTCGGCAAGGCCACGGTGACCTATCGGCTGAAGGACTGGGGCATTTCGCGGCAGCGCTACTGGGGCACGCCCATTCCCATGTTGTATTGCGAGAAGTGCGGCATTGTTCCGGTGCCGGAAAAGGACCTGCCGGTTCTGTTGCCGGAGAACGTGGAAATCACGCTGACCGGGGGCTCGCCCCTGGGACGGCTGCCGGAGTTCGTGAACGCCAAGTGTCCGAAGTGCGGCGGCAAGGCGCGGCGGGAGACCGATACCATGGACACGTTTGTGGATTCGTCCTGGTATTTCTACCGCTATACCGACGCGCACAACGACCACGAGCCCTTCAGCAGCCGCGAAGCCAACTACTGGTTTCCCATAGACCAGTACATCGGCGGGGTGGAGCATGCCATCCTGCACCTGATTTATTCGCGCTTCTGGACCAAGTTCATGCGCGACCTGGGCATGATCAGGAATTCGGAGCCGGCGCTGCGCCTGTTTACCCAGGGCATGGTGATCAAGGACGGGGCCAAGATGTCAAAGAGCCTGGGGAACGTGGTGACGCCCGACGAGATGGTGGCGCGCTACGGCGCCGACAGCGCGCGCTTGTACAGCCTGTTTGCCGCGCCGCCCGAGCGCGACCTGGACTGGCAGGACGCGGGAGTGGAAGGAATTTATCGTTTTTTGGGACGCGTGTACCGGTTTGTGAGCCGCCATGCCGCCGTGGCACGGCCGGTCGGCGCGGACGTGCAACGCTCTTCGGTAGAGACCCAACTTGTTGCGTCTCAGTTGCCGCCCCAGGCTCGCGCCTTGCAGCGCAAGCTGCACCAGACTATCAAGCGCGTGAGCACCGACTTCCAGGGGCGCTGGCACTTCAATACTTCCATCGCCGCCATCATGGAGTTGGTTAACCAGCTCTACGCCACCGAAGAGCAGAAGGGCGGCGGCGTTCCCGATGCGCTGCTGGCGCAGCTGCAGCGCGACCTGGTGCTGCTGCTGGCGCCGTTCGCGCCTTACCTGGCACATGAACTGTGGGAGATGCTGGGCGAGCAGGAGAACCTGCTGCATGCGGCCTGGCCGAAGCATGATCCGGCACTGGCCAAGGAAGAAGAGATCGAGATTCCGGTGCAGGTGAACGGCAAACTGCGCGGGCGAATTGTAGTCTCCGCCGATGCGTCCGAGGAAGAGGTGTGGCAGCGCGCTCTCGCCGACCCGAAGGTGCAACCTTTCCTCGCCGGCAAGCAGGTGGTAAAGGTTATTGTTGTCCCCGCCAAGCTGGTGAACATCGTGGTGCGGTAAGTTCCGGCCGCGCATCAACGCAACCTGACAGCTCAATGTCATCCTGAGCGAGGGCGAACGCCCGAGTCGAAGGAGCCCTACAGGGCTTGCACCGTATCGTCTCTTCCGGGGAGTTCTGGAGATCTTCATGAGAATTCCCTGAGGCGGAATTAGTGCATTGGAAAGCGCAGGGGTCCTTCGACTGCGCATACCGATTTGCAAGCAAATCGGCATGCTCCGCTCAGGATGACATTGATTGTGATTTCAGGATGACATTGGTTGTGATTTCAGGATGACATTGGTTGTGATTGATGATCTGCGGTTGTGATTGATGATCAGCGCTAATCGGCGTGAGCCGGCGGAGAAAAGAAAAAAGCGGGCCTTCGAGGGGGCCCGCTGGGACGAAGTGGGGCGCAACTAGGAGGCGCGCTTTTGAGTGTGATGAGCGCGAGCGGGATGGGCTTGAGAGCCGAACATCAGGGCCTCGCGCTGGTTGTTCCATTCGATTTCGCTGATAGTTTTGGTGCCGTTCTTTCGGGTGTTCTCCACTACGGCGTCGTAGGGCGCCTTAGTAGCAAGTTGCGTGACTTTGGCGGGGGCGGTCAAAACCGTTTTGCCGGATTTCAAAAAGCTTACCTTGACCATCGGACCGTTACCCTGCCACTCCACCTTGTACTGGCCGGGCTTGAGCGTTTTGCCGGCCAGTACAACCTGGTCGGCGACGGAAACGTTTTTCTTCTCCGCCTTGGCGCTGTTCTCGCTGGCCAGCGAAGCCAGCGGAAAGATCATGGTGAGCATTCCAGCTAAAGCTAAGAATCTCAGTACTTTCATGCTTGTTTTCCTCCCTGCGAGACGGGCGGACAGACAACAGCATTCTCTCCGTTGCCGGATCCTCATCCCGCTCAGCTAGTATGAATTGTCCAACATGTGGACGGATGCCTGGGGATGTGCACAGGTTGTCCCGGCATGTTCCAGGCGGGGAACAAGAACTACCGTTCCGGTTCCGAGTTTCACGGTTACAGTTTCGCAGGTTTCGAAGTTTCACAGGTTTCACGCGAAGCTGATTTCAGACAGCGATTCCGGGCACTTGAAACCTTGGCAGCTTGACTTGCGCTATCCTAAGCAGCTTGTGAGCGCACAATCCTCAATTCGCCAGGGCTTTGAAGCGGTACTCCGTCAGCCCGCTCTGCTGCTGGCGGAAATTACCTGGCGCGGGTGCTTCGCCGCCGCCGCATGGCTGCTGGCGGTGGTGGTAATTCTGGAGTATTTGAACTCAGTTCCGGTGTCCTGGCAGGAGCAGGCGCTGCTGAGAAGTGGGGATCCGCTCCTGGTGCTGGCGGCGGTCTCGCACGCGCTGCGGGGCAGCGGCGTGCGTCTGGTCGCAG
>DASYWT010000066.1:0-2390 GCA_035935775.1 Terriglobales bacterium
CACAACCTGGAAAGGGTGCTGCGCATAAATTACACGAACGTCTCGGCGAAGGACATCAGCGGCGGCGAGATGAAGGTGGTCACGTCCTACTACATTTCGGGACCGACGAGCACAAGCATCACACACGGGCAACTTGCTATCTCCGTAGAAAGGGTGCGCGCGGGACAGCAAAAGACGCTCCGCAAGAAAATACTTACCGCCGCGGTGCCGCCACAAACCTGGCTGCAGAGAGTGACATTCGCCGACGGCTCGTATTGGACAGCGAGCAACACGTCACAATGCGCTTATGTACTGCGTCCAGGGGACGTGCGGGTGGGCGCGGGAGTCCCGCCCGTCTATTGAATTGTTTTCGCCCCGCTTAATTCTGCAGCTTACCGCGGTCTCCGGAGCAGGCGAATGCCAGCGTTTTCCGGCTTGTCACTTGATATCGTGACTGCTGACCACCGACTCCTGGCTCCCCTTCTGATATCCTGTGCGGTACATAACGGTGAAAAATATGAGTTCGCACATTGTTATCCGCACTCTTCCTTCCCGCTCTCATGCCCTGGCACGCAACTTCGCGGTCGTGGTGGGGGCCAGCCTTTTTGTAGCCCTGTGCGCGCACATTACCTTGCCGCTGCCCTTCACTCCGGTGCCGCTGACGCTGCAGAACTTTGCTGTGCTGCTGGTAGGTCTGCTGCTCGGCAGCCGGCGCGGTTTTGCCGCGCTCGCCCTTTATCTGGCGGAAGGCGCGATAGGTCTGCCGTTCTTCAATCCCGCTGGTCCGGGCGGAATCGCGCAATTGCTGGGGCCAACAGGCGGATACCTGATCGCCTATCCCGTGGTGGCGTTCGTGGCAGGGTGGCTGTGGGAGCGCACCGGCCACGGCTTTGCACGCGCGTTGGCGGCATCGCTGGCCGCGGAGATTGTGCTTTTTGCCGCGGGCGTCTCCTGGCTGATGCTGATCGCCCACGTGCCCTTTGTGCAGGCGGCGGCCTTCGGGCTTTATCCCTTTGTGTTTGCTGAAGTGATCAAGGTCATGGCTGCTGCCGGCGCTGCCAGCCGTTTTCGCCGCAGCTACCGGGTGAAGCTGTGAACCCTGCCAACCCATCCCGAATCGCTGAGCCGGAAAACGAGGCCGGCATCCGCGAAATTACGGTGGCGCATAGCCCCGACTCCGACGATGCCTTCATGTTCTACGGGCTGGCCACCAACAAGGTGCGCGTTCCCGGGCTGCGCTTCACCCATACCCTTTGCGACATTGAAACCTTGAACCGCAAGGCGCACGAAGCAGTTTACGACCTTACCGCCGTCTCCTTCGCAGCCTACCCCTACATCCAGGACAGTTATGCCCTGCTCTCCTCCGGAGGTAGCGTGGGCGAAGGCTACGGTCCGATGATCGTGGCCGCGCGCCCGTTCACGCAGAATGAGGTCAAGAACATCAAGGTGGCGGTGCCGGGAACGCTGACTACCGCCTACCTCACGCTCCGCCTGTTCGCACCGGGCATTGAGACTGCGGTCGTGCCCTTCGACCAGATCATTCCCCAGGTGGTGGAAGGCAAGTACGAAGCCGGCCTGATCATTCACGAAGGGCAGCTTACGTACTCAAAAAGCGGGCTGCAGAAAGTTGTGGATTTGGGACAGTGGTGGTTGCGCATGACCGGGCTGCCGCTGCCTCTAGGCGGCAATGCCATCCGCCGCAGCCTGGGCGAGGAGACCATTGCCGGAGTGGCAAAAGCTCTGCGGGGCAGCATCCAGTACGCGCTCGACCACCGGGAAGAAGCCCTCGAATATGCCAGGCAGTTCGGGCGCGACCTGGATTCGCAGCTGACCGACAAGTTCGTCGGCATGTACGTGAACGAACGCACTCTGGACTACGGCGAGGACGGCCGGGAAGCGGTACGGCGCCTGCTCGACATGGGGCACCACGCCGGCATCATTCCTCATCCAGCCAAGGTGGATTTCGCCGCCTGATCCTAGTTCATCTCTCCCAGTCCGTGCATCTGGCCATCAATCTTGCACAGCGAAGGTTTTTCAGTATTGTCAATGCGGTGATGCGCCGGGGGAATGGTGCGCAGGTAGGCATAGATGGCTTTCAGATCCTGGTCCGTCAGGCCATCGAAAGCCCACGTAGGCATCATGACGTTCAGCTTGCGTCCTTTCACCAGGCCAGTGCGCATGACCTGCACAAACATCGCTTCATCGTAGTAGGAAATACCGGAGGGGTCGGGAGTGATGTTGGCGCTGGCCACGGCCCGCCCGCTCTCGTCGAAGAGATTGCCGCCGGCCAGGTACATGGCGGCTATGGGCTGGCCGTGCTGGTCGCGCGGAGTGTGGCAGTCGCCGCAGACGCCCACCGCCGTCACCAGGTATTTGCCGTAAGCAACCGGATTGGCCGGGCTGGGGGCGGA
>DASYWT010000067.1:0-18721 GCA_035935775.1 Terriglobales bacterium
TGATTGCCGCGGCCATGCAGGCAGCGTTTCACTGCAAATGAGTGGCGGGCACACATGTGTGCTCCCACATTCACTACCCATTCGGGGTCCGTTTTCCCCGCGTCCCACAACCAAAGCTCTTGCATCCCTGATCATCACGGATGCGGGTTAGAGACCGGCTTGGGCTGCTTGTGGAAGAGCTTGCGGTCAATATCGGGCCAGAACTCGTCAAGGAGGCCCCCGGCGCTGCCGTAGAAGAGAGCGATGCCGGCCCGGGACATGGTGAGGCCAAACCCGCGGTCGCTGTCGGGATAGTAGAGATTGGAGATGCCGCCGGCAGAGACCGCGCCGAGCACGTTGGCAAAGTTGAACGAACGGCGGCCGTGGTCGGTATGGCCGACAACTTCCTGGGCGAGGGCATAGCCGATGCGGCGCTTAGTGCTGCCCTCCCCGAGGCGGAAATAGCGCGGATCTTGCTTGAATAGCGTGGGATACAGGAAGTTGCTGAAAAAATTGCTGGAAATGCTGTCGCCCAAAGCGGCTCCATAGCGCTTGCCGAAACCGGCGGCGCCTTGGCCATAATCCGGAAACTGGTTGTCCGCTTGGCTAATGCCCGCCTGAACACCGACCACACCAAACACAAAGGGGTCGAACGCGCTCTTAGCAAAAAGGTGAAATTTCTGCCTGGCGGTTAACGGCTGGGCATTCTTCCGACTGGTCACGCCAAACAACGGCATCACCCCGAGAATGCGCTGCGACTCCTCGCGCTTGCGGATCTGCTGCTCGGTTTCGGGCTGGGTCGCGCCTGGCTGTGCCGGTTGCGGGGCGGTCTTGGGGCGCTCCTGCGGCAGGGCAGCAAGGGAAAGGTTCGCCAACAGAAGTGCGGCGGCGATGCGGCGGGGCGAAACCATAAAGTTACCCGGCTACGTCTTTTGTTGGCGGTCGAAGGAGCTGCTTAGTCTGAGGCCATCACCTGGTATTCCTCTATTTTGCCATCGGGCATTTCATAAACCCAGACCGAGAGCGTTTTTTTCGGGAAGGTCACGGTGTAGCGGCGATTGCTCATCCCGCCACGCAAACCCTGGGAAGCTTGGGTGAAAGACTGCGGCGCGCCCAGGGGGCCCAGGCTGGCGGCAAAATCCGCCAGCGCCTGCGGGGTGAAATAGCTGTTGGCGTTGGCGGTGAAGAGCGAGCGGTCAATTTGCCCGTGCTGCAGCCCGGCAAAGATGCTGCGCGCCTGCTGCTCCTTTTCGGCTACATGGGCGTCCTGAAAGAGGAGAGGAGCGATGCGGCGGGCGATCTGCCCCGCGGCCAGGGCGGCGTCCTGGTTGGTGAAAACGACAATCGCGGCCCGGTCGTCTGGGAAGACGATGTTCTGGGAAGTGAAGCCGGACACTTCTCCGCCGTGCTCGATGGCACGGTGGTCGGCTTCGCTAGTGACGACAACTCCCAGTCCGTAGCGGGTGCCCAGGCCGTTCTTGAGCAGGACTTCCGTCTGCATTTCTTTGTAAGAAGCCGGCCTCAGCAGGCGCTGCTGCAGCATACCGATATCCCAGCGGGCAAGGTCGGGAGCGGACATGGCGAGTTCGCCTGCGGCAAACAGCCACCCCCTGCCCTCCTTGGGAGCGGGATGCAGGGGTCCCAGCGCGTAACGCATGTAACCGGTGGGATCGGTAGCGGCCATCCGCTCCTGGTCAATGTTGACCACGTCCTGCATGCCCAGCGGCTTGAAGACCTCGTCAGCCAGGAATTTCAGCAGGGGCATGCCTGAGGCTTTTTCCACGATCAGTCCGGCAATGACGTAATTGGTGTTGGAGTACTGCCATTTCGTGCCCGGCTCGAAGTCCAGGGGCTTGCGCGCCCACAGGTCAAGAATCTTCTGCGCGGTTACGGGCTGCAGCATCATGGGCATGACGTAATCCTGCGGCCAGTAATCCTGGTAGCCGGAGGTGTGGGAGAGCAGTTGGCGGATAGTGACCTCGCTGGCCTGCGTCAGTTCCGGCAGAAAGCGGGAAACGGGATCATCCAGCGAAAGCTTGCCCTGGTCGGCCAGCATGAGGATGGCCGTGGCCGTGAACTGCTTGCTGATGGAGCCGATGCTGTATCGCATCTCCGGGCGCGCCGGCACGCGGGGCGCAAGGCTTGCGTCGCCATAAGCACGGGTGTAGGTGATCTGGTCGTCGCGCACGATGGCAACAGAGGCGCTGGGCACGCCGGTGCTGGAGAGTACCTGCTGGGCAATACGGTCCACGCTGGCATTCAGGCTCGGGTTTTGCGCGTGGGCAAAGGTTGTCAGGCAAAGGACGACGACGTAGATGGTAGCTGGTAGCTTGCAGTTGGAACGCACGCAGCCAGGAAGAGTGCGCATGAGGACCTCGGCAAGAACAGGGGAGTGTAGCACGGGAGGGATTACGTTCCCGCCGCTACGAGCGCAGGTCCTGGGTATAACTCGTGCTAAAGCGATTTCTTATCACTCGTTGGCGATGACCACGAAAGCTGTAAGCGACTGGCGGCGGTGTGGAACGTACGCCTTACTCAGCAGGTGGGCCGTTCCAAATGTAAAGAAAGTTCTCGTCCGTCGCCGTTAGCACATCCTGGCCAAACTTGCGGGTTGCCCGATTTAGCGCAGAACGAACGTTGACAACCGTGTCGGGCAATTCAGCCAGCGGTATCTTCAAGGCGTTCCCTTCCTGCAGGCCCCCCAAGTCCTTCAAGATGGCGGCCACGATGACGTGATGTTTGCCCTTGCGCCCCGTCGGGATATTGCCAATTTTGGTGGTTTTGAATGTCGCTTTTTCGATTCGCATGATCCGGTATCACTTAAACAGACGATAACGTATCACTAACGCACCACAAAAGCAATAGAATCGTCACGCTAAAAAAACATCGGAAAGTCAAAAAGCGCAGAACTAATCCTATCGCAATCTATTGATAATCCAGCACTTAGACAAAGTTCCCCACTAAGAAAATCTCCCCGTATAACGCTTTTTGGCATACGGTAGCTGAGTGGTGCGCAAGTGAAAAAGCTGAAAACACACTTTAAAGTGGTCGGACTTGAAGAGGTTTTCAAAACGGCTGTGGAGGTGAACGGCACTCTGGTCCGTGAGAGTAGCACCGCCCCGACACCTGGGAAGCCTCAGGTGCAGACGTACGGCGAGTCCTTAACAAAAGTTAAGGCTTGCAATAGGAGAAACGCGAGTGACTGTGTCACGCCAAACCGTAATCCTCTGCATTGATGACAATCCGAGGGCACTCGACATCCGCCAACTGCTTCTTCAGGCGAAGGGGTTTGTCGTGCGCACGGCCGCCGATGGGCCGAGCGGGCTTGAGATCACTAAGAACGAGCACATCGACGCTGTCATTCTGGATTACAAGATGCCCGGAATGGACGGGGAAGAAGTTGCTAAGCGCTTACGAGCACGCTACCCCGACATCCCTATCGTGCTTCTGTCCGGTTTCCGGGGATTAATACCCGAGTCCCTTCTAGCCATAGTGGATGGCTTCGTTGAAAAGGGGCGCCCAGCGTCGCTACTCATCTCGGAAGTGGAACGGCTGGTTGGAGCAAACGGTAATCACCGAACCGAAGAACAAAGGCGGGCATAAAAAAGAGGGGTTACGATGAACCGTAACAAGAAGGAACCCCGCACCGCACTGTTAATTCGATGTACCGAAGAAGAAGCTAAGGCGATCCGTGAAGCGGCAAAGCTGCAGCGTCGCACCGTTAGTGGTTTTGTGATCCACGCCGTAATGAATCGCATAGCGGTTCAGCAGCGTGTAGGAACTGCTGTGCGAAACAACAGCGCAACTCTTAGGACCCTTCCGTCATTACCCTCCATCAGAGTCTGATGACGGACCTCCGTTTGGATAACTGCCGAAAACAAGCTCTCCCACTTGCAACCTGACACCCCGCGCACCTTCGCCACCCAGCTCTGCCTTGGGTGTGAGGTGCGAAAATGAAAAGAGCGAGGTGCGCCATGAAAGCTGCTGTGCTGAGCTTGCCGCGGGAGGTATCGCAGCGTCCCCTGGAGATTCGTGAAATTCCCCAGCCACAGCCCGAGCCTGGGCAGGTTCTGTTGCGGGTGCGGGCGTGCGGTGTGTGCCGGACCGATCTGCACATCGTGGAGGGCGAATTGCCGCCCAAGCGGCCCGAGGTGGTCCCCGGACACCAGATTGTGGGCGAAGTGGCGGGTGGGGCCACCGCGGATTTGCCACTGGGAACGCGGGTGGGCGTTTCCTGGATGGGCGGCAACGACGGCACGTGCTGGTACTGCCGCCACGGCATGGAAAATCTGTGCGACGCTCCCATCTTCACCGGCTACAGCGTGAACGGAGGCTACGCGGAGTACGCGGTGGCGCGTGCGGACTGGGTGTTTCAGCTGCCGCCCGAATTGGATGACCTGCATGCGGCGCCTCTGTTGTGCGCGGGGATTATCGGCTTTCGCAGCCTGCGGGTGGCGAAGGCGCAGCCGGGAGAACGGGTGGGGCTGTTCGGCTTTGGAGCCTCGGCCCACCTGGCACTCCCCGTTTTGCATGCCTGGAAATGCAAGGTCTACGTCTCGACGCGCGGGGAGTCCCACCGTAAGCTGGCGGAGTCGCTGGGAGCCGAGTGGGTAGGGAGCGAGCAGGAGAAGCCGCCGGTCGAACTGGACCGCGCCGTCACCTTCGCGCCCAGCGGCGAAGTGGTGCTGGCGGCGCTGGGCAGCCTGCGCAAAGGCGGGGTGGTGGCCATCAACGCCATTCACCTGGACCGTATGCCGGAGTTCGACTACGACCGGCTGCTGTGGGGCGAACGGCAATTGCGCAGCGTGGCCAACATGACCCGGGCGGATGCGCGTGATTTTCTGCGTACGGCGGCGGAGATTGGATTGCGGCCCAAAGCCACACCATTTCCCCTGGACCAGGCCAACCAGGCGCTCATCGCAGTGAAAATGGATGCCATTGATGGGGCGGCGGTAATCGTAGTGAATTGACGATTGAAGATTCTAGATTGACGATTGAAAACCCCTCCCGCCAATGGTCTTTGCCGGGGAGCCAGGCCTCCTGCCATTGATGCAAAAGCGCTGATCATCGGGAGTCAAGAGTCAAACCAATCGTCAATCCACAATCTGCAATCGTCAATGCCCGGTTGACTATTCCCTCCCTCGCTCGTCTGTTACACTGCTAAGCACCCCGCAAAAGGCCTATTTTTGAGCACACCCGAGGTACAAACCATGCGAAGAACACTGTTCCTTGCTCCCTTGCTGGCGGTACTGGTTTCCCTGCCGGCATTGGCGCAAGGCGCCGCACAAGCCCCCAAGTTGCCGCCGCTAGAGTTCCAGGATGTCCACCTGAACAATGGCTTACGCGTAATACTGGCGCCCGACCATAGCGCGCCCGTATTCGGCATCTGCGTGACCTACAACGTAGGTTCGCGCAACGAGCGGCCGGGACGCACCGGCTTCGCCCACCTGTTCGAGCACATGATGTTTGAGGGTTCAGAGAACGTGGGCAAGGGTGAACACTTCATCCTGGTGGAAAATAATGGTGGTGGAATGAACGGCACCACCACCGAGGACCGCACCAACTACTTTGAGGTGCTGCCCAAGAACCAGCTTGACCTGGCGCTGTACCTGGAAGCGGACCGTATGGGCCACCTGGCGGTAAACCAGCCCAACCTCGACAACCAACGCAATGCGGTGCAGGAGGAACGGCGGCTGGGCATTGATAACCAGCCTTACGGCAAGTCCTACCTGGAGATTGACAACCTCTCCTACGATGACTTCGCTTACAAGCACTCAGTCATCGGCTCCATGCGCGATCTGAATGCCGCCAACCTGGCGGACGTGCAGGAGTTCTTCCGCATCTATTACGCGCCCAACAACGCGGTGCTGACGCTGGTGGGCGACTTTGATCCGGCAGAGGCGCTGGAAAAGGTGAAGAAGTATTTTGGCGCTATTCCACGGCAGCCGGTGCCGCCGCAGCCCGATGTCACAGAAGGTGAACACTACGGTGAACGTCGCGAGACCATCTACGATCCTCTCGCCCGCTTGCCCATGCTGCTGATTTCCTATCACATCCCGCCGGGCAACACCCCCGACAGTTACTCGCTGCAAGTGCTGGGCGACATACTGGGGCAGGGGGAAAGCTCTCGTTTTTATCAGCACCTGGTGAAGGAGCAACAGTTGGCCACCGCCGTTGACGTGCAGGTTGATGCGCGTCGCGGGCCGAGCCTGTTCTACGTTATGGCTACCCCACGCCCGGGAGTGAAGCCGGAGGAACTGGAGCAGGCGATCTATAAAGAGTTCGACGCCCTGGTGAAAGACGGCGTGACTGCCGCCGAGATGGACAAGGCGCGCACGCAGTTCCGGAGGAGCATGATCCAGACGCGCGAGTCAGCCCTAAGAACCGCCATCCGCCTGGGGCAATACACGGTGTTCTTCAACGATCCCGGACTGATCAACACCATCACCGACAAGTACGACAGAGTGACCGCCGAGCAGGTGAAGAACGCTGCGCAGAAATATCTGGTGACGACCGAACGGGCGGTAGTGACCACCTTGCCCGAAAAGCAAACCGGCGCCCGAGCCGGGGGAAGATAGGGAGCGCGCCATGAGACGAAGCCAATGGTTGATTGCTGCAATGGTTAGCGTGCTGTGCCTGGGGCTGGCGGCTGGGGCCCAGGAGGAGAGTAGCAAGGCCGTTTCCGTTAACAAAGTGCAGCGCCTGAACCGTGCTCCCGTGAATAAGCAGGTGCTGGAGGTAAAGCTGCCGCGTCCGGCGGAGTTCCATCTGCCCAACGGTCTGACCGTGCTGGTGCTGGAGCGGCACGAGTTACCGACAGTTGACTTCGCCTTGTGGATCAAGTCGGGCGCGCTCGACGATCCCAAGGACCTGCCCGGCCTGGCGAAGTTCACCGCCGACATGTTGCGCGAGGGCACAACCCATCGCAACAGCGCGCAGATCGCCTCGGAAATTGATGCCATTGGCGCGACTCTCGCAGCCAGCGCCCAGTTCGGTTCCAGCCACTCGCAGGTCGTCGCCTCCGGGCTGGTGGAGAATACCGGCAAGCTGCTGGATTTGATGTCCGACCTGGTGGAGAACCCCACCTTCCCGCAAGACGAACTGGCAAAGTACAAGGCGCGGGAACTGGCCGACCTGGAACAGGAGCGCTCTGACCCCGGCTTTCTGAGCATGGAGCGTTTCCATCGCGTGCTCTATCGCGGTTTTCCCGCGGCGGTGATTGCGCCCACCCCTGCTTCGCTGAAGGCCGCGACTTCAGAGCAACTGAAGCAGTTCCACGACAGCTACTACGTGCCTAACAATGCCATCCTGGGCGTCGCCGGGGATGTGCAGGCCAAGCAGGTGATGACGCTCATCGAGAAGTATTTTGGCCCCTGGAAAAAGCAGGCGGTAAGCCAGCCCAAACTGGCGGCATTGCCCGCTCCGGCGCCGGCGAAGGTCTACCTGGTGGACCGGCCGGGCTCGGTCCAGACCGACATCGTGGCGGGAGATTACTCTCTGCGGCGCATTGACCCGGATTTCATCCCGCTGCGGGTGATGAACCGCATTCTGGGCGAGGGCGCGACAGGGCGGTTGTTCCTCAACCTGCGGGAGGAGAAGGGCTATACCTACGGAGCTTTCAGCTTCTATACAGCCGACATATATCCCGGCACATTCATTGCTGAGACGCAGGTCCGCAACGCCGTGACCGACGGCTCGCTGCATGAGTTGATGGGGGAACTCAAGCGCATCCGGGACCAGGCCGTGCCGGAAAACGATCTGGAGGATGCCCGTCATGCCATTGTGGCCAGCTTCGCCCTGTCGCTTGAGCAGCCGGCTACGCTGCTGAATTACTGGATGACCTCAAAGTATTACGGTCTGCCCGAGGACTACTGGGACCGGTATCCGGTGGAAGTGGCCAAGGTGACGCCGGAAGTGGTGCAGCGGGTAGCGCGCAAGTACATTGATCTTGATCACCTGCAGGTGGTGTGCGTGGGCGACGGCAAGCAGATCAAGGACGTGCTCAGCAAGTACGGCACCGTTGAGGTGTATGACACGAATGGCAAGCCGGTAGCGGGAAATTGAGTAATCGGGTAATTGTGTAAATGAAAACCCGAGCACACGAAATTCTTCGCCGCGGATTTACGCGGAGGAACGCAGATCTGACTAAATAATTGTTTAATCGGGTGTCTGATACTTGTCGGTGAGAACTCCCTGGAATACCAGTAATGATGCCAACTTCGCAGAGGTCCCTCGACTCGGGCGTGCGCCCTCGCTCGGGATGACAGAAGGACTTATCGCTTCTTTCAATTACACAATTGCCCGATTACACAATTACTCAATGACTCAGGCGCTGACCAGGGAACCAATCTTCTCGCCGGTGAGCACGCGCTTGATATTGCCGCGCCGGTTGAGATTGAAGATGATGATGGGCAAGTTGTTGTCCTTGCACAGGCTGATGGCGGTCGAGTCCATCACCTGCAATCCCTTCTTGAGCACGTCCATGTAGCTGATCTGATCAAACATCTTGGCGTCCTTGACCAGCACCGGGTCGGCATCGTAGATGCCATCCACCTTGGTGGCCTTGAGGATGACGTCCGCCTTGATTTCCATGGCGCGCAGGGAAGCGGCAGTGTCCGTGGAGAAATAGGGGTTGCCGGTGCCCGCGGCGAATATGACCAGGCGGCCCTTCTCCAGGTGACGCATGGCGCGGCGGCGGATGAAGGGTTCAGCCACCTGGTTCATTTCGATGGCCGACATGACGCGCGTATAGACGTCGTGCTTTTCCAGGGCGTCTTGCAGAGCAAGCGCGTTGATAACGGTCGCCAGCATACCCATGTGATCGGCGGAGACGCGGTCCATGTCGCGCGCCTGCTCAGCCACGCCGCGGAAGAAGTTGCCGCCGCCCACCACCACGGCAATCTGTACGCCCAGAGCGTGGACTTCCTGCAATTCGGCGGCGATCTCCTGCACACGCTGGCTGTCCACACCGAAGCCCTGCCCGGCAGCCAGGGCTTCGCCGGAGAGCTTGAGCAGGATGCGCTTGAAGACTGGAGTGGACATATAGAAAGTTTCGAGTTTCTGGTTTCAAGTTGCAAGTGCAATCTTACGGATCAGACCCATAAGGACGCACTTGAGTCCCGGGGCCAAAAGCAGGTTCTTCGCTGCGCTCCCTCGCGAGGCTCGGTCGCCCAGCTCAGGATGACAGGTGATTAAGCAAGCTATACGGCGCGGCTAAAGCTGCGCCCTTGCAAAAACGGTCTAAAGGTGAAACCTTATTCCGACTTTTGTTCACCCTTGCTGATAGCGATGGTTTCGCCGGCATCGCCCACCTTGAAGCGGGCAAAGCGGCGAACGGAGATGTTCTCCCCCAGCTTGCCGATCTTGGAGGCAATAAGCTGCGAGATGTTGACGGTCTGGTCCTTGATGAAGGGCTGCTCGTAGAGGCAGACCTCCTCGTAGAACTTGCCCATCTTGCCCTCGACGATGCGCTCCACCACGTTATCGGGTTTGCCGGTAGCCTTGGCCTGGGCGCGGTAGATCTCCTTTTCGCGCTCATAGGCTTCCGGGGTGACATCCTCGCGGCGAATGAACTTAGGATCGCTGGCGGCAATGTGCATGGCGATGTCGTGCACCAGTTCCCTGAAGTCCCCGGTGCGGGCCACGAAATCGCTCTCGCAGTTGACCTCCACCAGCACGCCGATTTTGCCGCCGGCATGGATGTAACTGGCCACCGAGCCCTCGCTGGTTACTCGGGTCGCCTTCTTCTGCATGGAGGCGATGCCCTTCTTACGCAGAATAATCACGGCCTGTTCCAGATCGCCCTTGGACTCGGTGAGCGCCTGTTTGCAGTCCATCATCGGGGCCCCGGTCTTGTCGCGGAGCTCTTTCACCTGGGAAGCGGAAATATTCACGGTCGTAGTACCCATAATATAAAAACCTTTCTATGACATGATGCCAGAACCGCGCAAACGACTCCGGCGGCTATAGCCGGACAAAGTATGACCCGCGCGGAAGCATGGCACGCGGGTCGAATCTTGACGGGTTTCAAGGTGTCCCACGTTTCAAGGTTTCAAGGCCTTGTGCACGGTGCGCCAAGGGCTGCACGGGAAACTTTGAAACCTTAAAACTTCGAAACTCTAGTAGGTGTGCTGGCTCTCAACCTGCGGCACTTCGTCCGCCGCCGGCTCCTTGGCTGCCTCAGGACGCTTGCGAGTGCTGCCACCTAGCACATCTTCCATGCTGATGTCGTCGCCGCCGGCGCCTTCCTGAGCGCCCTCCGCCGGGGCAGCGCCTTCACCCGGCGCGGCAGCTTGCGAAGCTGCATACTGGGCGGCGCTCAACTCGGCTTCCTGCTTATCGCTGGCGGCTTGGGCGCCTTCGATCACCGAATCCGCAACCTTGGAGGCGAACAGGCGAATGGCGCGCAGAGCGTCGTCGTTGCCGGGAATCACATAATCAACTTCGCTGGGGTCGCAGTTGGTATCCACCACCGCCACCACCGGGATGCCCAGCTTGCGGGCTTCACGCACCGCGATTTGTTCCTTGTTGGAGTCAATCACAAAGATCGCGTCGGGAAGACGATTGAGATCCTTGATGCCGGCCAGGTTGGCCTGCAGGTGCTTGCGCTCGCGCTCCAGCTTGATAACTTCTTTCTTGGGCAGCAACTCGTAGCGGCCGTCGCTGGCCATGTCGTCCAGTTCTTTGAGCCGCTTGATGGATTTCTGAATGGTGGCCCAGTTGGTGAGCAGACCTCCCAGCCAGCGCTGGTTAACGTAATACATGCTGCAGCGCTGCGCCTCCTCGGCGATGGCGTCCTGCGCCTGGCGCTTGGTGCCCACAAACAGCAGCAGCTTGCCCTCGGCCGTCAGGTCCTGCACAAACTTGGACGCCTCCTTGAACATCTTGAGCGTCTTCTGCAGGTCAATGATGTAAATACCGTTGCGCTCCCCGAAGATAAATTCCTTCATCTTGGGGTTCCAGCGCTTGGTCTGGTGCCCGAAGTGGACGCCCGCTTCGAGCAACTCCTTCATGGTGATGTTAGCCAAACAACCTCCTTGATGGTTTGCATCCGGCGCCGGCTCTGTGGCTGCACCGGATTAATTCCCGTCACCCCCGCCCCGGCTGGTGCGGGAAGATTTAAAACAGTGGCCAGTGGTTCGTTTGCCAGTGGCCCGGAAAAAACTTTGAAACTGGAAACATTACAGTTATCGCTTACTAAACTGAAATCTCTTACGTGCGCCTTTCTGGCCGTACTTCTTGCGTTCCTTGATGCGCGAATCGCGCGACAAAAACCCTTCCCCCTTCAGCTTCTTGCGCAGTTCGGCATTGAACTCGATGAGGGCGCGGGCAATGCCCAGGCACACCGCATCGGCTTGGCCGTCAATGCCGCCGCCGGAAACATTGGCCAGTACATTAAAGCTGCCGCCGCTCTCGGTGGAAACCAGCGGCTGGCGTGCCCGCACACGCTGCGACTGGGTCACAAAATACTGCTCCAAGGGGCGATCGTTAACTTTGAAGTCGCCGCTGCCGGGCCGCAAATAGACGCGAGCAATCGCCGACTTACGCCGTCCAGTCCCATAATATTGAACCAACTCTGCCATGGTAGTTGCTTAGCTGCTAGCCGCTGGCTAGCAAAATGCCTATTCCTTCCCAAAAAATTAGCGGCCCGATTTGGGACCGCTTGAAACTATGCCAACGCCAGCGCTTCCGGCTTTTGCGCCTGGTGAGGGTGCTTGTCGCCGCGGTAAACCTTCAGTTTCGAAGCCATGCTGCGGCCCAGCTTGGTCTTGGGCAGCATGCCCACGATGGCGTCCTGGACCACGACTTCCGGGCGGCGGACCAGGCGCTTGCTGAATTCCTCATTGCGCAATCCGCCAGGATAGCCGGTATAGCGATGGTAAACCTTCTTCTCGGACTTCATGCCCGTGAGCCGGACCTTTTCCGCGTTGATCACCACCACATGATCGCCCATGTCCAGAAAATCCGTATAGCGGGGATTGTCCTTACCCTGAAGAATACGGGCCACACGGGTCGCTAAGCGGCCCAGCGGCTGGCCTTTGGCGTCCACGACGTACCACTTGCGCGCAATTTCCCCCTGTTTGGGGAAATAGGTTGACATCAAATCTCTCCCAGAATGAAAAACAGCTAAGAAGACCGCTGAATCAAACCCACGCCCTTGAAAGCGCAGGGGCTCCGGCGGGCGACAACAGTTGTCCCAAAGGTTAAAAGATAACGTAGCAGGCAGTGATTGTCAACGCGGGTACCGTTCCCGTCAACTCTTGCGATGCGAGGTGTAAGTGGTTGCTGGGGCGATTGTTACTCATAAGCCAAAGCGTCAATCGGATCCTTTCTCGCGGCTTTGATGGCGGGGTACATTGCGCCCGCCAAAGCGCCGATCAGGGCAATCAGAGTAGCCCGCCAAATCCAGTCTCCAGTAATGTGCATGGGGACGATGGGCAACCGATCGCGGATCACAGCACGGGCGAGGAAGCTGACCGCTATGCCCACCCCTATGCCAACGCAGGCCAGCAGCCCGGTTTCCCGCAGGATCGCGTTCACAATGTACAGCTTGGACGCGCCCAGAGACTTGAGGATGCCGATTTCCCGGGTGCGCTCCATCACGGCTGCGTACATGGCCTGGAAGATGACGATGAAACCGATGGTGACGGCAACGCCGATCACCACGCTGATGAACTTATTAAAGCCGGGCAGGTTGGCGGGTGTCATCATGGAAAGGTACTCGCTCATGGAGCGCACGGTGTAGCTCTCCATGCCGGGAACCGACTTTACCTCTTTGACCGCCAGGTTGGCATTCTCCGGATGGTCGAGCTTGACGTAGAACACCGAAGCTTTGCCGGGAGCGCCAATCAGATTCTGCAGGCTGGCGATGGGCACATACTTCCTGGCTCCCTTGCCGTGTTCCACAATGCCGGATATGCGGAAAGCATGGTTCAGAATCTGGATGTGGTCACCCACGGTGACGTGACTGGTCTCAGCGAAGTAGTCGTCCACGAGCGCGTCATTCGGACCCTGAAACGGGCCGCCGGCCAGGTACTGAAAAGGACCGGTGAGGGGGAAGTCTTTCAGATCTATCCCGTAAATGACTTCAACATTCCCGGTGGTGGTGAGCTGGGTAATGATGGGAGCAACCGCTACTACGTGCGGCAACTTGCGCAGGATATTGGCTACCTTGATGGAAACAGGGGCGCCCGTGATGCCGCTGAGGAACGAAGAACCCGGTGGGGTCACTATCACGTCAGCGCCGATACCCTGCTGGCGGGTACGGGCGTCGTTGAGCATGCCCATCGAAAGGCCCACAATCAGCAGGATGAGAATAACCTCCAGGGCGACAGCGACAATGCTGATCAGCGACCGAATGGGCCGGTGCAGCAGATTGGCGACGATCATTTTGTTCATAAGAGCAGCTGACTAGCTTACTAGCTGATTGGCTGAGTAGCTAATCCGTCCTTGCGATCTTGCGCACGTAGAAGCCCCTGCGATTCTAGCTTCCTGGCTTGGGGGGGCGAGGCTGGTCGAGGTGGACCAGTTGTGAGCCTGGGGGCTGCTGCAGAACAAACTGATCGTCAGTGAGCGGCTGATTGATTTGCAGCTTAACCATGGTGAGCACAATGGAGTATTCCTCCTGCGGGCGCCAGATCTGGATGACGGAAGGAAACCGGAAGCCGCTGTAGTCGCGAAAGTCGCTGTAGCGGGTATCCGTAGCCACATAGCCATTCTGGTCGTACATCAACTGGCGATCGGGTTGCAGGTTGGCACGGTTGAAAATGATCTTGCGCTGCAGAAACCAGCCATGTCCGTTCTTGGTGATGACGTCGAGCTCGTAATCGGGCTGCTGCATCCACTTGTGGGTTTTGGGGTCCTGCACCTCCTCATAACCGTTCTCCAGGACGGCAATGTCCTCCGAACTGATCTGGCGCAGCAGGAGTGAGTCATAAATCTGCTGCGGGCGAATGTTTTCCAGGGGCTGGCTGGAGGGAAGTACCACATCGTTGCGGCCCACGATGAACTTGTTCTTGGCAGGAATCCAGAGCTTGAAAACTTGACCGTCGCTCACCATGTCGAAGGCGCGATTGCGAACGATGGGCACCAGCCCGATCATGCGCAGCATCTCGGGCTTGCGGACCAGGACGTAGCCGCGAATCTGCTTGTATTCGGTGATCTTCCCCTTAATTTCGCCGCCAACGGAGGTGTCAATGTCCACGGTGGCGTTCAGAGTGTGGATCTTGTTTGCCGCGGAATTGATGCCCTCCACCAGTTCATCGCGGCTGGAGGTGAGCAGATTAGCTTTGCTGATCCTGTTCTCGACCTTGTGTGAGCGGAAGAGGCAGCCGCTCAGCGGCAGGATGGCGAGAAGGAGCAACAGAACACGGCGGCGACCAGGGGAAACCATGCAGCGGGCATCGGGTACGATGGATATTCGAGTCTCTCCCAGAAGTATATAACGTGCCGCGCTTTCCCCCTCAGGGGCATCGCGAAGTCTCTTAGATGCTCTGGGAAAGAAAACGAAGCGTGCTGCTTACCTCATGACCGAAACGGCTTTACGGTAGAGAGCAACGTTGTGGTTATGCTCTTCCAGGGTGGCTGCAAAGCGGTGGTGGCCGTCGCCGTCGCTGACGAAATAGAGATAGTCGGTAGTGGCAGGGCGCATGGCGGCCTTGAGAGAGGCCACTCCGGGGTTGGCGATGGGACCGGGAGGCACGCCGGCATGGCGGTACGTGTTATAAGGCGAATTAAACTGCATGTCGTCGTGGTGCAGGGCTCCAGTGTAGGCGCCGGCCAGCAGTTCGGCGTAGATGATGCTGGGGTCGGCATCCAAAGCCACGCGCTGGTCCAGCCGGTTGTAGTAAACGCTGGCAACTACCGGGCGCTCTTCCGGAAGCGCGGTCTCCTTTTCAATGATGGAGGCCATGGTGACTACCTGGTGCATATTGCCGCTGAGTCCCAGGGAGTGGGCCTTTTCCCGGAACCGATGCACCATGACGCTTAGCATGTCGGTGGCGGTCTGAGCTCGGGTGAACTGATACGTGTCCGGAAACAGGTAGCCTTCCAGCGAAGTGGCTTGCGGGTCCAGGTCTTTGATGAGGACGGCGTCGGCCCTGGCCGCTCGCAAGAACTCCTGCTGCGGACCGAGCCCAGCAGCTTGCATGGCCTGGGCAACTTCAAAAATGTTGAAGCCTTCCGGGATCACAACCGTGTGGACGTAAACATCGCCACGCGCCAGGCGACGGTGTATCTGTACCGCGTTAGCAGACTTGTCGAAAAGGTATTCGCCGGCCTTCAGGGTGCGCGGGTGGACGACAAAATGCCAGAGCAGGAAGGCGGTAGAGCTGCGAATTACCCCTGCGGACTTGAGTTCTCGGGCAATATGCCGGGTGGTGTAGCCGGGATTCAGCAGCACAAATTTCTGCCCAGTCGGACGCAGGGGCAGCCACAACCCCCAGGCCAGCCAGGCGGCAGCGCCAAGAACCGCGATAGCCAGCAATTTGAGCAAGACCCGCATCTGCTCCAGTTTAGATGATTCCGGAATGGCGGGTGTAAGCCAATGGTCGCTGGACGGCAGGTCATGTAAGCGCTACCCGTTCGGGGCGGGGAATGGCCTTTTTCTTGCTTCGCCAGGCGGAAGACGGCATCTGATTACAGGACGGAGGGATAACAGGCATGGCCGCGAATGCGCTGGAGGATTTTCGATCCTTCGCAGGGATCACCGAATCCTGGGAGTTGGTGACAACAGGTTTGGTGGTCATTTCCGATACCTTTTACAAGCTGGAACTTTGGCATTCCTTTTCCAACCTGGACATTCCTTATTACGTTTCCACTTACCTGCAGGAAAACGGGGTGTGGCGCAAGATGCCGGACCAGTCGTTCCCTATTGCCCTTACCGGAGAAGAGGCGCTGCGCACGGCCATGGCATTCCTGGCGGAGAAGTACGCGGCATAGGGAATTGACGATTGAGGATTTACGAATGACGATTGAAAAACCTCGCCAGCCGTTCAGCGCGGTGGAGGGCAATTTACGAATGAAGAATGATGAATGACGAATGAAAACCGCCCTAGCCAGGTGGGTCCCGCTGAGGGTTTCATTCTTCGTTCATCGTTCTTCAATCATCAATGGCTAATGATGTAACCTGACAAACTGCGGCTCGTCGGCGGGCAGGAAGTAGCCGACGACAATGCCCATGGCGCCTTCCCGCAGAGGATGGCCGGTGGGATTCTGGTAGGTGGCCGTAACCTGCATGCGGTCGCCTTTCGCCACTTTGTATCCGCCTTCCTTCATGAACAACACGATGGGCATGGAAACCATGTGGCCGCCGGCGTCAAGCTTGGAGGGCAAGGAGGCCACGGTTTGCTTGCGGCTTAGGTTGATGAGCACCAGTTCCTGCCCGTAATCGTGCATATGACCGCCCACCCCGAGCAGGATGCCCGGATAATTAATGGTCACATCACCCGTGGCGACATTGCGGCCGGGCTTGAGGTCGTAGCTGGAGTCGCCGCAGCCCTTAACGTCGAGCCAGGTGGGGTAGACGCTCTTGAGCGGCGCGCCCGCGCTCCCCGTCTTGCGGTAATCAATTCGCACTTCCAGGTAAGCCGCCGGATAACTGGTGCCGGTGGGGTTGTAGAACATGCTGGTGATGCGGATGCGGTCGCCGGGGTGGACACGGTAGCCGAAGCCGGGCGTAGCCGGCCAGTCGTTCATTTCGCCGCCGGCACCGAAGATATGTTCCTGCTTGTTGGGGCAGACAAAATCGGGGCGGGCTGTGTTATAGAAGGCGACGTGATGGAGAAGGCGCCCGGGAATCGAGTTGCCGCTAGCATCCACAAGGCGAGGATGGTAGGCGATAATCCAGCCGTCAAAGGGGATTTTCAGAAATTGCGGACGCGGCTGCGCGGCATGCATGTGATCGGTGTGGGCGGGCAGGTTCAAGGGGCCGAGTTTGGCTGTAAGCACTTGCGTGGTGGAGTTATCGGCCACCGCCAGGGTGGCCGTGCTGCTTACCGGCAGAGTCATGCCCTGCATGTCGTGGTGCTGAGCGAAAAGCGGCGCAGCGCTGAGCACAAAGAGGCCAATACCTGCCGGCAGCCAGCGGGATCTCATAGCAGAGCCTTTCATGGGAATGGTAAGAGCTTAACACCAGCGGATGCGGTTCGGGTTCACCGGGGAACGGGAAAGGAATCTCGCCTGGGGCGCAGATCGGAGTTTGCAAAATCCAACCCTCAGCCCGCCCCTGGCGGGATGAGAGAGGAATCCGTCTGCCTTAGTGGGGGCGGGCGGAGAGAATTCCCAGCACGTCGCGCAAGCCCTGGCGCACCCTCTTCAGTTCAGCGGTATGGCGGGTGGGAAAGGGCAAAGCAGTCTGGTTGGCGGTGATGCCCCTGGCTGCCTCGCGCAGGTGCTGGCGCGCGCCCGCGATGGTGAAGCCTTCTTCGTATAGCAGCTTTCGAATATGCAGGACGTTATCCACGTCGCGGCGGCGGTACATGCGCTGGCCGGTGCTGCTCTTGCCGGGGCGGAGTTGCGGAAACTCCGTTTCCCAGAAGCGCAGCACGTAGGTGGGCAGCTCGCACAGTTCGGCTACCTCGCCGATGCGGAAGTAGAGCTTGTCGGGGATGATGGGTTCAATGGACTTGGCTTTTTCAGCTTTTTTCTTTGTCAGGCTCATCCTTCTTCCTCAGGAAAAAGTATGGCGTGCTGGCGTGTTTCTAGCACGATGCGCGGCCCAGAACAACAACTTTCGTCAGAATTTGGGATTTTGGAAAGTGAGCCGAAGCGAGCCGCGCTTCGGACGGAAAGAAAAAGGTCTCCGCACCGGCGGAGACCAAAACTCCTTCAGGGCCCATGCGAGGTAACGCCTCGCCTTAGTGTTTCTTCTTTTTCTTTGCCTTCTTCTTCATCGGCATCGAAGTCTTCCCTCCGTGAACGGTTTCCCTTGCAAACCTAAGGGCCCCGACTGCTCTCGCTGCGAGCAGCACATCTGTTGCCATGGTGGGGTGGAAAAGTTTTGCTGTCAATTACAAATTCGGGTTCCTCCGGGGTAGAGGGCCCCTGACCCAAGAATTTTGTGGAAAAGCCGGGACAAAATACTTGCCGAATTGCAAACCCAAAAATCCACCGCCGAGACGCAAGACCCAAGATCTACCGCCGGGACGCCGAGAAATTACTGGAAAAATCATGGAGTCTACTTATTGGTCCGGCTCGTTTTGCTCGGTGTACTCCGCGTCTCGGCGGTGGAACTTGGTTTTGCGCGCAACTGGCGTAAACTTTTCCCGCATGGTAAGCGATCCTATCGAGCTGGAAATCTTCAAGAACATCTACCATTCCATCGCCGAGGAAATGGGAGCGGCGTTGCGGCGGACAGCCTTTTCGCCCAACATCAAGGAGCGGCGTGACTACTCCTGCGCGGTCTTTGACGGCTCAGGCGAGGTGATCGCAATGGGCGATCACATGCCTGTGCACCTGGGTTCCATGCCCAGGTCGGTGCAGGCGGCCCTCGAGCGGCTCACGCTGGGGCCGGGGGACGTGGCCGTGCTAAACGACCCCTTCTGCGGCGGTACTCATTTGCCGGACATCACCCTGGTGGCGCCGTTTTACGCGGCTGGAACCAAAAGGAAGAGCCGAAAGACGGCCAGCTTCTTTGTCGCATCGCGTGCTCATCACGCCGATGTGGGCGGAACCTATCCCGGGTCCATGGGGCCGTGCCGGGAAATTTATCAGGAAGGGCTGCGAATTCCCCCAGTGCGGCTCA
>DASYWT010000068.1:0-18258 GCA_035935775.1 Terriglobales bacterium
AGGGCCGTGGCCATGGCGGAAATTTCGCTCCAGGCATTAATCCGCCACCAGTACCAGCGCAGCAGGTAGACGCCGCCCGTGCCGGCGCCGATTTCCAGCACCACTTCCCAACCTGATTTGATGGAAGTGAGCTGCGCGGCCACGTAGCCGGAGCAAATTACCAGCAGAACCGTGACCAGTCGCGAAATGTTTACGTAGTGATTCTCCGAGCCGTCGCGTTTAATGAAGCGGCGGTAAAAGTCGGCCACCAGGTAGGAGGCGCCCCAGTTCAGCTGCGTGGCAATGGTGGACATGAACGCAGCCATGAATCCCGCTATCACCACCCCCTTCAGCGCGTGCGGCATCTGGTTGTTGACGATGAGCATGTAGCCGGTTTCGGGATGTTCCAGGTGGGGATAGAGCACGATGGCGGCCAGCGCCGCGATGATCCAGGGCCAGGGACGAATGGCGTAATGCGCGATGTTAAACCAGAGGACCGAGAGCAGGCCGTTGCGCTCATCTTTGGCGCTGAAGATACGCTGCGCGATATATCCACCACCGCCGGGTTCCGCGCCTGGATACCAGAACGCCCACCACTGCACCGCCAGGTACACCACGAAGGTAAGGCCCGGCAACAGCCATAGTGTCTGCTGAGTCAGCGGCCGCGAGAAATCGGGAAAGAAAGAAAGGGCATTGCCCACAGGCGCTCCCCCGCCGGCCGATGCCGTGGTTCGCAAGTGGCCCAGGGTGCTGACCAGGGCGCCCAACCCTCCCACCGCATCCACGGCGTAGTAGGCTACCGCGATCACGATGGCCATCTTCAGCACGAATTGGAACAGGTCGGTCCAAAGCACGCCCCATAATCCGCCCAGCGAAACATACAATCCGGTGAAGGGAATGAGGAAGAAGATGCAGATGGCCAGGGCCGCGTGCGGACTCACACCCAGCGTGGTGCCCACAATCGTCACCATGGCCTTGGTCACCCAGCCCAGGATGAGGCAGTTCATGAGCAGGCCCAGGTAGATTGCGCGAAAGCCGCGCAGGAAGGCGGCAGGCCGGCCGGTGTAGCGCATTTCCGCAAACTGAACATCAGTAAGCAGTCCGGAGCGCCGCCAAAGCCTGGCAAAAAGGAAGACGGTCATCATGCCCGAAGGCAGCAGGCACCACCACAGCCAGTTGCCGGCAATGCCCTGGCTGTAAACCAGCCCGGTAACCACCAGCGGCGTATCCGCAGCGAAGGTGGTGGCCACCATGGAGGTTCCGGCCAGCCACCAGCTCACATTGCGGCCGGAAACAAAATAATCGTCTACGCTGCGCCCGGAACGGCGCCGGAAGTAGAGGCCCATGGCCAGCGTGATCACCAGGTAGGCGACAATCGCTGACCAGTCCAGAAGAGTGAAATTCATTCGCTGTGCCCCGTTAGCATAGTGGTTGGGCGGCGGCCGGTGCGGGCGCGCGAGCAGCCGCGGCGTGCTCGGCGAGAGTTGTTAACCCGTGAACTGCAACTCGACGACGGTGCAGTCGTCCGCCAGAGGCGTGCCGGCGCAGAAGTCGTTGACGGCGGCGAATATCTGGTCGAACGAACTATCGGCGGCAATTTCCTGCAGGCGCGAGTCCTCGAAAAATTCGCCGTGGGCGTTCTCCGCCTCGGTGACTCCGTCTGTAACCAGCAGCAGACGATCGCCGGGGCTCAGCGTGCATGTACCGCCCTGGTAGCCGGCATCGGCAAGCAGCCCCACGGGAACATTCGACACTTCCGGCCGCATGACGCAACCCTTGCTGACCAGCAGCGGAGGCACGTGCCCGCAATTGACGTATTCCAGCTGACCATGGCTGTTGAGCCGGACGATCACCACCGTGGCGTACTTTTCACCAATGTGCTTCTGGCAGAAGAAGCGATTAACTGCGCTGGCGATTTCCGGCAGGGGCATGCGCGCTACCAGATGGGAATAGACCATGCCCTGGAGCGTGGAAGCGAGCAGGGCGGCGGTAATTCCCTTCCCGCAAACGTCGGCAATCACGACGGCCAGCTCGTCGCCGGTGCGAACCGCGTCGAAGAAGTCGCCGCCGATCTCCTTGCAGGAGATATTGCGGGCGCGCAGCGCGGCGAAGGACACCTCCGGGATGGTCACCGCCATCAGCCCCTGCTGGATGGTGGCGGCGATGGCCATCTGCTGCTCGTAGCGGCGGTTGGCTTCCTCGGCTTCCGCGAGGCGGGCGTTTTCCACCAAGGCGGCGGCTTCACGAGCAATAGCATGCAGCACGTCGTGCCCTACGCCGGAAAGATTGCGCGAGGTGTAACGGGCGTCGAGGTAGAGTGCCCCCAGAACCGCAGCCTGGCCAACAGCCGTGTCGGTCACGCGCGCGGTCTGCAATTGCGTGCGCCGCAGAGGTATACAGATCACCGTACGCAAGTCGTAGGCAATCACGCTGTTGCGCACCGCCATATCGCTGGATTGGCTGGTATCGGATACCTGAAATTCGGAGTTCGAATGGATAGCGTCGTCCAGAATGGAGTGAGAAATGGTTTTATCGTCAAGCAGGGCGGCGCCAGAGGAATTGCGCCCTGCCGCCAGGCGCAGCTTGTCGGCCGACTCCAGCAGGAAAACGTAGCCCCGTTCGGCTCCGGTCAGGCGCAGGGTGGATTCGATGAGTGTGACCAGAATTTCGTCCAGTACCCCGGTGGTGTTGAGCTTGCGCGCCGCCTCCAGGAACAGGGTCAGCTTCTCCAGGTCGGTGGTCTGGGTGGAGATATGCAGGTCGGAAATCTGATGAAGGAATTCGCGCGCGGAACTGGTGCCGGGCTGAGCCGGCTGGAAAACCACATACACGCCGTCGCGAGCGCCGAACTCGATGCGGTCGTTGGGCTTTAACTTGACCCGCTGCGCACGTTCGCCGTTGACGTAGGTGCCATGCTTGCTGGCTTGGTCCACGACCGAGAATTCACCGCTTTCCGAGAGGATCACGGCATGGTCGCGGGAGGCACGCGGGTCCGCGATGACCAGGTCTTTGTCCACTTTGCGGCCCACGGTGAAAGGCGAGTGGTCGAGAATGACGGTGCGGGTATCGTTTCCCTGTACCACTAGAAGCGTGGGAAAGGCTCCAGTTCCAGGTTCGACAGCCGGAGTGGCGGCGCTAGGTAAAGCCATGATTTATAGGTCCCGGGGTAGGTTTCCCGCTGGCCGTTATCCCCGGAGTGGCGGGCTTTCTACCGTAATGGTGGCAAAAGCCTAATCCCTGAGCACGCGAAATTGCAAGACAGAACACTCAGTTCATGGTGGGGGCATTTCGGCGCGCTGCCAGAAAGCGTCAATGCCCAGTAGGACCATGATGCCAAAGGGGATGAGCATAGAAGTGCGCAACGGCAAGGTCCAGCCGCTTTGCACCACGGAGGCCGGCTGGAAAAAGGAGGCGGCACTCAAATAAAGGGTAGCGACCCAGGGCCACGCCACTAGAGCGGCTACAAGAAGGTAGAGGAGCCGGAGCAGCGGTCCTAAACGGGTCAAGCGACGCCAGTCGCGGATAAGCAGTATGAGGGCCGGCAGCAGCAAAAGCTGGTTGTAAGGCGCCCATGTGGGAATGACAAGTACGGTTACGGCCAAAACCAACGCCAGCATCAAGTTAAAGGAGGGCGAACCGGCGGGAGCGTGGCGCAGCTTCCAGCCCAGAATGACTAAAACCACCAGCAAGCCGGCGGTCCCGATTATGCCGGCCACGGGACTCAGCAGGGTCACAAGAATTGAAACCCCACCCGTGTATTGGCGGTAGGCCCCCAGCGCTACCATAAATTTGCCTATCCAGCCCGGAAGGACCCACTGGCTGGCGGCGACCAGGCAGGCCATGACGCCACTGAAGCTGGCCAGCAAGGGCCAGCGGTTGGTCCAGTCGCCAATCACCCATAACAGAAGGAAAATCAGCAGGGGCAAAACCAACTGGGGCTTAATGGTTGAGAGAGCCAACAGCAATCCCGCCAAAGCGAGCCAGCCGGCGGCAAGCGCCGCGGCGGCGGCCGCAACTAAGGTGCTGACCAGGACCGTAAGCTGCTGCAACTTAATTCCCTGGGCGGCGGGGAAGCTGCCAATCACCAGCAGCACAAAAATTGCTTTCCCCCTCGCGGAAAGCTGCCAGCCGAGGGCTTTTGTCCAGAGCAGCACCGTGGCCACGATGAATGCAGCCAGCACCCAGGTAAATGCCGTCCGTACCAGAGCGAAGTCCAAGTGGAGGAAGGGCGCCAGAAGGAAGGCAACATAAACCGGATAGGCGAACCCCTGCTGATCCTTGGGATCGTATCGGCGGCCTGGGTCAAGTTCCCTGCCATAGTAGCCAATCTGAATTTCACGGGTGACCTGCTGGCTGTAGGGGTCACGCCGGTAGAGGAGGAGTTGCTGCGCGCCCAGCCAGCGAGGATAGAGGTCGGAGAGGTTGCCACGGGGACGCCCGTAACGGACGGCATCCGTCTTCTGGTAAGGAATCAGCACGCCCTGGACGTAGAACCACATGCTGGCCGCGACCAGCAAGGCAAGAGCAACGCCCAGCGTGTGCCTGTGGCGGCGCGGCTGCCGACTCGTGGCGGACCCTGCCAAAGGGTCAGCGGAACGCGCCCGGCGCGGAGCCAGCGTGCCGAAGCTCAATCCCTTTAGAGGCGAAGACATTGGGGAAGACGTGAAACGATTGCCGTATCTTCTCACAGCGCCGCTCTACGCGAGAACCCTTCTTCTGCGCTGATGGGTTCACCCTGTTATTCCGTTTGGGCTCCATACACATGCCCGGAGCGACATTCTTGTCCCACTCCGAGGTCTGCAAAGGCAAACAACGCCGGGGCAAGCAGCACCGCCGTCCACCGTGGGCAACTCAGCTTTTGGTGTAAGCTAGTCCCCATTTGGCGCCGACGCAGTGGGCGCTTTTTCATGAAGCATCGGAAACATGTTCCCGCCAAGAGCCGGCAGGCCAATCAGGCTGAGGGCGGGACGAAGCCCCGCCTCCTGTCTATCACCAGGGCGCCAAAGACCAGGGACTCTTCCAGCCAAGCACGGATAGAGCTGGCGGCCATTGTGGAATCCTCCGACGATGCCATCCTCAGCAAAGACCTGAACGGAATCATCAAAAGCTGGAACAGAGGGGCAGAACGAATCTACGGTTACTCGGCGGCGGAGGTGGTGGGAAAGCATGTGTCAGTGCTGATTCCGCCCGATTACCCGGACGACACACAGGACATCATGCAGCGGCTGCGCCGGGGGGAACGCATCGAGCACTACGAGACCCGGCGGCGGGCTAAAGATGGGAGCGTCCTGAACGTTTCCCTCACCATTTCCCCCATTCGGAATAAGAGCGGAAGCATCATCGGCGCCTCCACCACTGCCCGCGACATATCCGACCGCAAGCGCGCGGAGGAGGAATTAAGGAAGAGCCGCCAGGCCTTCCAGGACAGCGAACTGCGCTTCCGTTCTCTCGTGCAGAATTCCTCTGACATCATCACTCTCCTGGAGAGGGATGGAACCGTCCGTTACCAGAGTCCTTCCATTGAGCGCATCCTGGGTTACAAGCCGGAAGAATTGCTGGGAAAGAGCGTCTTTGAGCTGGTGCACCCCGACGATCAGCCCGCAGTGATGGCGATTTTTCAGGAGCGCTTGCCCATTCCCGGGTCCATTGCGCCCATCGAAGTGCGCTTCCGGCACAACGACGGAAGCTGGCGGACGCTGGAGTCCACGGGCAACAATCTTTTATACGAACCGGGCGTGGCCGGCATTGTGGTCAACTCCCGCGACATTACCGAGCGCAAGCGCACCGAAGACGTGCTGCATGCGACCGAGAAGCTGGCCACCACAGGAAGGCTGGCGGCGGCCATTGCCCATGAAATCAACAACCCCCTGGAAGGCGTGACCAACCTGCTTTATCTGCTGGAGAACCATCCATCGCTTGATGCCAGCGCGCGGCGCTACGCGCGCATGGCGCAGGAAGAAGTCGCGCGCGTGGCCCGCATTGCCCGCCAGACCCTGGCCTTTTATCGCGAACCCAGCGTGCCGGTGGAGGTGGATGTTGGCGGACTCCTGAATGGACTGCTGGAACTCTATACCCACAAATTGCAAACGCGAAAGGTTTCATTAGAGAAACGGCTCGAGAGAGCGGCCCCGATTGTGGCCTCCCCGGGAGAGGTACGGCAGGTCCTGTCGAACCTGCTGGGCAACGCGTTGGATGCTGTTCCGGACGGAGGCGCGATCAAAGTGCACGTGTTCCAATCCCGCGACTGGAGCCATCCCTGGCAGGAGGGAGTACGCATCAGCATTGCTGATAACGGCCATGGCATCCGCCCGGAATATCTGCGCACGATTTTTGAGCCGTTCTTCACCACCAAGGGGGAAAAAGGCACCGGGCTGGGCCTTTGGGTGAGCCACGGCATCGTGCAAAAGTACGGAGGATCCATCCACGTGCACAGCAGCGTGCGGCCGGGCCAAAGCGGCACCTGTTTTTCCGTCTTCTTTCCCCAGCCTGCCGCCGTGGATAGTCCGCGCAAGCCGGTTCGCCGCGCCAAATCGCGGATCTAAAGCCAATCGTGAAGATGAGTTGACTGCATTACCTCAACGACTGGATCGTTGGGGTATTGCAGATTGTTCTCCCCGCTGCCGCAAAGCAAATTTCACCATCAACCTTCGTGTTATTGCGACCCAATTACCCTCGTACATAGACCGCAGGCACATTTACCCTCTGCCGCCCCGACAGTAACCTACCTACTCCGGCGCGAACTCCCCGGCCTGGGTTCCCCCTTGGAGCAAAACGCATATGGCAGAGGCGTTCGAGCAACTATTACTGCCGGAACGAAAGCTGAACTGGCGCACGCTGGCGGCCAGTTTCCTGGCCCAAGGTGTTTTCCTGGTGTTGCTGGTGGAAGCGGGGCTCCTACATCCGGAGCGGCTGGCGCTGGCCACGCAACACCTGACCTACACGCCTCTGGTGGAGAGAACCAGGCAACCGGAGCGCTACCAGTCGCGGGTGAAAACGCATTTGCTTCCAGCGCCGCCGGTTAAGGCGAGTCTGGTCGTGCCACGGAATGTACCGGTTCACGTCAGCCGAGTGGCAGCGATGATGCCACCCAAGGTGGTGTTCGCCGCTCCCAAGTTGGCTCCGGCGCTGGTGCGGCCAGGGGGAGCGATGCCGGCCATTGTGCACACCGGAAGCTTCGGGGGAAGTTCGGCAGCGCCCACGATCGTGCGTCCGGTGGAAAAAGTACAAACCGGCGGATTTGGCGATCCTAACGGGGTTCCCGCCCGCGGCAATGGCCAGGGGAAGTTGGTCATGGCCCGGATGGGCGCGTTTGACATGCCTGTAGGTGCCGGCAGCGGCAATGGCGCCGGAGGGGCGCGGGGCGCGCATGGAACCGTGGCCAGCGCCGGCTTCGGTGATGGCGTCGCCAAACCCGGAAACGGAGATGGCCGCAGCAGCGGAAAAGGCAACGTACACGCCGGCGGATTCGGCGATGTGGTCACGCAAAGTGCGGGACCGCAGCCGCGAGCCGTGGTGAGCGCCCCAGCCACAACTCCGGTCGAGATTCTCTCCAAACCGAAGCCGGTTTACACCGAGGAAGCCAGGCGCCTGGGCCTGCAGGGCGAGGTTCTGGTGCAGGTGCTCTTCGCGGCGAATGGGCAGGCTCAGGTGCTGCGGGTAGTTCAGGGTCTGGGCCATGGGCTGGACGAGGCCGCAGTCAACGCCGCCGGCAAGATTCGGTTCAAGCCGGCACAGCAGAATGGGCGGCCCGTAGATTCAACAGCCGTGGTCCACGTGGTTTTCGAGTTGGCGTACTGAAAGAGGATAGACACCATGCGATTTGCAAAATGGATTGCGGCCGTGGCGCTGGCGTGCTGCTGCGGCGCTATTGCGCAGGAACAACCCCAGGTGGCGGCGCCGGTATCGCCGGTGACCATGGACCAGGTAGTGGACCGCATCGTCGCCAGCGAGCAAAACCTGGTGAAGAACCTGGACAACTTCAGTCCGGTAGTTGAAACGTACTTCCAGGCCATGAAGCCAGACCCGGACCTGGGCATGGTGCCGGCTGGGGACAAGTATTTCCTGGGACGGCTGGACCTTATGCATGCCAGCGAAGCCAGCTACCTGGGCACCTCCTCGCGGCTTAAGCGCTTTCTGGGAACCCTGACGGAGACCTATTCCCTGCGCCTGAACCCGGCGGGTTTTGCCTGGATGATCTACGCCGACCGCGACGAGTTTGATCGCCAGCACTACGACTTCCGCTATGTCCGGCGGGAATTTCTGGGGGATCTGCGCTGCCTGGTTTTCGACGTGCAGCCTAAAAAGAAGACCGGGGATGGCCGCTTCATCGGCCGGATTTGGGTGGAAGACCAGGGTTATAACATCGTTCGCCTGAATGGAACTTATTCCAACAAAGGAAACGGCAAATACTACTTTCATTTCGACAGCTGGCGCCTGAATCTGCAGCCGGGATTATGGCTGCCTTCCTATGTATATAGTGAAGAAACTGACCTGCACTACGGGATCGGGCGAGCCACCAGCTTCAAGGCCCAGACCAGGCTTTGGGGCTATAACCTGAAGCACGCCTCCCATGAATCAGAACTGACCCAGCTGACCGTGGATTCGCCGGATGTGCATGACCAGAGCGCGGCGGCACAAGATGCCACGCCCGTGCAAAGCCAGCGCATGTGGGAGCAGCAAGCCGAGAACAACGTGGTGGAACGGCTGCAGCAGGCGGGCCTGCTGGCGCCGCGGGGCGAGGTGGATAGCGTGCTGGAAACGGTGGTCAACAACCTGGTGGTCACCAACAACATCAACCTGCCCTGGCCGGTGCACTGCCGGGTGATGCTGACGGAGCCGCTGGAAACCTTCCACGTGGGCCACACCATCGTGATCAGCCGGGGTCTGCTGGATGTTCTGCCGGATGAGGCCAGTCTTGCCATGGCGCTGAGCCACGAACTGGGTCATATTGTGCTCGGACACCAGACCGACACCAAGTTCGCCTTCGTGGATCGCATGCTGTTCTCCGACCAGTACACCTACCAGCAACTGGGCTTCGCTCACAACCTCAACGACGAGGCTTCGGCCGACAAGAAGGCGATGGAGTTGCTGCAGAATTCGCCCTATAAGGCCAAACTGGCGAGCGCCGGTTTGTTCCTGAAGGCCTTGCAGGAGCGGTCGCTGGAACTGCCGGCCCTGCTTACCCCCCACCTGGGAAACCCGCTGGCCACGCGCGACCGCGTTCTGCGCATGCCCGACCTGATGAGCTCGGCGCCTGCCTTGGAGATGAGCAAACTGGATCAGGTGCCGGCCCTACCCCTGGGCGGACGAATCAAAGTGGACCCGTGGAGCGACCAGGCGGAATTGGTTAAGTCACCGTCGGTGCCGCTGGCCTCGGCGCGGGAGAAAATGATTTTCGAAGTAACACCCGTTTTTCCGCACCTGGCACGGCAAATGGAGGTTGGGGCTGTCAATATCCCGCCCCCACCGACAGCGCAGCAACCAGCAGCGCAGCCATCGCCGTCGCAGCCGGCGCCTGTGACCGGTCCCCAGCCATCGGGTACCAGTCCACAACCGCCGTCCACGAATCCACAACCATAAGTTTTCGTCACAAGTTGCAGTAAGCAAAGCCGGGAGTGGGCCTGGGAAAGAGAGGCCTCCCGGCTTTTGCCATTTCCGCTGCCGGCAGCCGCGCCCGCAGGTCCTTTACATTTCTTTTTGCGGACCCACCCTAGTATTCTGGACATCAGTAGTTAAGTAAGTGATTACATGCGCCTGCCAGCAAAAGCCCGACGGAAACAGATCATGACGGCGGCGGCGCGGTTATTTTCGCGGCGGGGGTTTGACGGCACTACCACCAGGGACATCGCCCAATCGGCGGGGGTCAACGAAGCTATCATTTTCCGGCACTTTACGTCTAAGGATGAGTTGTACTGGGCGGCAGTGTCAGAGCACGTTGGGAAGCGGGGCTTCCCTGGCCGCCTGTACCAGCGGCTGGCTTCCTCCCGAACCGCGAAGCAGGCACTGTCCCAGGCAGCAGAGGCTGTGCTGCAGCACAGTAAAGAGGACGTGGCGCTCACACGCTTGCTGCTGTTCAGCGCGCTTCGCAATCGCGAACTGGCAGAGGAGCTCCTGCAGGGTCACGTAACGGAGTCGTTGAACCTGGTAGCCAACTACATTCGCGACGGTGTGGCAAGCGGCCAGCTGCGGAAGATTGACCCCGCCGTGGGCGCCCGCGCTTTCGTGGCGATGGTCGCCTGCCACAAGCTGGTGCACGACCTTTTTGGGGTTGCCGGGCATCCAAAATATGATCCCCGCGAGCTGGGACGGCAACTGGCAGACATATGGCTGAACGGAGTCTCCGCTCGGCGGGGCGCTTCCGCGCCGCGCCTGCGCTCCAACGGCTCGGGAAGAGGCGTGCCGGGCATGGCCGAGAATGGCTTCAAGCCCTCAAAAAAACGTAGCGGCGCTTCCGAACGAGCACGAAATCAAACTTTAACGGCCTGAGGCAAATGAAACGTCCGATCCATGCTGTAGGAATAACGCTGATGTTGGCCGGCGCAACCCTGTTTGTCGCCTGCGGCAACAACCCGAAACAGTCAGCTCGTCCCGCGTTTCCCGCCGCGCCGGTGACGGTGGCCGTGGCTGAGCAGGCGGCGGTGCCGGTCGAAATGAGTGCCATCGGAAATGCGCAGGCCTATCGGACCGTGCAAGTGAAGTCCATGGTGGATGGCCAAATCCAGCGGGTGCTGTTCAAGCAGGGGGATGATGTTCGCGCCGGCCAGTTGTTGTTCCAGTTGGACAAGCGACCCTTTCAAGCGGCGCTCGACCAGGCGGCAGGCAAGCTGGCGCAGGATGAAGCGACTGCCGCCAACAGCAGGGCGCAGGCGGCTCGCGATGACGCGCTTCTAAAAGCGGGCGTTCTGGCGGCGCAGGATGCCCAGGCGCAGGAAGCTCAGGCCGCAGCTTACACGGCTGCGGTGCAGGCGGACAAAGCGGCGGTGGAAACGGCGCGAGTCAATTTGGGCTACACCGATATCCGTGCGCCCATCGGCGGCCGGGCCGGCGCCATTCTGGTGAATCTGGGTAACCTGGTGAAGGCCAACGACACGAATCCGTTAACTACCCTCAACCAGATCACACCCATCTACGTGGCGTTCAACATTCCTGAGGCGCAACTCTCTGAGGTACGCGCCAAGGGGCGGGCTGCATTGCAGGTACAGGCGTTTGTGCCCAATGTTCCCCAACCTGAATTGGGAACCTTGAGCTTTATTGATAACGCCGTGGATCAAACTACGGGCACCATCAAGCTCATGGGTACGTTTCGCAATGAGGACCGGAAACTCTGGCCCGGGCAGTTCTTCAACGTTCGCCTGGTGCTGGGGGTTGACCCGCACGCCATTGTAGTGCCCGCTTCCGCCGTTCAAAACGGAGAAAGCGGTAAATACATCTACGTAGTACAGCCGGACGGCACAGCCCTCATGCAACCGGTGACGTCCACGCGGACTTACCGGCAACTGGCCGTGGTTGACAAAGGCATTAATCCGGGCCAGCGGGTGATTGTGGACGGCCAATACCGGGTAATCCCCAACAGCAAGGTGGAAGTTGTGCGCACTGTGCCGGTAACCCCGGCATCGAAGCAGGTGGCGGATAACGGGAGCGCCTCCGGAGCACAGCCGTGACCGGTCTTTTCATTCGCCGCCCCATCATGACCACGCTGGTGATGGCGGCCATCGTGATTTTTGGCGTATTTGCTTACCTCGCCCTGCCGGTAAGCGACCTGCCGAACGTTGATTTTCCTACCATCCAGGTCAACGCCGCGCTGCCGGGGGCGAGCCCGGAGACCATGGCCTCCTCGGTGGCGACTCCCCTGGAGCGACAGTTCACCACCATCGCCGGCATCACCCAGATGACCTCCACCAGCCAACTGGGGTTCACCAGCATCACCATCCAGTTTGACCTGTCGCGCAACCTGGATGGAGCCGCCGTGGATGTGCAGTCGGCAATTACCGCCGCGGGAGGCCAACTGCCCCCCAATATGCCCACGCCGCCCACCTTTCGCAAGGTGAACCCGGCGGAGTCGCCCATCCTGTATCTGTCCCTGACTTCCAACGCCATGCCCATCTACACGGTGGACGAAGCCGCCGAGACCACCATGGGCCAGCAACTCTCCATGATTCCGGGCGTGGCGCAGGTCCAGGTTTTCGGCGCCTCCAAGTTCGCGGTGCGGGTGGATGTGGATCCCAACAAGCTGGCGGCGGAACAGATTGGAATTGACGAGGTAGCGCAAGCCCTCCAGTTTGGCAACACCAATCTTCCGGTGGGCAGTATTTATGCCACGGGCAAGACCTACACCCTGCAATCCAACGGGCAACTGCAGGACGCGGCTCAATTCCGGCCTCTCATCGTGGCCTACCGCAACGGGGCTCCCGTGCGGCTGGACCAGGTGGCGAACGTGGAAAACAGCGTTCAGGACCAGTACGTCAAAGGCGCCCTGAACGGCCAGCGCTCCGTGGTGATCGCCATTCAGAAGCAGCCGGGCACCAACACGGTGCAAATCGTTGACGCCATCAACCGGGTGCTGCCCCGGCTGGAACAACAGATTCCACGTTCCATCCAGATCACCACGCTTTACGACCGTTCGGTCTCCATCCGTAAAAGCGTGAACGATGTGAAGTTCACGCTGCTGCTCGCCATCATTCTGGTGGTGCTGGTCATATTCCTGTTCCTGCGCAACGCTTCCGCCACCATCATTCCCAGTCTGGCCTTGCCCATTGCGATCGTCGGCACCTTCTCGGTGATGTACGCGCTGGGGTACACGGTAGATAACTTGTCACTGATGGCGCTGACGCTTTCCGTGGGCTTCGTGGTGGATGACGCCATCGTGATGCTGGAAAACATCGTGCGCCACATGGAGATGGGGAAGACGCCGCTGGAGGCGTCTCTGGATGGCGCCGGAGAGATTGGATTCACCATTCTCTCCATGACCCTCTCCCTGGCCGCCGTATTCATTCCCATCCTTTTCATGGGCGGCATCATCGGGCGCCTGTTGCACGAATTTGCGGTGGTGATCACGGCGGCCATCCTGGTATCGGGCCTGGTATCGCTGACCTTGACGCCCATGCTCAGCAGCCGCTTCCTGCGCCCGCCTTCGCAGGAGCAGCACGGCGCGTTCTATAACTCGACTGAGCGCATGTTTGACGGCGCGCTGAAGTTCTATGACTGGTCCTTGGCCAAGGTGCTCCGTCATAAGCTGGCGACACTGTTGGTCAGCTTTGTCGTCGTCGGCCTGACTCTCTTCCTTTACGAAAGCGCCAAGACGGGATTCATCCCCAACGAAGATACCGGCCTGCTCTTCGGCTTCATACAGGCGCAAGAAGGCATTGGCTTTGGTCCGATGGGGCAGAAGATGCAGCAGATCGCCGCTATCACCGAGGCCGACCCCAACGTCGAATTGACCATGACGTTCTACGGCGAACCGGTGAATCAGGGCCGCATCTTCATGCACTTGAAAGACGTGAAGAACCGGGTCAACCAGATGAGCGCTGACCAGGTTATCCAGGAGCTGCGCGCCAAGCTGGCCAGGGTGCAAGGCGTGTTTGTCTTTCTGCAAATTCCCCCCACCATCAACATCGGCGGCAGCCTCACCAATGCGCAGTATCAGTATGCCCTGCAATCGCCGGACATCAAGCAACTGTACTCAGAGGCTCCCAAGCTGGAAGCCGCCCTGCGCAAGATTCCCCTCGTGCAGGACGTGAGCAGCAACTTGCAGAACCACAACCCGCAACTGAACGTGAAAGTGGACCGCGACAAGGCGTACGCCCTGGGCCTGACGGCTCAGCAGGTTTCCGACGCCCTCTACTCCGCCTTCGGACAGCGCCAAATAAGTACTATTTACGCGCCCAGCAATGAATACTACGTCATTCTGGAACTGGCTCCTCCTTATCAGAACAATCCCGAGTCACTCTCCATGCTGTATGTGCGCTCGAGTGAAGGCAAGCTCATACCCTTGAGCACCGTGGCGCAGATTGTGCCCGACCTGGGGCCGTTGACCGTGAATCACCTGGGACAGCTTCCCGCCGTCACCCTCAGCTTCAACCTGAAACCAGGAGTTTCGCTAGGTGAAGCAACGAAAGCGGTGGAAGATGTCGCCAACCGCATGCTCCCGGCAACTGTCCAGCGCAGCTTCCAGGGAACGGCACAGGCGTTTCAACAATCTTTCCGCGGTCTGGGATTGCTGCTGCTAGCCGCCATCCTGGTCATCTATATCGTTCTGGGAATTCTGTATGAAAGCTTCATCCACCCGCTAACCATTTTGTCCGGTTTGCCCTCGGCTGCGGTAGGCGCCCTCGCTACTCTCAACATTTTTCACCAGGAGCTGAACTTATATTCTTTCGTTGGCATCATCATGCTGATCGGCATTGTGAAGAAAAATGCCATCATGATGATTGACTTCGCTCTGGCCAACGAGCGCGAGAAAGGCGAGACTCCGGAGGAGTCTATCTATCAGGGCGCGCTGGTACGTTTCCGCCCCATCATGATGACCACGATGGCCGCCCTTTTTGGCATGGTGCCGGTAGCGGTGGGGTGGGGAACAGGCTCGCTGCAAGGCCTGGGGCTGGCAGTGGTTGGTGGTTTGATCTTCTCCCAGGTCATCACCCTTTACATCACTCCCGTTTATTACGTCTATCTGGACGAAGTGCAGAACTGGATCAACCGTAAGTGGTCAGGATGGACCGGCCGCCGCAAACGCGGAGAAGTGGTGCCCCATGAGCCCGTGCCTGCCGATTGAACAATAACCAGCCCATCGTCGCGACAGTATCGGTGCGAGCATCCGGCGTGGTTAGGTTTGATTTCTGCAGAAAGTAATCCAGTTTGCCGCATGCAATTCACTAAACAATTAGCCGGTCGAATGGGAAACGGCGCTTCCCACTAAGTGCAGAGTAGCTTGCCGATGACGATCTCGCCGGTTCGAGGCGTATGATATATAGTTCTTGTTCACATTAAGTAAGTACTGTATCCATCACTTACTCAATCAGAAAGGAACCTGGCATGGCAAACATATCCGGAGTAGTCACTCAACTTCGTCGGGAACGGGAGCGCCTGTCGCATGAGCTTGAGCGTCTCGACAACGCTATTGCGGCTCTCAATCACGTCGGTAGCAGAAGCAATGGCCGAAGAACCGCCTCCGGAAGCCGGGCGCGGAGGCCGCGGCGGAGACTCTCGGCGGCGGCACGCGCGAGGATTGCCGCTGCACAGCGGGCGCGCTGGGCGAAGGTGCGGGCGAAGCAGGAGAGGAAAGCTGCCTGACAGCTTGCCGAACCAGGCCTGGATTCGCGCTCTGCAGTTACTGCAGTGTCATTGGATACTTTCCACATAGTCAGAGGGAAGTCCTAACTGCCGCGCCAGATTACGCAGCTTAGCGGCGTATTCTGCGTTTGCCTCTTCGCGGCCTGGTGGCACGACGAGATTGAAGCATAAGGCGGGAACGTGCGAGCCGTCATGCAGTTCGGCCATCACAGCCTCGGCGCGGTAGGCGCGCACGCTTGGTTCCGAATACAGTTGTTCGATTTCGTCGTGAGTGAGTTCCATCAGAATGCCGTAGGAGCGGGCTCCGGGAGTATCCACCAGCGTTGCTCGCCGCCCGATACGAAGCGCGAAACCAGGAACACACGCGGGGCGAATGTTCACCGGGTGTGCGCCCTTGGTACGCAGCAGTTCGACGTCCATAAACAACCCGTAGAAGAAGACATTCACGCGACGAGCGGCCATGGCTGCGAACCCTCCCCCGGCCAGTGCTGCCAGCGCTGGCTACGACAATCGCTCCGGCCTAAGTAACTGGACGGCGCCTGCGACTTTGTCTGTCTTGAGTTATCCCTCAATGGTTTCAGGACAGATACCAATGCACCTTCCTTCATGAGAGAGGCGGGTTTCGAATATAAGTAACATTCAAATTGCGAATGCAGACAACCGATTTGACTGAAGTGTTACCGCAAGAGGGCAACCGTCTCTAATCATTCTAACCAGCCTCAAAATTCAGTTCACTTTTTCTGCCTAGCTCCCTAGGAATACGCTTTCCGTGTACACTGGCCTGCTTTTGTGGAGAGCTCCAGCAGATGCAGATTCGCCACCCTTTGGTTTTCGCCGCTACAGTTGCTCTTGTTCTCACCATCCCCGCATTCGGCCAGGCTGACCCCAGCGCGTACGCCACACTGAGTTGGCGTCTGATAGGTCCGTTTCGCGCCGGTCGCGTGACCGCTGTCAGCGGGGTGCCGAGTGATCCCTCCATTTACTATGCTGCCACGCCCAATGGCGGCATATGGAAGACGCTCGACGGCGGGCGCGTTTGGCGGCCCATTTTTGATGCGGCACGTGTGGCTTCGATCGGCGCTGTGGCAGTCGCCCCGTCCCAGCCCGACATTCTTTATGCCGGCACCGGCGAGCAAGGACGTGGCAGTGGTGTATACAAGTCCACCGACGCGGGCGCAACCTGGGCCGCGGTCGGACTCGCGGACACCCACTTCATCACCAACTTGATTGTTGATCCGCGCAACCCTGAACTGGTGCTGGTGTCTGCCAGCGGCGATTTCGAACCCGGACCCAGCCGCGGGGTATTTCGAACCACCAACGGCGGCATAACCTGGAGCAAAGTACTGTTTCGCGACAACGACACAGGCGCGGTGGACATTTGCTTTAATCCTGACAACCCGCGGGAGGTATTCGCCGCTTTGGAGCGCCGCCCGCCGCAAGGGGAAGAAAAGCACCCAGCCGGGCCGGATGCCTGGATCTACCGTTCCCGGGATGAAGGGGCCACCTGGCAAGCTGTGCCGGACAAGGGCTTACCGGAGAAGGACCGGGGCAGGATCGGCGTGGCGGTTGCGCCGAGCACTCGCGGCCAGAGTGTGTTTGCCATCATGACCCAGGGCCTGTTCCGTTCCGACAACGGCGGCAATAGCTGGCGCCAGATAACCACCGACCCGCGTGTGATCGGCAACGGTTATTTCAGCCGAGTGTTCGTGGATCCCAAGAACCCCGACATCGTCTACGCGGCGCAAACCTCGATGTACCGTTCCACTGACGGCGGAAGTACGTTCCAGGCCTGGAACGGAGCCCCCAGTGGAGACGACGTGCACGTGCTCTGGATCAACCCGCGCGATACCCGCCAGATGATCCTGGGCGTGGACCAGGGCGCCATCGTCAGCCGCGACGGGGGCCAGACGTGGTCTTCTTGGTTCAACCAGCCCACCGGCCAGTTCTACACGGTTACGACCGACGACCAGTTTCCCTACTGGATATATGCCGCGCAGCAGGATAGCGGCACGGTGGCAACGCCCAGCCGCAGCGACTTTGGCGAGCTTACCTACCGCGACTGGTATTCGACCGGCGGCTTCGAGGTGGCCCATATCCTGGCCGATCCGCTCGATCCAAACAAGATCTATTCCAGCGGATGGTATGGCACCCTAATGCGCCTGGACCGGCGAACCGGACAAATGGCGCATGTGTTCGTGCCGGGGGAAAGATACCGCACCTGGGTGATGCCGCCGATCGCTTTCTCGCCGCAGGACCCGCACACGTTGTATTTGGGTGCCCAGAAAGTGCTTGCCACCGGCGACGGCGGCATCAGCTGGCACGAACTCAGCCCCGACCTCACGCGCGGCGTGTCGAAAAAACCTGCCCCCCAACGGCGCCCAGTGGACCGCCTCACCGCGCTCTCGCCTTCGGCGGTGCAGGCGGGCGTGCTGTGGGCAGGCAGCGGCGATGGCATGATTCATGTCACACGCGACGGCGGCGCCACCTGGCAAAACGTGACTCCACCCACCCCCGCCCCTAAAAAGCCGGCAAAAGGAGACCAGGAAGAACCGGCTTATCCGCTAGTAGTTGAAATCGAAACATCCCATCATGATGCCGGCGCGGCTTACGCCGTCCTGCAGGTGCCGCGCGAGTTTAAACCTTACATCTTGCGCACCCGCGACTTCGGCCACACCTGGAGCAACATCGTGCTGGGACTTCCTGCCGATTCCGTAGCCTGGGCGGTGCGGGAAGACAGCCGGCGAAATGGACTGCTCTACGCCGGAACAGAGACGGGAGTGTTCGTTTCCTTTGATGACGGGGAGCACTGGCAGTCGCTGCAGTTGAACCTGCCGGTCTCTCCCGTGCGCGATCTGGCGGTGCACGGCAATGACCTGGTGGCGGCAACCTTTGGCCGCGCCATGTGGAGTCTGGATGACGTCACGCCCCTGCGGCGGCTCACACCGGAGGTGACCGCCTCGGCCGTCCACCTCTTCCCTCCTGCCGATGCTG
>DASYWT010000069.1:0-8770 GCA_035935775.1 Terriglobales bacterium
TGGTCAACGGCCCCGGCGAATCCAAGCACTCGCACATCGGCATTTCCCTACCTGGCACCTTCGAAGAGCCTAAAGCGCCGGTGTTCGTGGATGGACGTCTGATGACGACGCTGCGCGGCGATAAGATCGTCGCCGAATTTATCTCCATCCTCAACGACTACGTGGAATCCCACTACGCGGCAAGAGAAGAAGTTTCCAGTACGTAGTACTCAGTTTTCAGCGTCTTTCGGAAAGGAGCGGCTTCGGCCGAGCCCGCACCGCCTTCCTTCCCTCCTGTCATTCTGAGCGAGCGCGACCGAGCGCAGCGAGGGAGCCCGAGTCGAAGGACCTTGCGCTTCATGTTCCCAACAGAGAGTTTGTGCCGCCCCTGCGGGGCTCCACATTCTCCGGCCTGCTTTCCCAGGGCTTCCGCCCTGGGCTTTACTATTTCGCCCGCTGCGCGGGCTGGTGTGAAGTTCTCCAGTAGGGGCAGTTTTATCACTCGCGCCTGCCCTCTGCGGGGGGCCACATTCTAGATGCTTAAGCTGAAACGGTGATCCGCATTGGATCTTTGAACGGCGCTGCTCCAGCCGAGCCAAACCGCCTTCCTTCCTCCTGTCATCCTGAGCGAGCGCGACCGAGCGCAGCGAGCGAGCGCGAGTCGAAGGACCTTGTGTTTCACGTTCGCAACAGAGAGTTTGTGCCGCCCCTAGGGGGCTCTTTATTCTCCGGCCTGCTTTCCCAGGGCTTCCGCCCTGGGCTTTACTATTTCGCCCGCTGCGCGGGCTGGCTCAGGCTAAGCAGCGAAAACCAGGGCCGCGCAGTGACATTCAATAAGTCGCATGTGAATGCGAACAGCAGGTCCTTTGCCGCACTCCCGCGCTGCGCTTGGTCGTGCGTCTCAGGATGACAAAAGTAAAGTAAGCAGGGAATGCGGCACGGCGCAGCTAAAGCTGCGCCCTTCCGAAGGCTGATCATTTTGCCCGCTTTGCGGGCTGGCACTAGCTGCTGTTTACGATCTTGCCCAAGGGGAGGAAGGGTCAGCGAATCAAGGTAGAGCTGTTGCGGCGAGCCGTGTGCACAGCTTTGCGGCGCTCGCTTTAACTAGCGAGCCAGCCGGCCAGCTAGTCAGCCCGTCTATCCAGCTATCGAGTGAGCCACCCTTTGGCCCGCACCGTGAGCACGGCGTAGGGAAAAATCCAGAACATCAGGAAGAATGAGAAGTACCCGTAGAGCACGCCGTAAACGAAATCTTTGGAGCGTTCGCTGCGCAGGTAATAAATCATGTTGAACAGCGAAACCAGGCCAATCGCCAGCAGCATGCGCGGAATCATGCCTGGCCGGGCATAAGCCAGTGTCACCAACAGGACAATACTCAGGTAGTTGATGGGGTAGCGGAGGTTGGAGGTGATGCGCTCCCAGACGGAGATAATGCGCGGCACCAGCGGGCGCTTCCACACGATGCGCATGAAGTTGATTTCCTCACGCACGTAGCTGCGGTCCCAGCGCAGGAACATCTTGCACATCTTGGTGTAATTCTCGGGCACCACGGTGCGCACCTGCGCCGTGCGCTGGTACACCGTGTCGAAACCTTGGGAGAGGACCATGTTGGTCATGGCGCGGTCCTCACCGAAGGTGCAGCGTGAGCCCAAAAATTTCTGCTCCATCCAGTCCGGCAGCACCCGGCGCACGATGGAGGTGCGGTAGGCGGTCAGCGCACCCGGGCAGCAGTATACGGTGCCATAGGAGGACTCCACCGCCCGCATCAGGTCAAAGGAAAGAATGTATTGCACGTGCAACATGCGCGGAATAACGCCGCTGCGCCGGTTGTAAACTTCCACCTTGCCGGCGACCGCGCCCACCTTGGGATCGCGGAAGGGGCCGGTAATGGCCAGCAAGGCGTTCGGTTCAATCACGCTGTCAGAATCCAGCGTAACGATGATCTCGCCGCGCGCTCTCTCAAATCCCACCGCCAGAGCAGCGCGCTTGCCCTTGTTCCTGGGCTGGCGAAATGTTGTCACCATGTGGGGGTAGCGGGCGGCAGCACGCTGAATGTGAAGCCAGGTATCGTCCTTGCTGCCGTCGTCCACCACAAAAATTTCCAGGCGGTTACGCGGATAGAGCGCGGTGGCCACCGATTCGATGGAGTTAAGCACCATCGGCCCTTCGTTGTAGGCAGGGATGATGACCGTAACCTTCGGCGCCTCGGCCATTGTGGCCGCCGGGAACGGCCGGTAGCGGAACCAGAAGATGGTGCGGAAGATCAGCAAACTCGCGCCCATCGCCATCCACATCACGCTGGGCCGCACGATCAACTTACCCCAGCGATGGTGCTCGGCCGCCAGCCACACCGGACGGAACAGGGAGTGGTGCAAGCTGGCAAAAATCAGGAAGGCTAGCCCGCCAACAATGGCGAGGCAGAACACCCAGTCCCAATAATCCCTGGAATCCGGGGCGGATTGTGAAATGCTGCTATCTTCTCGGGCTGGTGGCAGTTCTTCGTCCACCACCGGCAAGGGCATCTCTAAAACGCTCATGTAAAAAGAGGGCTCCGGCGCCGAACTGGAAACAGACTCATGATTGTACTAAACCGGTATTTCGGAATAAGTTTCTGATGCAGACAAGTGGGCGGGGGCTGCGTAATTAAATGTAACATGGGCCGCCAGATGCGTCACTGCGTCATTTCGCGTCACTTCCGGGCGCAAATCTTTACATAGTGCGTCCCCAGCCGGTTTGGCACGAGCAAACCTTTTGGATTCGTTAACATCCCATGTTTTGCGCCGGCTGGGAAGTGCAAATTCTGTGCGTCCCACTGCAAAGTCTTGCATCTTGATTATGTCTACAAACATGATAGAGTATGCCTTTTGCGGCAGGGCCGGAACGCGATGAAAGTCTCACAAAAAGGCTTATACGCTTTGCAGGCGCTGATGATGCTCGCCCGCCGTTACCGTCAGGGCGCCATCCGCATCCGCGACATCGCGTACGAGGAGAACCTGCCGGAAAAATTTTTGGAATTGATCCTGCTGGAACTGAAAAATGCGCGCCTGGTGGAGAGCGTTCGCGGCGCCAAGGGCGGTTACCAGCTCAAGCGCCCGCCCAATCAGATCTTTCTCAGTGAAGTGATCCGTACAGTTGACGGCCCATTGGCGCCGTTCGCCGACGGCGCCGGGCTGCAGCATCTGATTGACAGCGACAAGTCGCACCGCCAGCTGTACAGCGTTTTTATGGACGTGCGCAACGCCGCCGCTCACATCCTGGAGAATACCTCGCTGGCCGACATCGCCGGCGATGCCCCTCCGCCGGACGCCGGCAAGAAGAAGCACCGGGGCCGCCAGAGCGCGGAACACTGAATTGTGGGGGCAACAAGAATTGTGCTGCGTTGTTCTGTTTTAGATGTCGAGTTATTCGATGATGTTAATTGCTATTGTGGCACTGGGCTCAGGGAGCGTGCCGCGGGCTCGCAGCAGGGAAGAGAGTAGGACATGGATTTCAGAGTTTCACTTCTTGGTTTAATTGTCGGCTTTCTGGTAGGGGTGACGGGCACAGGCGGTGGAGCGCTCCTCACGCCCTTGCTGATTCTGCTGGGATGGGCTCCGCCCATGATGGCCGTCGGCACCGACCTGGTGTGGAGCACGTTGACCAAGTCCGCCGGCGCCGTGGTGCACTGGCGGCAGCAGACGGTGGATCTGACCCTTGTCAAACGGCTGGCGTTGGGCAGCATTCCAGGGGCGCTAATAGGCCTGGCGCTGCTGGCGCGTCTCCATGCTTCCGGCACTCACAACCTGGACCGTCTGGTACTCCGCATGCTGGGTGCGGCCCTGGTGGGTGTGGCATTGAGTCTTTTCTGGCGCGCTCTGCGCGGCTCCCGGCCGGCATCAACCGTCCTGAGCCAGGAGGAGGGGCGCCGGCGCGCGTGGCTGACAACTCTGACGGGTTTGGTCGTGGGTTTCCTGGTCAGCATCACTTCCGTCGGCAGCGGCAGCCTCATCATCGCCTCGCTGGTGGTTCTCTACCCGGGCACGCCGCTGCGCAGAATGGTTGGCTCTGATATTGTGCACGCCCTGTTGCTGGTTGGAGTCTCTGCCCTTGGGCACATCGGCCTGGGCAGCATCAATGTTCGACTGCTGGGAGGGCTTCTGGTGGGCTCGATCCCGGGTGTCTGGCTAGGCAGCAGAATGACCGCACGGGTGCCGGAAAAAGCCCTGCGCCCGCTGCTGGGCACCACGCTGCTGCTGCTGGGCTGCAAATTGCTGTAGATGTGTCCGCTTCGATTAGGACCAACGATGAAAGTCGCGCGTCAAACGAGGGCTTTGTCCTGGATCACAAGTATCCTAATTGTATTAATAGGGTTAAATCTTCATGGGCGAGGCGCGGTTCTTCCCGCGGATGCTGCCGATGCCGCTGGCCCCACCCAGGCCAGTTCGGCCGTAGACGCCATCTCCTTCGGACACGATGGCCTGCTCGTTAGCAGCGAAGATAGCTCCACTCAACTGCGGGTGCATGGGTTTATCCAGGCCGACGGCCGGTTCTTCTCCAGTGATCTGAAAGATCAGAGCCCTGACAAGCTCTTCTTCCGCCGCATACGGCCCGTTTTTGAAGGGACCGTGTTCAACGCACTCAGCTTCCGTTTCATGCCGGATTTTGGACAGAACAATCCTCAAATCCAGGACGCCTACCTGGAGTTGAAGCTATCGCCTTTTCTCAAACCACGGGTGGGGAAGTTCAAGACTCCGCTGGGATTGGAGGATCTGCGTTCCGATAGCGAATCGTCGTTTTCCGAGCGCTCGCTCGCCTCTGATCTGGTTCCCCTGCGGGAAGTGGGCGCCCAACTGAGCGGTGCGATGCTGCACCACGCGCTCAGCTACGCGGCAGGCTATTTCAACGGCACCACCGACGGATCGAACGGCAACTTCCAGTGGCGGACGAGCAATGAAGGTGTCGCACGCATTTTCTTGCAGCCGTTTCTTACCTCGCGAGCCAGGCCGCTGCGTGGTTTCGGGGTGGGAGCGGGCGGCTCGTTCGCTGACGAGCATGGCAAATTGCCCAGCTTCAAGACTGTAGGGCAAAACTCTTTCTTCAAATACTCTACGAAGGCCATCGCCGACGGCCAGCACAATCGCGTGTCTCCCCAGGCCTGGTATTACTGGGGGCCGGTCGGATTGATCGGTGAGTACAACATTTCCTCTCAGCAGGTTCGCTATCAGACGCATGCCCGCCGGCTGAGCAATCAGGCCTGGCAGGCAACCGCCTCCTTTATCCTGACTGGCGAAAAGAACAGCTACGAGGGCATGCGGCCACGGCGTGCGTTTGAACCGCAAAAGGGCATTCACCACCTGGGCGGATGGGAGTTAGCTGGCCGCTACAGCCGCTTGCGTGTGGATGCGAACGCGTTCCCTCTTTTTTCCGATCCGAAAACGGCCGCGGCCGGCGCAGCCGAATGGGGCGTTGCTCTCAACTGGTACCTCAATCGCTACGCCCGGATTATGAACGCTTACGAGCACACCGGCTTTACCATGGCCACACCGCAACTGGCTCCATTACGCGGTGAGAATGTTGTGATGTCGCGACTGCAACTGGCCTTCTGAGGCAGTTCTGACCTCGCGGTCCAGAGCACCCCGGTGTGGTGCTAAATGCGAATGGCTGACGAGCCGCCCACTCAGCCCTACAGCGAGCCAACTTAGTCAGTTGCCTACCGCGACCTTAAACGCCGCCATGTACTTTGGCGGCAGTTCGCGCTTGCGCATGTCGGAGTCGGTAACAATGTGCGTGGTTTCGCCCTCGGCCAGCAGCATCCCGTCGCTTTCGCGTACCGCTTCGTAGGCAAAATGAATCAGCGACTCGCGCACGTTCTTCAAATGCGTGCGCACGACAATCTCATCGTCATAGCGTGCCGGCGCTTTGAAGCGGCAGCGCGCGTCCACCACGGCGATGTAGCAGCCGTCTTCCTGTTCCATTTCGCGGTAGGTGAAGCCCAGTTGGCGGAGCAGATCCACGCGGCCGACTTCAAACCAGATGAAATAGTTGGAATGGTAGACGATGCCCATCTGGTCGGTTTCGGCGTAGCGCACGCGGATGCGGGAGAGGGCGGTGGTGGCGATAGTAGCGGCGGATTTGGGCATCGTGTTCTTAGCTGTTTAGCTCGCTGGCTGACTAGCTTAACATCTGACATTCAGCATTCAGCAGTCAGCATTCAGCCCCGAAACTTCCGCGGCAGCGCGCTGGCAATGCTCGTTGCCGACTGAATGCTGAGTGCTGATTGCTGAGTGCTTTTTCGGCGAGCCAGCTACTCAGCCAGTCAGCTAGCCAGCTACTTCCCCGACCAGCGCGGCTTGCGCTTCTCCAGAAACGCGGTAATACCTTCGCGGAAGTCGGCGGTGGTGCGGATGCGGGCATTGTCCGCTACTGCCTGCGCGATCTGCTCATCCAGCGGACGGGCAATAAAGCTGTTAATCAGCTTTTTGGTGAGCCGCACCGAGGAAGGGCTGTTTTCCAGCAGCAGCGCAGCCAATTCGCGGGCGCGCTCCATCAGGCGCTCGGGCGGAACCACCTCGTTCACCAGCCCGAAACGGTAGGCCTCGGCGGCATCGAACAGGCGACCGGTCATGAGCAGGTCGCGGGCGATTTTGTGGCCCACCTGCCAGACGAGGATGGAGGAGACGATGGCTGGCACAAAGCCGATGCGCACCTCGGTGTAGCCGAACTTGGCTTCCGGCACGGCCAGGGTAAAGTCGCACATGGTAGCGATGCCGGTGCCACCAGCGATGGTGGCGCCGTTCACGGCGGCGATCGTCGGCTTGGGAAAATCGTAGAGGCGGCGAAAAATCTGCGCCATGCGCGCCGAGTCCTGCACGTTCTGGTCGTGAGTTTTGCCCAGGAGGGCCTTGAGGCCTTCCAGATCGAGGCCCGCGCAAAAGGCTTTGCCCGCCCCGGTGATGATGAGCACCTGGGCGGGGCCGCGCTCGACCTCATCCAGCGCCTCCATAAATTCGTCCAGCAGTTCGAAGCTGAGCGCGTTGCGCTTGTCGGGGCGGTTAAAGGTGATGGTGGCGACAGGGCCGTCGTGAGCGAGCCTGAGATTGTTTGGCATGGGCGGATTTGTAATTGAGTAATTTGTAATTGGCAATTCGGCTCTTGGCTTTTGGCTCTTAGCTTGTGACTCGCGGGCGGGAGCCTGCCCTGAGCTTGCCCAAGGGGCGCCCGCGCCACAAAATTTGCGGTGGTGCGCGCGAGATGCTTCGGCGCTAAAGCGCCTCTGCATGACCCCGGCTTGTAAGAGCAACAGCTCAGCCAAAAGCCAAGAGTCAAAAGCCAAAAGCCAAGAGCCAAGAGCCAAGAGCCAAAAACTAACAGCCGACAGCCGAAGGTCGACAGCTACTTCCCAAACTTTGCCCCGATCTCCGCAGACGCCTTCAGCACGCTATCCAGCGAGCGCTGAATCGGCGGCGTGACCCCGCGCTGCTTCAACGCCTCCAGCACCTTTTCGGTGGGGATATTGCCCACCAGTTCGTCCTGGGCGAAGGGACATCCTCCCAGCCCGCCCAGGGCGGAGTCAAAGCGACGGCAACCGGCATCGTAAGCGGCCAGAACCTTGTCCACCGCCTGTTCCGGACGGCTGTGGAGGTGTACGCCGATTTCCAGATAATCGTACCTGGCCAGCACCGCGGAGACGAGCTCGCGAATCTGCTCGGAGCCGGCCACGCCCACGGTGTCAGCCAGGGAGACCGTGTGGATATCGGAAGACTCGAGAACGCCGACGGCTTCCACGACTTCCTCCACGCTCCAATCATCGCCGTAGGGATTGCCGAAGGCCATGGAAATGTAAACCACAACGTCAAGGCCGGCTTCGTCCGCCTTCTTCTCGATGGCTTCCAGTTCGTCGAGCGCCGCCTCCAGCGTCTGGTTCTGATTCTTTTCCAGGAACGTGGGCGAAACCGAGTAAGGAAAACCCAGCGTGCGCACGCCATTGGTGGCAATAGCGCGCTCCGCGCCCTTGCTGTTGACCACAATGCCGATGATCTCCACATCGTCGGGCGGGTCCAGTTCTTCCAGAACTTTTTCCGAGTCGGCCATCTGCGGCACCGCTTTGGGCGAGACGAATGAGACCGCGTCAATGTGCTTGAAGCCGGCGCCAATCAGGGCGTTGAGGTAGCTCACCTTCACATCGGTCGGAACCTGGCCCTTCAGCCCTTGCCAGGCGTCGCGGGGGCATTCGATGAGTTTGACTTCATCCATTTCTCACCACGGAGGCACGGAGGCTGCCAAAGCACTCAGCAATCAGCAATCAGCATTCAGCCAGCAACCGGAATTGCCGGTCGGCGGTCCAAATTGCGAAGTCCAGGCTGAATGCTTGACTGCTGAGTGCTGACTGCTACGTTTGCAGCACCCCCACCTTAAACTCCGCCACGTCCGGATTCAGCGCTGCCGCTTCCAGGGCCTCGATCAGCGCGGCGCGCGTTTCCACCGGGTCAATAATCTTGTCAATCCACAGCCGCGCGGCGCCATAGCGGGGGTCCTGCTGCTCGTCGTAAGTCTTCTTCACCGATTCGAACAGCTCACGCTTTTCCTCATCGCTCAGCTTCTTGCCGCCGCGCTCCAGTTGCTTGATTTTGATTTCGACCAGCGTGCCCGCAGCCGATTCTCCGCTCATCACCGCGTAGCGGGCGCTGGGCCAGGCGAAAAGCAGGCGCGGGTCGTATGCCTTGCCGCACATGGCGTAGTGTCCGGCGCCGAAAGAGCCGCCGATGATCACCGTAATCTTGGGCACCACGGAGTTGGACACCGCGTTCACCAT
>DASYWT010000070.1:0-7423 GCA_035935775.1 Terriglobales bacterium
GCTTCCGGGTTTTCACTCTGCGCTGTACTTGTGCCCCCGGCCGCTTGCTCCTGCAGAATCATGGTCACGCTGTACTTGGCGGCTTTCGCAGTGGTTACGTCCTGGATTACAACCGCATAAGTCCCCGGCGGGAGACTGGGAATCGAAAAGCCAACGCGGTCAGGAGAGTTATAGATGCCGCAGAAAAATTCGGCCCGCTCCAGAGGAGCGCTGCCCGAGGCTTCCAGCACGTAGGGCGGGCGCGCTGCGCTCTGGGCGCCGGCAAATTCTTCCTTGTGATCGTTCACCGCGGCTTCCACTCCGCCGAAGCTCGCTGCCAGACTCGGTGTGGCATTCTGCCGCAAGGTGGCGCTATCACCCGCGGCCGCCATCTGAAAGTAGCGTTTACCCGTGTTTTGCAGCGTGGAGACTGCGTTGGCGCCCATGTCGGAAGCCGTCAAACAGGCTTCCTGCGCCCAGGCCGGCGACATAAGTCCCAAAACCAGGCAAAAAAGAGCCAAAAAAGCCGAAGGTGGCAGCGCAACGCAACACGGTCTTGTCGTTCTCATCATAGAGAGGTCGGCTCAGCGGACCACAAGTGCTACGATGCCAAATCCGGCTACTCAGATGCAAGCAAAGGTCTATGGTGCAGCCACTTAGATGTAACTCTGGTCACATTACCACGCTGCCGCCAAGGGAGTGTTACAATCACACTGGCCCGTCAGACCACCGGTCCCACTCCCCAGCGCGGCTGTCTCTCATGTTCCGTTCCAGGCAAATCGCGGTTATATTCTTGCTTTTGTTGTTCCTGCCCGCCCTGTTTTGGGGCGCGCCGCAGAAAGCGCAAAAGCCGCATACGGTGCGTGTAAAAGCACAGCGACCCGCCGATCCGGTTACCCCGCCTGCTCCACCGGCGCCGCCTCCGACTCTGGAACAGTTGCCGGCGCAGCCGCCGCAGGTCAGTTATCTCAACGGCCAACTCACCATCATTTCGCGTAACTCGACCATGAGTGACATTCTTCACTCAGTCGCGCGCTTGACGGGAGCAATCATTGAACTGCCGCCCGGGGCGGGATTTGAGCGCGTGGCCGGCCGCATGGGTCCTGGCCCGGCCCGCAACGTGTTGGCGGAGTTGCTCAACGGTTCCCGCTATGACTACGTGATGGTCGCCTCGGCAGCCAACCCGGGAGGATTGCAGCACGTGATTCTTACCCCCAAGGCGGGTGGCGAAGGCCCCTCACCCAGCCCGCCGGCAGCTGCTTACCAGCCTCCACCTCAGCCCGAGCAGCAGGTCATGCCGAACGAGTCCGAAGTGCCGCCGGACGCGAACGCCGATGATTCCGAGATTCCGCCTGAGGAACCCCCCGCGGAAGACCAGTCCAACCAGCAACCGCAACCACAGTCCTACCCTCAGGCCTCTGGGCCTGGTGCTCCGCAAGGCGGCGTCCAGCAAGCGCCCGGCGTTAAGACTCCGGAACAGTTGCTCCAGGAACTCCAGCGGATGCAACAACTACAACAGCAGCAACAGCAGCAGCAACAACAACAGCAGCAAAATCCGCAACAATAGAGGTTGTTTGGCTGCCGCCATCCGCCGGAGCGTGGCCACAATTCCCGCCCCATTCGCAACTTCAGCGCCGACTCCCGCCTAGCGGAGGAGGCGGCCGGGATGCGGTTCTCAAATAACAGCAATAAATAAATCTATTTTTCTGAGCTGGCCAGCAAGGATCCCATGTTGGGCTTGTAATCGTAGAAATCGGCTACCTGGTGCAGGTAGTCAATGATGCGCTCGTCATATTGCTGCTTGAGGCGTGGGGTAAGCACATTATGCAGGGCGTTGGGGTCGCCGGTCAGGTCGAAGAGGTAGCTCTCCGCGGGCGAATCGTAGGTGACGTACAGAAAGCGTCCATTGTCGTCGAGGATGCCGTAGACGGCGCGCACATCGGAAGCCAGGAACAGGTCTTTGCGCTGGTAGCTTTCCAGTTCCTGCCGCGTAGCGGCGAACAGGGGATGACCCAGCATGGGATCGTGCACGATGGGCCGGTGGCCGAGCAGGTAGTAGAGGGTGGGCGTTATATCGGTAAGCGCGGAAACACGCTGGTCGTCATGCACCAACTGGCCGCGCAACTTCGCCGGCAGGTGCACGATGAGAGGCACGCGGACGATCTCCGGGTAGATGCTGGTGGAATGACTGAGGCGTCCGAATTGCCCCGTCGCGTCTCCGTGGTCGGAAGTGACAATGATGAGGCTGTCGTCATAGAGGCCGCGCGCCTTCAGGTACTGCAGGAATCCTCCCATGCAGCCATCCACCTGGTGCACCTCGTAAGCAATGCGGTTGTTGAAGCCGGGGCGAAAATGCCAGTTGCTGCTGTTCGGCCGCGGCAGGTCATTATGGGCAAACTGGTGCACGTTCATGGGCTGGGAGTAAAACAGCACCGGCCGGGAAGGGTCGCGCTCGTCCAGGGCATGTTCGGTTTGCTGAACGGTGGAGCAGACTTCAAAGCGATTCCACAGCGACTTGTCGGTGTCCAGCTTGACCATATCATCGTCCGGGGAAAGCAGCTGGCTGAGCACGGTGTCGTAGCTGACCAGCATCCGATAACCATCGGCGCGGGCCAGCTTTTCCAGCCCGTTCACTTTTGAAAATGGCTGCAGATAATGAGCGTGGAGCAGCATCGTGCCCGCCCAGATCGCAGGCTCGGAAAGGGTGGTCCCCGAGTATTGCGTGTAAACGTTATGCATGACCACGCTGTCGCGCGCCAGCGCGTCCAGGTGGGGCGTGAAATCCACCTGCGGGTTATAAGCGCCGAGGTAGTCGGGACGCATGGAATCAATCACAAAAATGAAAATGTTGGGCCGGTAGCCGTGGCTGGGGAGCAGGGGATTGACCAGTTTCACATCCACCGCGCTGGCGTCGCGAATGTCGGTGTACTCGCGCAGGATGCGGCACAGATCGCCGCAACGTTCCTGGGGCGCATTGCCCAGGAGGTCGTGAACCAACTGAAAGGAGGCGTTCTGTGTGGCGTAGGTGTCCATGCGGCGGCTGATGGCGTCGTCGGTATCACCCAGGGAGCGGGCCCAGAAGATTTCCGAGGCTTGCAGAACTTTGTAGGTGAAGCCGCTAACCAGCAGGACGGCTGCTATCAAAGCAGCCGAGTATTGCGCAGGATGCGGCCGCAAACGGAACAGGCAGACGGTCAAGGCAATCCAGAAGACAAGGGTGCAGGTGCCCTGCAGAACGCCATTCCAATCGCCGCCACGGATGATTGAGGGCAGGGCCACGGCGGTCGCGGCCACCACTCCTCCTGTGATCAGGGCGGCCAATCGCCCACGTTTAGCAACAACCGGAGTAACGGCGTCTTGTTCCCGGCGCAGGAAGGGCAGCGCCAGCGACCCGGCGAGCAGGGTTAGGGCAGCGGCCAGGGTAGCGGCATAAAGTTGCGCCGGCCAGCCCTCAAACGTGAGGGTGCTGGCGAGGAAGTGTTGTAACCCGAACCACACGCCGGCAAGACTGAGGACCCCCTCCAGAAGGAGGCGGCCACGGCCCGGACGGCGTGTCTTTGCCGATAGCAAACTGATGATATTGAGCACGGAAAAAATGATGACGGCGAGCAAAACGTGGGAAATAACACTCCACCCGGTGAGTTCAAGATCGGCCAGGCGGATCACAAGCGCGCTGGTCTCCACATACGCATGCGTGACCGATCCCACGGAATACAGCAAGGCCATCAATACCGCCGCCAGCACGGCAGTGGAGTAGGAGAAGTGGCCGCCGCCTTCAGATCGCCGCAACCAGCAGCGGACGACCTCAGGAACGGTGGTCAGGATCAAAAGGGCCAGGGCGAGCAGGCCGGCGACATAGGCGGTCCGGTTGCTTTGCAGCGTGGGCATCAGTGGCCTTGCCAGCAGATACAAGCCGGGCACGGTCAGCGCCAATAAGATTAAGGATTGCCAGCTTCTTTTCCTCCCTGGCCAGTACGCCACGGCCGCTGCCCCCCAGGCCAGCCAGTAGAGCAAGGCATGGTGGTGCACGAACCACGGCATCCACTCATAGGCGGGCGCCTTGATCAGGGCGTAGTAGGTGTAGGGCAGGAAAGCGAGCAGGCAATAGAGCGACGTCAACAGCAAGTAGACGCTCCAGCACAATTTCAGGATGGTGGTGGCGCAGAGTCGCAACAGGAATCCCCTCTTAGAGTTTGGGCAGGGGTAATAAATTCAGCAAGATGCCTTTGGTAAGCGCTGCCTGAACCGCCTCAGGCCAGGGCCAGGACATCCTCGGCCACAGAGCCTGATTGCGGGGCGCGGTATGCTAAGGCCCATGCACCGGGCGGATTCCGCGGCGTCGCGCGAGCAACTGTCGGTTGCAGCGCGCCTGGAACGGCTGGAAGTCGGGCGCTTTCATCGCCGCTTCGTCACCCTGGTTTCTCTGGGAGGCTGGTTCGACCTCTACGACCTTTTTATGGTCGCCTACCTGGGGGCGGCCCTGCAGGAGTCGCACTTTCTCACCTTGCACCAGTTCAGCCTGCTGGTGGCCGCCGGATTCCTGGGAATGTTTCTTGGAACAGTTTTTTTCGGTCTGGCCAGTGACCACATTGGCCGCCGCAGCGCGTTCGTGATTATGCTGCTGATCTACTCCGCCTTTACCCTGGCGGGAGCGCTCGCGCCCGATGCCCAATGGCTAATTCTGTTTCGCTTTCTGGCCGGCGTTGGCATTGGGGCCGAGATCGTAGTGATTGACACTTACGTCACGGAACTAGTCCCCAGCGGAGTGCGCGGCCGCTTTGTTGCTATTACTCAGGTGGTGGGATTCACTTCCGTGCCGGCCGCGGCTGTTCTTTCCCGTCTGCTAATCCCAACCCACTTCCTGATGGACGGCTGGCGCTGGGTCATGGTGATCGGCAGCGCCGGAGGAATGCTGGCCTGGTATTTTCGTCTGCGTCTGCCGGAGTCGCCGCGTTGGCTGGCGGAGCGGGGTCGCAGCCGGGAGGCGGAGAACATCCTGGTTGTGCTGGAGGCTGAGTCAGGGGTCAGGACCGAGGCTCCGGCCATGGCTGATGGCTCCGTCCGGGTTGCGCCTGGTAAGGGTCGTTCCGTTCTCTCAGCTTTGGTTGAGCTGTGGCTGCCACCCTACGGGAAGCGAACCCTGATGCTGGTGATCTTCCAGGCGCTGCAGACCATCGGTTTTTATGGCTTTGCCAACTGGGCTCCTACCTTTCTGCTCAAGCGCGGCATACCTCTGCTTTCCTCCCTCGATTACACATTATTGATGGCCCTGGTCGCTCCGCTGGGTCCTCTGTTCGCCGTCTTCACCTCCGATCGTCTGGAACGCAAATGGACCATCGCCACAACAGCCCTGCTGATCGGGTTATTCGGGCTGGGATTTGCGTTCTGGAAAGAGCCGGCCCTCATCATCCTTAGCGGGGCGCTGGTGACCCTGAGCAACAATTGTTTTTCCGCCAACTTCCACGCCTACCAGAGTGAGCTGTTTCCCACCCGCATCCGCGCGACGGGAGTGGGCTTCACTTACAGCTGGAGCCGCTTGAGCGCTGCCCTCAGTTCGCTGCTGATCGGCGCCCTGCTGGTATACGGCGTGCCCGCCGTTTTCGCCCTCCTCGCGGCTGCCATGGTTACAGTCGCAGCAGTGATTTTGCTCCTCGGGCCGCGCAGCAACGGCTTGCTCCTCGAACAGCTCTCCGCTTAGGGAGTTGGCCTGGAGGCGGTTTCGGGTTCCACGCCGAGAATGCAGAATCCCGCCATACCAAGGCGGCTCGAACCTTGATCTGCTTCTGCTGTCTGGTGTTGTGTCCCTGATCGGCATAGGAAGCTGGAAGCAACAACTTGCAACACTCAGGCCGCAGGCCACACGTGGAGGCCTCCCGTTTTCAGAATCTGGAAAGCGGTATCTCCGGATTCTGGTAGGTTTGCCCGCATAATTAACGTATGTTGCTGATTTTGTTGAGGTAAGTATTTGGCACATCAGTTGCCCGTTATGTCTGACAGTTATTTGGCTTTCTAAACAGGCTCCTTTGCCCCGGTTTTTGTGGTTTTCGGGGAGCCATCTGGCCTCAATGGGTCCTTCAAACGTTCAAACTTTGGATTTGGATAGCGAAAGGCGGAGGAGATAAATGACTACTCGATCGGGGTGGGGACTGCTCGCGTTGGCCTTGGCATTGGCCTTTTTCTGCACAGGGTACGCGAAAGCCGATAACCTCTATGCCAGCATTCGGGGTACGGTCACAGACCAGTCCGGGGCGGTGGTGCCCAACGTAAAGTTGACCGCCACCAACCGTGCCACCGGAATAACTTTTTCCACTGTTTCGGGTAAGGATGGCGCCTACTCCTTCCTGCAGCTACCAATCGGAAACTACTCGGTTAAAGCCGAGGCCAGCGGGTTCAGAGCCTACCAGATCAGCGGCATCCACCTCTATCTCAATCAGGTCTACTCGCTGAATCCGCAGCTTGAGGTCGGCAGCTTCAGTCAGGAGCTGACCGTTGAGGCTAATCCAGTCCAGGTGGACACCACCAACATGCAGCGCGGTACCACAATTACCGGCAACCAGATTGTGGACATGCCGCTAAATGGCCGTGACTGGACGCAGCTTCAGTTGCTTCAGCCAGGTGTTGTGGGAACATCCGATCGCTTTGGCGGCGCAAACGGAGCCTATTCTGCCAACGGGAATCAAACCCAGCAGAACTCGTTCCTGATCAATGGAACTGATACCAATGACGCCGCTCTCAACACGGCGCTGGTCCGCCCCAGCCCGGATGCCATTGCCGAATTTAACTTGATTTCCAGCACTCTCAATCCTGAGTATGGCCGCAACTCCGGGACCATCATCAATGCTGCGATCAAGAACGGCACTAACCAATTCCACGGCGATGCTTTTGAGTTCTATCGGGACACCTTTCTGGACGCGAAGAGCTATTTTCAAAAGACAGCATCACCCTTCCACCAGAACCAATATGGAGGCACCCTGGGTGGGCCGATTGTGAAGAACCATGCGTTCTTCTTCTTCTCCTACCAGGGCCTACATGCCAGACAACCCCAACCTTTCAGTGTGCCGACAGTCCTGAGCGCGGCCGAGCGGACCGGGGATTTTTCTGTCGCCAGTGGCGGCTCCGGGCCCTTCACCTCGGGAAACAGCTCGCCTGTCCCCCTGATAAGTTCCGCCGGAGTACCGATGCCCGCGGGGACTCCTTACAGCACACTGTTTCCCACGGGAGTGATTCCCGCCGCCGACCTGAATCCCCTGGCGGTTAAGCTGCTGGGCCAATTTGTACCGCTGCCGAATGGCGCCGGAAACACCTACACGTTCGACCCCGTCACCACGGCTACCGACAACCAGTACCTTTATCGCCTGGATGAAAAGCTGAGGGATTCCGATTCGATCTGGTTCTATAGCTTGTACGAAACTCATCCCTCGGTCGATACCCTGCCGTTCACGGG
>DASYWT010000071.1:0-8009 GCA_035935775.1 Terriglobales bacterium
AGCACGTGTAACTCTTCGCCTTCCACATCAATTTTCAGCAGCAGGTTTCCGCCGAACAGCCGCAGGCTGTCCACAGGTATGACGGGAACGCCTTGCGCGGCGGACACCAGGAAGCGGGCATGATCACCGAGGTCATAGGCGGGAGCCAGCAATCTGCCGCGCCCGACGAAATTGCTGACCGCCGCCATGTGCACCTCGGAACGGGGGAACTGGTTCAGGTTGTGGCGCAGGACCTGCTCCACCCTGCTGTTGGGTTCGAAGGCCACGACGCGGGCGATCCGATCGCACCGCGCGCACAGAAGCGCGGTGAAGAGGCCGATATCGGCGCCACAGTCGAGCAGGGTGACATTGGTGAGAGGGGCCAATGCCGAGCAGCAGGTTCGGATCAGGTCCTGCTCATAAGCGAGAATGTCGGGCAGTTCCCAGGCATTCTCCATGCGGTTGATGGGGACAGCTACGTTCACCCTGGAGGAGAGCGGATAGAGCACCAGGCAGCCGCCGTGCAGCCGCTGCCAGACCAGCAGCATGCGGTGCGCGCCGCGCACGTGGCGCCGTTTGAGCGCCTTGAAGCAACGGAACAGGAACGGCGGAGGAGCGTTCCGCGCGCCGGCCAGTATGGAACTCGAGTTCATCATGTACTTAGAAGCGCGAAGTCCTGGGCGTTCAGGCGCGCAAGCGCTGGCCGGTGGAAATTGTTTGCGGGAATTCGGTGGGAGGCACCGGCTGCGCCGCGCTCAAAGCCCGTGCCCAGGGTTCCAGTCCCAGGCTCCAGCGCAATACCCCCGACCACTTATGAGCGGCGACTCGCCACCGGGGCCGGCGCTCGTGACGGGCGGTGAGCAATAGCCCGCCGCAAAGCAGCAGCCGGCAAATCGCCGCCAGGCCCGTGGTAGCGCGATATAAAGAAGCGCAGGCTCGGCCGCGGTTCAAGGACAGGAACTTCACAACCGACTCACGCATCAACACCGCGGAAAAAGCGCTTTGCGGCTGCATTCGCGAGCTTCGCCCGCCGTGGTGGATCACCACCGCGTCGTGCAGGTAGTAGGTCTTCCAACCCAGCTTGCGCGCCCGGCAGCAGAGGTCAACGTCCTCGACATACATAAAGTAGGCCTGGTTGAATCGGCCCGCGCGTGCGAACACATCACGCCGCACCAGCAGGCAAGTGCCGGGCACCACCTCGGCGGCAAGAGGTTCATGCGCTTCGCATGCCACCACATCAAAACCCCACCAGGACGGGAAGATTCTCCGGGTGAGAGACGCATCCAGCAGTTGATTCAGAATAGTGGGGGCGCGGCGCATGCAGTTCCACTGGGTGGAAAAATCAGGAGCGACGAGCCTGGGACCAACAAGGCCGGCATCGGGCGTGGCCGCCAGCGCGTCCAGCATGCGCCGCAACCCCTGGCCCACCACCTCCGTATCCGGATTCAGAAAGAGCAGATTTCGTCCCGCGGAGAAGGCGAAGGCGAGATTGTTGGCGGCAGCAAAGCCAAGATTTTTCGGCAACTGCAGGAAGCGCACCTGTGGGAAGTGTTCGCTCAGCATCTCACCGCAGCCGTCATAGGAGCCGTTATCAACCACCAGGACTTCAAAGTTGCAATCGCAATTGGCGGAGAAGAGGCTGCCCAGGCAGCGCCACAAATACTCCGCCGAATTCCAGTTCACGATGATGATGGAGAGCTCAGGCTGGGTGGTCATTGACACTCACGAAGCCGCTGCGACCGGAGTGGCTTCCGGCTTTTCCAAGGCAGCCAGAAAGTCCCGTATAGCTTCCACCACGCGATCCTGCTGCGCCGGCGCAAGGTGGGGATACATGGGAATGGAGAGCACCTCACGCGACAGGCTTTCGGCCATGGGGAAATCACCGGGTTTGTACCCCAGATGGCGGAATGCGGGCTGGCAGTGAATGGGCACGGGATAGTGAACCGAAGCGCCGATGCCCGATTGGTTGAGATAGTCCAGCAGCGCGTCGCGCTGGCGTAGGCGAATCACAAACAGGTGGCAGTTCGAGCGCGCATATTCCGGCTCCTGCGGCAGCGTCACCTGCTGACACCCGGCGAGGAGATTGCGGTAGCGCGCGGCCACGGCGCGGCGCTGCCGGTTCCACTCCTGCAGGCGGCGCAGCTTGGCGAAGAGGATGCCCGCCTGAATGGCATCCATGCGGCCGTTATAGCCCTCGATGGCATGCTGGTATTTGCGCGTCTGGCCGTGATCGCGCAGCAGGCGCACCTTGTGCGCGATTTCATCATCATTGGTTGTGACCGCGCCCGCCTCGCCGCAGGCGCCCAGGTTCTTTCCCGGGTAGAAGCTGAAAGCGGCGGCCCGCCCCATGCAGCCGGCGGGGAGCAAAGCTTTGGCGGCACGCGAGAAATACTCGGCTCCGTGTGCCTGGCAGGCATCCTCAATCACCAGCAGGCCGTAGTGCTCAGCCAGTTCGAGGATGGGATCCATGTCCGCGGGCAGGCCGTACAGATGGACGGGCACGATAGCGGCCACCCGCCGGCCGCTGTGGCGGCTGAGCAGGTTGCCCTGGCTATCGCGCAGGCAGCGGTCCAGGCAGGAGCGAAGTTGGGCCACGTCCAGGTTGCAGGTGCGAGGGTCTACATCCACAAACTCAGGAAGGGCGCCGGTTTGGGAAATGGCTTCCGCCGTGGCGATGAAAGAGTTGGGCGCGGTCAACACGCAATCGCCGGGGCCAATGCCGGATGCGAGCAGCGCAAAGCGCAGGGCATCCGTGCCGCTGCTCACCGCAAGGCAATGCCGCGTGCCGCAAAACTCGGCGAATGAAGTTTCAAACTGCAGCAGCATGGGGCCGTTGGTAAAGACAGCCGTGCGCAAAGCCTGGCCCACCACGGCCAGGATTTCATCTTGCAGTTCGCGATGCTGGCTGACGAGATCGAGAAATGGAATGGGAGATGGAAATGCCATGATCGCACCTTGGGGGTTGGGAGATGTAGCGAAGAACGCGCGCGGGATTGCCGGCAACGATGCTGTTGGCCGGGACATCTTTGGTGACCACGCTGCCGGCGCCCACCAGGGCGTTCTCGCCGATGGTTACATTGGCCAGGATGGTGGCTCCGGAGCCGACGGACGCTCCTTGCCGCACCCGCGTGGGTTCCACCTTCCAGTCCTGCTCGCTCTGCAGGTTGCCGGCGGCGGTGGTGGCGCGGGGATAAGTGTCATTGATGAAGACCACGCCATGGCCGATGAAGACGTTGTCTTCGATGGTGACGCCTTCGCAAATGAAGGTGTGGCTGGAGATCTTGCAGCGGCAGCCGACTTTGGCGTTTTTCTGAATTTCCACGAAGGCGCCCACCCTGGTCTGGTCGCCGATTTCGCAGCCATAGAGATTGATGAACCTGGCCAGGCATACATCATGGCCCAGTTTCACATCGGGCGCGATGCAGCAGAATTCGTTCACAGGTACACCAGTTCGCCGCCCTTGGCCAGCGAACTCGAGGCCGCCTCCAGCAGTTTGACATTGCGCAATCCCGCCGCGCCGTCATTAATGGGTTCCTTCTGGTGGACCACGCAATCCAGGAAATAATCCAGTTCGTTGTGCAGCGCCTCCTCCCCGCGCAGGTGCGGTATCCAGGCATCCCCGGAGCGGTAGCTGACCAGCAACTCGTAGACTTGCTCCCGCTTCCTGACCTTCACTCCCTTGTCGTAGACCTTGATCTTTTCGTCAATTTCCAGATCGTTCCATACCAGCATTCTGGATTCGCCGCCGATAAGAGTGCGGCGGACTTTCACCGGGGAGAGCCAGTTGACGTTTATGTGCGCAATCATGTTTTCCGGAAAGTAAACGGTAATGAAGGCCACATCCTCCAGCTCGCCGACATGCTTCTGGCCGGTAGCGCTGACCGCCTCCGGCCGGGCGCGCACCAGGTAATCCATGATCGAGAGGTCATGCGGGGCCAGGTCCCACACCACGTTCACGTCGTGCTGAAACATGCCCAGGTTCACGCGCATGGAATCGTAGTAGTAGAGGGCGCCCAAAGTGCCGCCATAGATGAGCTGGCGGATTTTTCTTACCGCCCCGGTAAAGAGGAAGGTGTGGTCCACCATGAGGGTCAAATGGCGGCGCTCCGCCAGTTCCATCAGTTCCTCCGCCTGATGGGAATTCGCGGTGAGTGGCTTTTCCAGGAAAACGTGCTTGCCGTTCTGCAGAGCGGCCTTGGCCAGTTCGAAATGAGTAGAAACCGGGGTGACGATGGCGACGGCGTCAATCTGGGGAGAGAAGAGGATGTCGGCTGAATCCCTGGTCAGGCCCATCTCGGGGTAGGCGCGCCGCGCGCGCCGCAGGGCATCTTCACTGGTATCGCAGAGCAGGTCCACGCGCGCCCCGGCCAGGCTGCGCAGATTGCGCAGCACGTTGACGCCCCAGTATCCGTAGCCGATCATGCCGACGTGGATCGCGCTGTGTGCGAGCGAACTGACGTCCGGCTCTGAAAGCGGGGTTGCGGGAAGTGCGGCCATATCAATAAGCGCCTTTGCCGGAGAGCATGGCGGCCGGCGTTTGCCAAAGGATCTTCAAATCCAGCCACAGGGACCAGCGCCGGGCATAGCGCAGGTCGAGGCGCACCATCTCGTCAAAGCTGATGCCGCTGCGCCCCTGCACCTGCCAAAGCCCGGTGATGCCCGGTTTTACCTCCAGGACGCGCCGGCGATGCCAGGGGGCATAACGCCGGAACTCGTAACCCAGGGGCGGCCGCGGCCCTACCAGCGACATTTCGCCGCGTAGAACGTTCCAAAGTTGCGGCAGTTCGTCGAGGCTGGTGCGGCGCAGGATGCGCCCCAGCGTGGTGACGCGCGGGTCGTCCGTCATTTTGTAAATTCCGTTTCGCTTGGCCGCCGGCTCGCCGGCAATGAGTTTTGCAACGTAAGCCTCGTGCATGCCGGCATTGTTGCCCGCGTACATGGAGCGGAATTTCAGAAAAGTAAAAGGTTTTGCGTACAGGCCCAGCCGCGCCTGGCGAAACAGCGCCGGCCCCCGGGAGGAGCATTTGACGGCCAAAGCCAGGAGGGCCAAAAGTGGCGACAACAGCAGCAGGGCCAGCAGGCTGATGCCGAAATCGAGCGCCCGCTTCAGCGCCGTTTCCAATCGCGAACGTCTGGGGCGAGGCAACTCCGGATACAGCGTGAAGTCGGTCGCGTCGCCACTCAGCCGCAAAGGATCGGGAAAGGCATGAGCCGTGAGCTGCATCCTGCGCGCAAGCCTGGGGCTCAGGGACTGGTCCAGCAGGTCGGAGATCTTGCTGAACAGGGAGCGGATCATGGTCTGGTCAAGGCGCTCCAGGTCGGGAAGCAGCACGCCCAGGACAGTTTCCTTGCGGTACCAGCCCAGCACGTCGGTGTCGCGCAGCAGACTGGCCAACTTCTGAATAATCGTTTGAAAAGCCGCCATGCGGGCCGCCGGATCGGCGATGGTCGCGCCATCGAGGAGTATCAGCAGCAGGCTCCGGCGGGAACGCTCAGCGCGCCGGCGCTCCAGGTAGATGTGGCGGGTGAAATCGGCCTCCTCGTCCGCCAGCGCTTCGCCGGCAAGGTCTTGTGACAGGCGGGAAACAGATTGCATGGTTGAAGTGGGTTTGACAGGCCGAATCGGCGACAGGCGCTTGCGCATAAGAAATTGGAGCATGGGCAAATTGTTGGTGAATCCGGTGGGGAGTTACGCAGCTTCTCTGTAATCGGTTTCAGCAGGCTCGGTTCCGGGAGCCGAGGCAGAGAAACTACGAAAATAAGCTTGGCAACTGTGGGGGCTGGGAAAATCATTGAGTACGAGGCCCAGCAGTTTGACTGGTTCAATGCGGTCCAAGGCCTCCCGCAGGGCGGCCTTCAGCGTGCGCTTACGCCGCGCCACCAGCAGGATGCCATCGCAGCGGCGGGAGAGCGCAACGGTGTCGGCCACCGGCAGCAGGGGAGAAGAATCCACCACGACCCAATCAAAGTTCCGGCCAGTCTCGGCCAGGACTTGCGTCAGGCGCCGAGCAGGCAGTAATTCCGCGGCCGGAGCCGGCCCGGCGCTTGCCGGCATAAGGCACAAGTCCAGCCCGGCGACACGATAAACAAATCCGGACACCGGGCCACTGCTGCCGCAGCACTCCGCCAGTCCGGGAACCGGTCTGAGCCCCAGGGCGGCGCAACAGGAGGGCCGGCGCATGTCGGCTTCCAGCAGCAGCACCCGGTTGCGCCCGCCCTGCGAAAGCGCCACCGCCAGATTGAGGGCCACGAAACTCTTCCCTTCTTCAGGCAGGCTGCTGGTAACAAGGACGCTCTTCAGCGGTCGCGTTCGCCGCAGGTCCTCCAGACGGGTGTGCAACAACCGGAACTGCTCCCGTACCGTCTCCTGGCCGGCGCCCAAGATACAAATCACCTGGCGCAGGGGGACCCCGGGCGCCAGCCAGGAAAGTGACTCGAAGTCCCAGGTTGCGCGGCCGGGGGATTCCGGCCGAGACTCCGCGAGGGCTGCGCCGCTTTCGGTCGCAGGTTGCGGGATGGGATTGCTTCGAGTCATTGCACGGTTCCGTTGCGAATCAGTCGCGATAGCGGGCGATGAACGCCAAATAAGTGCTTCCGGTCACCAGAACGAGCAGCGCCGTAGCCCCTGCAATCTCCCCGCCGACCCGCAGGCGTCCCAGCCAGGAGTCCGGTTGTGCGGCGGGAGGGATGGCCGCCAGGATAGGCGCGGGACAAAGGTCTTCCACCTCGGCCGGCGAGTGGATGTGATCGTCCAGCAGTTCGCGGGCATATCCCGCCAGCCCGCCTGCCACCGCGCCCAGCAGCAGGCCTCCGAGGCTGAATTTGAAGCGGTCAGGATAATAGGGTGCGGCCGGCAAAGTGGGTGGATCCAGAATCCGGAACTGCTGGCCTTGCTGCTGCTTATCCAGGCTGCCGGCCAGCTGCGACTGGTTGCGCTTGGCTAGCAGCGATTCGTAATAGGAGCGCGACTGGTTGTAATCGCGGGTCAGTTCGGCCAACTGCTGCTCCCGCACGGGGGTGTTGCGCAGGCGCGCCTGCACAACGTGCATTTCCGCCTGCATGCCGGCTATCTGGGTTTGCCGGTCACGAATTTCCTGCTCGTTGGCCCGGAGTTGGCTCTGGATCTGCAGGGTGGCGGGCGACTCCATGGCGCCCGCTTCCGGATGACCGCCCGTCAGCTCCTGTTCCATTTGCGTTCTAAGTTTTTCCGTGCTCGCAATCTGCTCCCGCAGCCGGACCAGGTCGGGGTGGGCTTCGGTGTAGCGCAGGCGCAGGCCGGCAAGCTGCTGGCGAAGGCGCGAAAGTTCCGCGTCCAGGGCGGGGGGTGTCCCTGCGGGGGCACTGGACGCGGAACCGCCGGTAATCCGCAGCTCGCGATACTGCGCCAGCAGCGAACTCAGATAGAGCTTCTGCTGATTGGCGCGCTGCAGCTCCTGGGTGGCGTTTTGCAGGCGGGCATCGAGCCCGTCGCGCAGCGAGAGATTGGCCTGCGCTTCGCTGGGCAACTGGCCCTGGTATTGCGCGTTGAACTCCTGCAGACGGGCCTCCTGCTTTTGCAGGAAGGCGCGGGCATCCTGCAGCTGGGTATCAAGAAAGCTGGTTGTCTCCTCCGAGCGCTGCGCGCGCGTGCGCACATTCTCTTCGATGAAAAGCGAAGTCAGGCGCGTGGTCACCTGCTGGGCCAGCGCCGGGCTGGAAGCGGAGTAGGAAATGGTAAAAGCGGCAAGCTCGTTGGGCCGGCCGGAGACCGGGAGTGGTTGCACCTTGATGTCGCTCCGCATCTGGTTGACCAGCGCGTCGGTGGAGAAGCCATTTGCGGAGTAGGGTTTCAGATCCTGAACAATGCGCTGCAGGCGGGCGCGGCTGAGAATCTGCGGCGTCAGGGTCTGCAAGCGTGCCTGCAGTCCAGAGGCGCCCTCCTCCGCCGGCACCTGTAGTTCGTCAATCATGATGGTAGTTTCGGAACGATAGCGCGCGGGCAGCAACCAGATGGCAACCCAGGCGGCGGCCCACACGGCAAACAGCGCGCC
>DASYWT010000072.1:0-3383 GCA_035935775.1 Terriglobales bacterium
GGCGCTCCTTCGAGAATCGTGGCGCGCAGTGCGTCATTGAGCGCGGTGAGCGGCAGCGCCTTGATGAACGGTTGCACTACGGCCGGAAAACGTTCATAGGAGAAGAAGACGCCAGAGAAAACCCACATGGGCAGCATCACCAGGTTGATCAACCCGCTGACGCTCTCGATTTTTTCCGCGCGACAGGCGGTCAGCAGGCCCACTCCAGCAAACGAGAGCGCGCCCACGGTTCCCACCAGCAAAATCGTGGCCAGCGACCCCAGCACCTTCATGTGGAACACCAGCACGCCGAAGCCCAGCAAGAGCGCCACTTCCACCAGCATCAGCACCAGGCGACTGCTGGTGAGCGCCAGCAGGAAATCGCTGCGCCGCATGGGGGTGGCCAGATAGCGTTTCAGCAGCTTGCGCTGGCGCATTTCCACCAGGGCGAAACCGATTCCCCACATGGCCGCGTTCATCACATTCATGCCCAGCAGGCCGGGAATCAGGAAATCAATGTAGCGGGCGCCCGGCTCGCTGGAGATCCTGGCCGTCGTAGCCAGCGGGTTGCGCCGGCCGGCCGCCGCCTGCAGCGCATCATCAATCTGGTTGAGCGCCGGCACGCTCTCCGGCCGCGCCGGGTCGTAGCGATATTGGAAACTGCCGTCCGCCTTCGGCTCGATCACCAGGGCGTATTTGCCCAGACGGAAGCCCTTGAGCGCGAGCGCGTCATCGAGCACTTCCGCGTGAATTGCGGCGTGTTGCGGCGACGCTTGCAGCAGGTTGAGTGCGTGCTGCGCCCCGGGGCTGGAGACAATCGCCACCGGCGCCACGTCGGCAGGCTTGTTGCGAAACGCGATTCCCAGGCCAAGCGCGAGCAGCAAGGGGAAAATAAATACCCAGAAGATCACCTCCGGCTCGCGCTGCAGCTCCCGCATTCGCGCCAGCAGCAGGTGGGCGTATCCCGCCCAGCGCCCATTCTGCCGCGGGTGGCTGGGCTGTGGCGGCGCCGGCCGGGTCTCCGTCGGTTGCCATCGCACTTCAGGGCGGTGTGTGTTTACTGTCTCCATCTTCGTCTTTACCCTCACCCGCCAGCTTAAGACTGACCGCAGCTTGCGAGACGTAACAAGTTACGTCTCTACTGGTGGGTTGTATAGAACTATGGATGAACGGCGGTAGAGACGTTGCTTGCAAGGTCTCGCGCACGCTGACTCCTGACTCCTGACCACTTGTTCTTAGTCCTCCCGCAAGTGCCTGCCCGTCAAATGCACGAATACATCTTCCAGGCTGGCCTGACGCGTGGTGAGATGGACAAGCTGTGAACCCTGGCCCTCCACCGCTGCCAGCAGCGCCGGAATGGTCTGGTGCGGCTCGCGCACGTGCAGCAGCAGCATGCCGTCGTCCTCATGCACGGAATCCACGCCGGGCAGCGCCCGCCAAACTTCTTTGCTGCTCGCTCCGCCGTTGCTGGTGGCAAACTCCACCACGTGGTGTCCACCCAGTTGGGCAATGAGTTGTGCCGGTGTGCCCAAGGCAATCACCTGCCCATGATCCACAATGGCGATGCGGTCGCAGAGGCGCTCGGCTTCATCCATGTAGTGGGTGGTGAGCAGCACAGTGCCCCCGCCGCGCTGGAACCCACGCACTATCTCCCACAGCTGCCGCCGGCTTTGCGGATCCAGCCCGGTTGTGGGTTCGTCCAGAAATAAAATCTGCGGATTCCCGACCAGCGCGGTTGCCACCGCCAGCCGCTGTTTCTGCCCGCCGGAAAGCTTCCCCACCCAGCTGCCCGCCTTCTCTGTCAGTTCCAATTCTTTCATCACCTGATTCACAGAACGCGGCCGGCAATAGAAGCTGGCGAACAGCCCCAGGGTTTCCCGCACACTCAGTTTTTCGGAGAAGCGGGTCTCCTGCAGCGAAATACCCAGAAGCTCGCGCAGATCTCGCGGGTGTTCCCGCCAGGTGCGCCCGAGAATAGTGACCTGGCCGGCGGTAGGCGCCAGCAGGCCCTCCAGTATCTCGATGGTGGTGGTCTTGCCGGCGCCGTTCGGGCCCAGCAGCCCAAAGCACTCCTCGATCTGGATCTCCAGGTCCAGGCCGCGCACGGCTTCCACCTTGCCATCGTAAGTCTTGCGCAGGCCCCGGCACTCGATAGCGGCTGGCATCATGAAATGATACCCCAACCATCCTGGTGGGAAAGAAGCCGACTTGCCAACCACGGTGGGCCCACCGCAAGATGATGGACATGGCCGGCGTCCTCCCTGATGGCACTCTCACCTGCGTGAGCCGGCTTCGGGCCCAACTCAGCGAGTGCAACCAGAGGTACGCCCAGGCTCACGGCCTGCCTCATCAACTAAGCTATGGCGGCGTGCCCGCCGTGGTTTTTGAACCTTCCGATAGCGGCGGGCATGGCAATTTTCTTCCCGCCAGCTATCGCGCCATCCTGGGCAATCCGGAGTGGCGCCGACGCCTGGCCAAGCCCCACTCGCAAGTCAAGTCTCTGCCGCGTCTCGGCCGGCGCTGGTGCGAACTCGATTCCTGCAACAGCTCTGACGCGCTGTTGATGAATATTTTTTGCTATCCGGGTGTCGTTTCCGACCGCCGAGTGCTGCATTTTCTCGCCGCCCAAACCGATGGTCCACCGCAATTCGGGTATAAACCGCGAGTGCCTCTGCTCGAGGCCAAGTGCGACCGAACCGAGGTGGACATGCGACTTGGCAACCTGCTGGTCGAAGCCAAGCTCACGGAAGGAGACTTCCAGCACAAGAGCAAGGCCGCGCTTGCCTGTTACCGCGACTTTGCTGCAGTGTTTTATCGCCGCCAGCTCCCGCAGCAGCTAAATCATTACTTGAGCTATCAGTTGATTCGCGATGTGCTGGCGGCTCATGCCACGGGGTTTTCTTTTTGTGTGCTGGCCGATGCCCGTCGCCCTGACCTGCTCGAAGCCTGGTTTCAGGTCATGCAGGCCATACGCTTTGCCGAGCTTCGAGTGCGCTGCAAGATGCTTACCTGGCAAGAGCTGGCGGTAGTCCTTCCAGTGAAGCTTCAATGTTTTATTGAAGAAAAATATGCCATCGTCCCGTCACATTGTGGGTAGCGCGCGGAGGGACACCCGGAGCGAATGGACGATTGGCGTTATCTCCGACACCCACGGCCTGCTGCGGCCCGAAGCCATAGCTGCTTTGCGCGGCTCTGATTACATCATCCACGCCGGCGATGTGGGTGACGACGCTTCAATCCTGACGGAGTTGGCCGTGATCGCACCGGTCACTGCCGTTCGCGGCAACGTGGATCGCGAGAGATGGGCGCGGGAACTGCCTGAAACCAACCTGTTGGAGAAAGGTTCGCTTGCTATCTATGTACTCCATGACGTGAGCCGGCTTGATCTTGACCCGCGAGCCGCC